>CALDMH010000099.1 GCA_937915565.1 uncultured Clostridia bacterium | reverse complement strand
ACCCCGCCGTTAGCAATGCAAGACCAAGCAGCGATTTTTTGCTTATTTTCTCTTTTAAAACGACGTACGAAAACGTTATCGTCAGCAAAAT
Source organism: uncultured Clostridia bacterium (assembly GCA_937915565.1). Taxonomy (GTDB): domain Bacteria; phylum Bacillota; class Clostridia; order Christensenellales; family Borkfalkiaceae; genus UBA10281. The sequence continues at coordinate 13,988 of CALDMH010000099.1, read as the reverse complement.
CGATAACTTACCTATCGAATTTACCGCAATGGGGTTAACCCCCTCGGTGTTAAGCGAATAGTATTCGCAAAGCCACGCCACGCCCGTTGCCAAACCCGACAAAGTGAGGAACAACCAATCCTTCCCGCTCGTTTCTTTAACGCCTTTATATTCCCCTCTTGCAAGCACGATAGCTCCCGCGAAAATAAAAACGACAACCGTTCTTATAAGCGTGCCAAAATCGGAAGAAATGCCGGATAACCCGATTTTGCAAAAAAGCGAAACGAGACTGGCGAAAAACGCGGATAAAACGGCGTATATAAGCCATTTTGACGAAGATTCCTTATCGGCGTCCTTTTTATCTATCATTAAAATCGTTCCGCAAAGCATAAGAGCAACCGCCAAGAAAAGCATACAAATCGTAAGCGGGTCGCCGCCGTTCGTCGTGTCGTTGAAAAAGAAAATGACGAACCAAACGCTCGTAAGCACGAAGCTCGATTTATCTATCGGCGCAACCTTGTTGATGTTTCCGAGTTTTAACGCCTTGTAATAACAAAGCCACGACAAACCCGTGCATATGCCCGAAAGCGCAAGAAACAACCGATTTTCAAGCGTGAGCGAAGCCGCCGTGGAAACGCTTCCGGTTATAAAACACAAAATCAATGCGCATACGATGACGATTCCCGACCTGTAAAAAGTCGCAAAATCGGAATTGACGTTTTTTATACCGAGTTTGGCAAATATAGTAGTGAACGACGTTGCCGCCGCCGCAATGAGCGCAAGAAGCAACCAAAGCATACTTTCCAACTCCTTTTCTTCTCTGCAACGTCATTATACCACTATTGAAAGAAAACGCAAAGTATTTAGCAAGTTTAAACCTTATCGCACGCTTCTTTTTGTCTTGCCTCCATCTTTTTCCAGCCGATAAACCCGTATATATCGTTGAGCAAATACGCAACGAAACAAACCGTCACCGAAATATATCTTCCGTCGGTTAAGCTCGCAAGCGTCCAAAGAACAATCAGAACGACGTCGTTCGCCGCGTATGCAAGAGAAAAAAACGGACTGCGGCGAAAAGTCAGGTAAACGGCGACAAAACTCGTCGTTACGGAAATCGTACTCGGCACGATATTCGCCGTGTTAAAATATTTCAGGATAAAATAAAACCCCGCCGTTACAATCGCCGCAACCAGAAACATTATCGCCGTTTCGGATTTAGATATACGATTGATTTTAACCTCCGTCCGCTTGCCCGCGTATGGGTTTTTAAGCCAGGAAATCAAAGCGAAAACAGACATAGGCATCGTCATTCCGAGATACGTAAGCATCTCCCCGTAATAAGCGAAAGAATAAGAAATTATCCCATATAATAAACTAAAAATAATCATTAAAACCTGCCCGAACGGGTTTCCCTTCGCGTTTATGAGAATCGACGTTACGCCGATAAGCGAAGCTATAAGAGTCAGCGCTCCGTTCCCGCCGAAAATAAAGAAAGACGCGACGATAAGCGTTACGGAAAACACCCATAAAAACAATTCGCCCTTTGAAAAATAGCCGATTAACTTTTTAAACATAAAACCTCCAAAAAAAAATGCGCCCGTAAACGCGTCTTCTATGACCTAACGACGCATTTGCGAGTGCATTACACACTTTTACCCGGTGGCAAAGTATTATTTATTTTTCGTTATCATAACACAAGACTTCGCTTATGTCAAACGTTTTATCGGTCTTTTTAGAAATACGACCGAACTCTGAACGCTAAAAACTGCCTTTTGATTACAATCCGAGCGTTTTAACCCACGAGCGTAACTCCGTTTCGGTTGCGCGGTTTATCACCCTGCCTTCCTTAACGGTAACGTTTTTGCCGAGCAACTTGCGGAAATTTTCCGCAGTTTTCCCCAAACCACTTCCGCCGCTCGTTGCAAACGGAATAACCGTTTTACCCGAAAAATCGTAACCTTCAAGGAACGTGTCGATAATTCTCGGCTCAACGTACCACCACACGGGGAAGCCCACAAACACTGTGTCGTACCCCTCTACGCTTTCAAGCTTTTCGGCAATTTTCGGCCTCGAATACAAATCCTTCATCTCAACCGTCGAACGACTCTTATCGTTCGTCCAGTCCAAATCCGCGTTGGTATAAGGCACAACGGGTTTTATTTCAAACAAATCCGCATCGGCAACGGCGGCAAGCTTTTCGGCCTCGCTTTTCGTCACTCCGCTTGCGGAAAAATACGCAACGAGTGTTTTACTCATAAATATTACCTCCGTTTTGTTTTTTCAATAGAATTATACCACCATTTTCGTATTTTGTAAATACCTGCAAAAAAAATTACTTTCTTTAATCCGCTTTTCACAAAACGCCGAAATAAGCGTTAGCAGCGAATCGTGGAATGAAAAATACTTTCGGATTATACTTGACTTTACTCGTCACCATAAACTATAATTGAGCTATAATTCAACTTTCAATTATTTCACTTACGTCTATAAATCAAGGAGGATTTTATGAAAAAAATATTGCTTCTGCTTCTCTCAATCACGATTTTTGCTTCGGCGGCATTCGGCTTCGTTGCCTGCGGCAAAAACGACGACAGCGGTACTACGAGCGAATCGACTTCGGGCGAGCCGACTTCTTCAAGTTCGGTTAAACCGTCGAGCGAAAGCGGCTCTTCGGAAAAACCCGATTCTTCGAGCGAAAGCGGCTCTTCGGAAAAACCAGATTCTTCAAGCGAAAGCGGTTCTTCGGGCAAGACCGAATACACGGACGAGGAAAACCTCGCTTACTGGCTTGCAGGGATGAAAAACGCCTCCGAACGCAACGATAATTATACGTTCTCTTTCTCGGGGAAAAACGTTACCACCTACGAAACCGATACAGAAAGGTCTTTATCGCAAGAAAAAGAATCGCGTAGCGGCAATAAATACTACCGTTGGTCAAAAGAATATGACGTTGAAGATGACGAATCTTTAACCGAAACTTATGCGGAACTTACGGCAATTAAGACCGTTTCAGACAACGGAGTTACCCGCACGAAACGATACGAATACGTAAAAATGTTCTCTCCCGACGGAGAAGATATAGACGAAGCCGGCTATTACGTCGCACCGGACGAAGCCGCCGAAAAACGCGAATACTCGCCTTCGCAATTCGTTGAAGGCTTCGGTTTTTCTCCCGAACAAACCTACGAGCAAGTTTGCAAAGCATTTGAAAATTGCTGGAAAAGCGAATCGGATAACACCCGGTTTATATTTGAATTTTCTCTTAAAAGAAACGACGACGGAGCGGTTACTTTTGCGGCTGACATTAAAAGCGCGAGACAAGGAACGGATGTTGGTGAACTTAAATATTCTTTTATCGGACAGGAAACGTACAGCCTTACCGTGAAAGACGGGAAATTTACGAAATGCCACTCTCTTGCAAACGTTAAATACGATTACCCTGACAACGAGGAAGAAAACTACGTTTCAAACGACGAATCAACCACAAATTATACTTACGACGATTTCGACGAAAAATATTACGCGTCGATAGACGTGACTACGGAAGAAACTTACCACGAATACGTAGGCTATATAAACTTCTTTGTGAACGGATATTCCTATAATACGCGAATGAGCGTTCCCGTTGGCGAAAAAGCAACCGCAGACGACATTAAAAAGTATTTTACGGACTGGGATACTCACTGCAATTACAACACTTTGATAAGCAAAGAAAATTACGACGATGAATATTACGACGACGTCGACGAGGAAACGAAAAAAGAATGGATTGAAGAATCCAAAGCGGAAAACGCAAAGTTTATGGCGGCTATGCAAGTGTTTACGGACGCCGAAATGACAAAACCGCTCGATGGCCTTACGATAAGCGAAGTCGACGAGGAATTTACGGTTTACGTAAAACTCACCCCTCCGCAGGATGACGCGTGGGTTTTATGCGTTATCCCCTCCAACAACGAAAATCACAAAGGCGAAATGTTTATAAGATTCATTCAAGGCTGCGCAAATAGGCAGGACGGCACGTTTTCTTATAACTCCAACAATCGATTAAGCAGTTATCCCGTCGTTAGCGTTGACGGCGAAACTCCCGCCCCGGACGGTCTTTATATCTTTGAAGGCGGAACGATTCACGTTTTCATTTGCGAAAATAAGTATGCGTAATACGCGTAAGCGCAAAATCCCATCAAGCAAACATTAAATTTAAAACACTCCGAAATTTTCTTCGGAGTGTTTTTTCGTTAATTTATTCGTTCGTCAATTTTTCGATAGCTTCCGTTATCACTTCCGCGACCGTATCCAAAGACTTCGTCAGATTTCCTCTTAAATATTGCATAACGGTGTCTACGCACTCACTTATGAAAAAGCAGACCTGAACGGCTCTTTTTTCGATATTTTGCGAAAACGCCGCGGGGTTGGACATAAAAACCATTCTCTTTGTGAAAATGGTTTTTAACTTCTCCGCAAAGATAGATAAATCTGAGGCGTTTGCGGCAAGTTTATAACTCTCTTCGTTTAATTTTATAAAATCGGTTACCTTTTTAATATATTCCGAATAATTGCTCGGCTTTTCGCTTTCGAGAGTTTCGAGCGTTTCGTTCAGTTCTTGTATAAGTTCGTTTTCAAACTCCTCCGCAACGGCGTAAATATCGTCGTAATGATAGTAAAAAGTCGTTTTCGTTATGTCCGCGCGCTCCGCAAGCTCGTTGACGGTTATTTTATCTATCGATTTTTTCTCGCCGAGCAGTTCCGTAAACGCTCACCTAATCCATTTCTTCGTTCTTTCGGAATTTCTGTATTGCTTCATTTTTCCTTTCCTTACGATTTTACGTCTTTGGTAAGAAATCTTACCGACGTGGCGAAATAGTCGTTATCTTTTTCGTTTTACCCTATTATACTAAAAAGCGTAAAGAATTGCAATCAAAGTAACAATTCTTAATAAAGTTTTAACAGGAGTAAGATTATGGCAAAACAAAACGACAAAAAAACCGTAAAGGTATGGGCGGCGATAGCGTTGTTTGCGATAGCTGCGATTCTTTCCGCAATTACGATGGGAAAAGTCGCTATAAATTACAATCTTTCCGATTATCTCGGCAAAGACACACAGACGAAAATCGCGCTCGATATAATCGACGACGAGTTCGGTTTAACAGGCAGTATGCAGGTTATGGCGAAGAACGTTTCCGCAAAAACGGCGGACGAAATTTCGGAAAAAATCAAAGGCGTGGAAAACGTACTTAACGTTAATTTCGATAAATACGACGATACTTATTATAAGGACGGAAACGCTTTGTTCAAAGTTATTATCGACGGCGACGACTATTCGGACAACGCGAAACAGGTTACGGCAAATATCAAATCTGCGCTGAAAGATTACGTCGACGCGGAATACGGCGGGACGACGATTGAAAAACAGTCCTTGCAGGATTCGATAACCAACGAAATGGTTTATATTCTCGCAATATCGCTCTGCCTCGTGGTGGCGATTTTGCTTATCACGTCCGATTCTTGGTTAGAACCGTTCGTCTTGCTTATCGCTTCCGGTATAGCCGTGCTTATAAACCGCGGCACTAACGTGTTTTTCGGCGAAATATCATATATAACGAACTCTATTTCGGCAATACTTCAACTTGCCCTTTCGGTTGATTACAGTATAGTTTTGTTTCATTCTTACAGAAAGGAAAAAGAAAAAACCGAAAATAACGGCGAAGCGATGAAATCCGCCATAAAAGCCGTGATAAAACCGATTTCGGCAAGCGCGCTGACAACGGTGGCAGGGCTTCTCGCTCTTTTGTTTATGTCCTTCCGTATCGGTTTCGATATGGGCATAGCTTTAATGAAGGGAATCGTTATTTCGGCCGTTACGTCGGTGACGCTTTTGCCTGCGCTCGTTCTTTTGCTCGATAAACCCCTGAAAAGAACCCGCAAAAAAGCATTTGCGCCCAAAGGAAAAACCTTTTGCAAAACAGCTTTTAAGGCAAGCAAGTTTATAACTCCCGCCGCACTCGTTCTCGTCGGCGTATGCGGATTTTTGCAAGCGGGAAATTCGTTTATTTTCACCGATACGAAAACGGGCAACACCGCAATTTCGGACGTTTTCGGAAACAACAATTCAGTCGTGGTCGTCTATAAAAATTCCGAAAATAATTACGATAACGAGCAAAAATTTGCAAAGGCCGTTTCCGAATATAAAACGAAAAGCGGAAAATCCGCGCTTACCGACTACACCGCTTACACGAACACGGTAAGGGAATCGTACGACGTTGAGAAAGCCGTTAAAAAACTCGATTTGAGCGAAAACGACGCCCGACTTTTATTTACGATGTATAATTTATACCGTTCGCCGTCCGAAATCAAGATGACGCTTACGGATTTTGTAAACTATTCAAACGAGCTTATGGATAACGACGCCGACGCGCGTGAATTTGCCGATGAAGACACGAAAAACACGGTTAAAACGCTTAAAGCGATTTACGATGTTACCGAAAGCAACCTCACCGCAGATGAACTTTATACGAATCTTTCTGCCGCCATTGATGACGAAAACGATATAAGTTTGTTTTCGATAAAACAATTATACGGCTTGTATTTTTACGATGAAGTTCCGGAAAAGTCCGTCAACTTCAAATCTATGCTCGATTTTATAATCTCCGTTTCCGAAGATAAGGACGCGGGGGCGATGATTGACTTCGAAACGGTGGAACAATTAAAAACTTTATCGCAGGGCTTAAAAAGCTTTGAGGCGCAAATGAAAGCCCCTATGGATAAAACCGCTTTCCGAGGTTGGTTTTATCAAAATCAGGGCGTTGCGCTTACCGACGAGCAACTTTCGCAAATTTGGGCGGGTTACTTTGCAGCTACCGGCAAGCCGACAAGCGAAACTATTCCGTTTTTATCGCTAATGAATTTCCTCGTTCAAAGCAGACAAATCCCCGACGAAGCGGCGACGACGATTAACGGATACTCATCGCTTTACTCCGCAATAAACGATAATTACGGCTACGAAGCGTTTTTACAAGTTTTAAGCCAAGCCGCAACCGCTCTTTCGGGAGAAAACCCTCGGATTTCGGCAACGAACGAAGCAATACAACAACTCTATATTTTGTATTTTTATAAAATTTCGGCAATGCCGAACGGCAAAATAAGTGGCAAAACTTTCGACGAATACGCCGTTGCCGACGATAAAACTAATAACGTCGTACACGCGTCGCTTTCCGATGAAAATCGCGACAAACTCGCCGATATGCTTACGATAAACCGTTACCTTTCCGACAGCGCGACTTACGACTTTGAAAACGCTTATAATATAATGACGACTATTCAGGGCGAAATAAAAAGCAGGACGACCTCCGCGCTTGAAAAGGACAAAGTTTCGGACGTTTATATAAAGTATGCCGACGGCGACAAAAACGAGCTTTTAACCCCGATTTTAACTTGCGACTTACTTGATTTCGTAAGTGAAAATATGGACGCAAACTCACTTTTAAAGCAAAAAATCACGGCGGAAAATCGTAAAAAAGTGACGGACGCTCAATCGGACGTGGCAAAGGCGAAAGACTTGTTTTACGGCAAAAAATATTCGCGTATGCTTTTGTCCGTAGACCTGCCCAACGAAAGCGAAGAAACGACGGAATTCGTATCCTATTTATCCGACGAAGCGAAGAAAATTTTCGGAAACGACGCCTATATCGCGGGAGAAATAGTTTCTACGTACGACCTCGAAAAATCCTTCGACCACGATAACCTGTTCATTACGATTTTCACCCTCGTTTCTATTTTCGTTATAGTTATGTTGACTTTCAAATCACTGTCGCTTCCCGTTATTCTGGTAGCCGTCATTCAGGGCGCGATATTTATCGCAATGAGCACGCAACTTCTCGGAAACGGAATATTCTTTATGAGTTATATAGTTGCAACTTGCATATTGATGGGCGCAACGATTGATTACGGCATATTAATGTCGAGCAACTACGTTGCGAACAGGAGTCTTTACGATAGAAAACAATCGCTCGAAACGTCCGTCGAAGCCGCTATGCCCACAGTTTTCACCTCGGGACTTATCCTGACGGTATGCGGATTCGTAATTCACTTCGTTTCCAGCCAAAATTCCATTTCTACCGTCGGACTTCTCATCGGCATAGACACTATATGTTCTGTCGTTATGATAACGGTCGTCTTGCCGTCGATTTTATATCTTCTCGATAAATTTGTTTTGGCATTATCATTGAAAAAGAAGCAAAAATAATATAACGAAAATTAACCCGACAACCGAACGCATATTTGCGTGTAAAAACAATACGAACCCCGACTTATCATCGGGGTTCGTGGCATTTTCATTTTAAAAACCTGCTCAAAAAAAGATAATATCGATTTTAGTCAGGCTTTTCAGATTCCTTTTCTGCAACTTCTTTCGTCTTCGTCTTTTGTTCTTCTTCGTCTTTTTTCAAAGTCGGTTCTGACGGATTGTTTTCCGCCTTTTTCCCGAATTGTTTAAACATCTGGTCCGCACCGATTGCGGTGAAACCGCTCGCCGCGCCTATTACGATTGCCACGACGACGTTTTCCGCCGGTATGCACGACGGAACGGCATAATAGCAAACGACTCCGAAAACGACGCCTAATCCCACAGAAATCAACGGAACGAACTTTTCAAACTTCTCGTTTCCCGAGGCGGCATAGCGTATCAGTTTAACGATAAAATACACTGCCGCGGCAATCGCGGGAACGCTTATAGTTCCTAAATATTCTTTCATTATCCGAATCCTCCCACACTACATTTTATGAATCGAACACTGTAAACCGTCCCGCAAAAATGTAACATTATATCACGAATTTTAATATAATTTTATAGAAACGGCTTATATCGTCGAATCAAAACCATTAGCCGAAAGAATTCAAATTCCTTTGGCTAAAAACACGGAGGAAAAATTATGGCAACAAAAACTATCGCTTCATTTACCGAATTCAAAGCTGCGGTTGAGGACGGCGTAACCGACGAAATTATTCTCGCCGCGGATATAACCTTTGAAAGCGGAATAAAAATTCCCGCAACGGAGAAAACGCTCACGATAAACGGCGAAAACCATAAAATAACGGATATGAACTCCTTGTCGGCAAGCAGCGCGTTATACGTTCCCACGGGCTTCGGAACTTCTACGATTACCGTGAAAAACGCGACTTGGAGCGGAAGAAATTATTACGGAATGGTTTGCGTTTACGACGACACGGCAAACTCCGGAGTTTCGATTGTCTTTGAAAACGTTAAATATAACGGCCCGCAAGCAATCTACAACAGATACGGCTCTACTACCGTTAAAAATTGCGATATAACGATTGAAAAAAACGGTTCGAGCGCGAGCGCGCAGGAATTTTGCGAAACAAATCGTTTGATTTTAGCAGGAACAACCACCATAAACTGCTTGTCCACTTCGGGTTCGGTTATGTGGTTTGCTTTTGCGGGCGCTTCAATCACGATAGAAGCGGACGCCGTGATAAACATTTCCGCCCCTAACACCTACCTGATTTATTCCGACACCGCGGCAAAACCGAAGCTCGTTTTTATGCACGGCTCTTCAACCGTTATAAACGTTAAAAACGGACTTTTTTACGCTGCGGGAACGGGAGCGCACATCGTCTCTTCCTGCCTTATAGAACACGACGCTTCTCTATCCGTCACCTCTTCCGCAAACAACGGCGTTCCTCTTTTCAAATGCTCGGGAGATTTCAATTTGATGCAAAACGCAAGCCTGTTTCTCGTTATGCCTCAAAGCGGAAGCTCGCCGCTTATGTACTTTTCAACTTCCGCAAAAGTCAATTTTCAATCGCCGAAAAACATTTTGCTCTACAACAATAACGGAAAGGTTTTCTCATTCGCTTCGGGCGGAACGGTTACGGTTTCGGCAAAACAAGTTAATTACTGGAACAAATCCGTAACTCCTTACTCCGCGGCGGGAGGATTCGACGATGTTCCGACGACGGCGATTTATAAAGCCGACGGTGAAAACGTAAGCATTTCGCAAACGCTTACGCAAAGCGCGGTTACGGCGACGACATCGAATATCGTTGAAGGAGACGGCGGTTATCCCGTCGGAGCAACGAATTTCGATTTGACGAAGGCGACAGTTTTTTCGGCAGGAGTTCTTCCCCTTTCGATAAACGCCGTAAACGATATTTCGTCTGTCGTGAGCGGATTGACCGACAGCAACGCGTCTATAAAACTTATCGACGCCGAACAAACGCTTTCCGCAAATTCCGACGATACGGGCGTTTACTCGGTTAACACGAACAGAAATCCGACCGTTGGCGAAATTATTACCGTAAGGGCAAATAAAAGTTTTCTTACAACGAAAAATACCGTAACCGTTACCGGAAGCGTATCCATTACCAAACTCCCCGATATTCCGTTTAACGCAATCGGCACTCCTCGCCGCTCCGCTCCTCTTGGCAGATTATCCCCGAACTGGGAAATCGAACTGACCGACACCCGCAAAAACGGCGGGAAATGGGCGTTATACGTTCAGATAGAAAGCGAATTGCAAACAAGCGAAAGCATAATTGCCGAGGCGGTAACCTTTACGGACGACGATACGGTAATCCTGAATTCCTCGCCGACTCTCGTTGCCGAGGGCGTTACCGACGGCGCGCAAACGATTCGCCTTTCTTGGGATAAAACAAAGGGCGTACTTCTGAACGTTGCGGAAGATAAGGTTTACGACGGCGGAAAATACGTTGCGAAACTTAAATGGACAACGGAATACGATTAACTTTATTCCTAAAAGAAAAACCCGTAACTTTTTTCGTTACGGGTTTTTAATCAGCGAGGCAAGCCGCAACCGATTTTACGGAATGACGACGTTTGACTCTCTCTTTTGTCCGTTATCGTTACTTCGTTGGTTACAATCGTTTCCTCTCCGTAAGTAAGCGCGGCAAAATTGCGAAAACGTTTAAAAACTCCGAATTTCACCGCCATACTATCCGAATCGCACGCTTTGCTTTCTTTTAAATCATATTCTTTTTGCTCTTTCAAGGGCAAAAAACACGATAATAACAAGAATAAACAGCGACGCACCCCGCATTGCCCGCAAGACTCGTAACGTTTTGCGGAAAGGCGTTGATTTCGTCGTAAAGATTTATTACGCTTGCGTAACGCGAAAGGTTACCGTGAGAGTTCCCCCTTCGGCAATATCGGGCAAATTAACGCTTAAAAGGCCCTCGGAATAGGTAAAATCAGACGTTTTCGCCCCGTCTATTTCCACGCCGTACCCGGTATCGAACACGACGTTAGCGGTGTCGAGTTTATCCGCAAGCACGCCTTTCGAGTAAACGTCCCCCGATTCGTTCGTTATAACTACGGTAAACGTCAAAGGGCCGTTCACCCAATATTTTTTATCTGCCGAGAGAACCGCGGTAAGTCCGCTGATTATCGTCGTGCTGACAAGATTCGACGCAAACGTTATAGGTTCGGATTCCGCTCCGTAAAGACCGGTAAAATCGGTTTGGTTATCTGTAATTTTCTTCGCCATTATTTTTCCTCCGACGAGCGGACGACCGAGTTAAGTTTCATCAAACCTTAACACAGTTTGAATGTCGATCGAATTAAACTTTTCGCGAATACCACCTGATTTAAGTTTTTTATTCGTTAATTTCATTCGATTTAAGATTTTTAGTCAATCCCGCTCGGTTAAAAAATTTGCGGGAATACCCTCCCCGCACTTCATTATATGCCGCCGAAAGAAAAATTTGTTCGATTGTTCAAGTGTTAAAATTTTTATATTTTTGTCGATAATGAAATGCCGAAATCGGCGTTATGCTCGCTTGTAAGTCCGAAGGTTCGTTTTATTCTCAGCCGACATATACGCCTGAATTTTTATGTAATGTGAGAACACGGGAGTTCAAAACAGTACAAACCCAAAAGGCATCTATGAAAATACCCTTTGAAATTTTGTATTTTTTGTAGCAAAAAAGCCCGATAAAATCGGGCTTTTTGCGCCGCGCATCTTTTTTGAGCGGCTAATATGGCGGAAGCTAAGGGATTCGAACCCCTGTGCCTTTTGGGCAAACGGTTTTCAAGACCGCCTCGTTATGACCGCTTCGATAAGCTTCCGTTTCTATTGTAATTTAAGCCTCTTCGGCAAAATTACTTGCTACATTATAACTTAAAACACAATAAAAATCAATCGTTTGAAACCTTTTTTTCTCTTTTTTTGATTATTTCTTCAATAACCTCTACCATTTTATTCTTTAAATCTTCCACGCTTCCGTCATTTTTGACAACGAAAAAATTATCGCGTGGTTCGATTTTTCCGTAATCGAACTGCATTTCAATCACTTTTTTTACGTCATCCTCCGTTTTTCCGTCGCGAAGCATAGTTTTTTCAACCCGACTTTGCAACTCTTTCGTAATTATTATCACGTAATCGAAAAGATTTTCGTATCCGCGCTCAAAAAGAACCGGCACTTCGGCAAAAACCACCTCGTCCGGATACCATTTCATTTTACGAAGCAAAACGTCCATTATTGCGGGGTGCGTGTATTCGTTAAGTTTTTTCAGTTCGTTTACGTCGGAAAAAACCTTTTCCGACAACGCCTTTTTGTCAAGTGTTTTTTTTCCGTCGACGCAAAGCGGTTTAACGCCCATATATTCAGAGAGATTTTCAACAAAATTTTCGTTTCTCAAAAGCTCGCGATATACCTCGTCTGCCGATTCGCATTTATACCCGAGCTGTTTCAAAGCGGCGACGGCAGTGGATTTTCCGCTCCCGATTCCGCCCGTTATGGCAATTTTAATCATTATTTTGCGTCGAACCACCTTTCTCCACACTCCGTTTCCACCGTTAAAGGCACGGATAACGAAACTGCGGATTGCATTTCGTTTTTAAGAATTTCCAACACCGTTTCCACTTCGCTCGGGTGAGCGTCGACAATCAATTCGTCGTGCACCTGCAAAATAAGTTTGGATTTTAACCCGTTCTCTTTAAATTTGCTATGCACCTTTATCATTGCGATTTTAATTATATCGGCAGCCGTACCTTGAAGCGGCATATTCATAGCCGCCCTTTCCCCGAACGAACGAAGATTGAAATTTGAAGAATTTATTTCTCTTATATATCGCTTCCTGCCGAGCAGGGTTTTCACGTATCCGTTTTCTCTGGCAAAACGAACGTTTCCGTCCATATACTCCTTAACGCTCGGATACATTTCGAAATATTTCCTAATGTATTCCCCTGCTCTTTTAGGCGAAATTTTAAGCTGTTCGGCCAAACCGTAGTCCGAAATGCCGTAAATTATGCCGAAATTGACCGCTTTCGCACTTTGACGCATTTCCTTCGTCACCTCTGAAAGCGGAACGCCGAAAACTTGCGAAGCCGTCAGCGCGTGAATATCGCCGCCGCTTTTAAACGTTTCGATAAGCGGCTTGCAACCGCTGAAATGCGCGAGAAGCCTTAATTCGATTTGAGAATAATCCGCGCCGGCAATTTTTCCGCCTTCAAAAGAAGAAATAAAAAGTTTTCTTATTTCTTTCCCTTCTTTATCCCTCACGGGAATGTTTTGAAGATTCGGCTCTTTTGACGAAAGCCTGCCCGTTGACGTGAGAGTCTGGTTAAAACAAGTGTGAACGAGCCCGGTCTTTTTGTCGATTAACGGTTCGAAACCCTTAACGTAAGTGGAATAAAGTTTCTGAATTCGACGATATTCCAAAAGCGAAGGTATAATAGGGTGCTCGTCTTTCATCTCTTCGAGAATGTCCGCGCTCGTCGAATAACCCGTTTTGGTCTTGTTTCTCTTCTTCGATTTCAACCCCATTTTTTCAAACAGGATTACGCCGAGTTGTTTCGTGCTGTTGACGTTGAAATTCTCGCCCGCATAGCCGATTATTTTATCGTTCAACTCGCTTATTCTCTTTTCGTATTCCGAACTCATTTTTGAAAGAGCCGTCCTGTCAATCTTAAATCCCGCCTGTTCCATATCGAACAAAACGTCGTTAAGCGGAAGCTCTAAGTCCTTGTATAAGTCGA
>CALDMH010000098.1 GCA_937915565.1 uncultured Clostridia bacterium | reverse complement strand
TTCGCTGACGGAATTCAACGCGAATTTATCGTCGCCGATTGCCTTCACCGAAACGACTCCTTTTTCGTTCGTAAGCTTATAAGAAGTTTCCTTTACGATTTCTTTTTTGTCTATCGTTTCGACTTCGTAGCCCGTTGCGCCTTCTATCTTATTCCACTTAACGGTTTTGCCGTCGACCGTTAAACCCGCAGGCTTTTGAAGTTCTTCGGCAAGCGTAATACTGTCGATATACAGCGTCATAAAACCGCCTGCGCCGTCCTTCGTGAAACAAAACTGAACGTTGGTTATATCGCTGTTTCTGTTGCCGTCTACGCTGTACGTTCTTATATCTTTGAGTTCCTGCTCGGTGAGATAATAAGTCTGCCACTCGCCCCGCTTCATATCCTTGTTTATGGTTGCCGCTGATATTTCGCCGCCGAAATTCTGCTTTTGTATCCCCGCAAACCCGAAACTGTCGTAAAGTCCGTCGCCCGTAACGTAAGCTCTGACGGCAAGACATTTTCCTGAAAGCAATGCGGAAGTCAACGGTTTAGCCAACTTCACGTTGATACAGGTATGCCCCGAAGCGGTAAATTCGAGTTGTATTTTACAAACGCCCGTCGCCCCGTTAAAGGATTCGAGCCATTCGTCGTTATATTTTCCGTTGATATTCCACCACGGACTTACGTCACCCGACCTGATATAATTTATATAGCCCTTTTCGTCGAAATCGGCGAGGTATTTTTCGCCTAAATCGAGGTCCTGCCATTGCGGGTCTTTCACCACCCACGACACCTTTTCTTCGGCTTTATTGCCGCTCGTATCTTCCGCTTTTACGACGAACTCGAACTCCCCGCCTTCGGTTATCGGGTAAGTTTCGTTCATAACGTTATATTCGACGGCTTTTCTGTTTCCGTCCGAATCGGTAAAATACAGGTTGCGCTGAATATCCTTTAAGTCAGAAGCCTCTTCTACGTTTACCCCGGGCAAACTCCCCGAAGTTTGCTCCCCTACGAATAAATCTCGGGGAACGTTGTCGAACGAAATTATCGGAGCGACTTCGTCCACGACGGAAAAAGTACGGGTTTCCCGAAGATTTTTCTCCGCGTAAGAATACTCTATCGTATAATCGTCGGGCGAAAGAGAAAAGGACGGGAAATCGCTTGTCAAACGCTGACCGTCGGGCAAAATCACGGCGTAACTCACGTCAAACGAAACGACGTTGCCGCGGTCGTCTTTCACCGAAGCGAGCGGCAAATCGACTTCCTCTTTATACGCGATTTTAGTTCCGTTCTGAAAGTCGCCTTCGATGACGATTTCGTAAGACCTTTCGGCTCGCTTCGGCGAGCAACCGGCGAACGACGCTGTCAACGCGATTGCCAACATACAGACAAATATTTTTTTCATATCCGCTCCTTATTTTCCTTACGCTAAACCGACGCTCTTTTTGTATTTGCTTATCAACGTACTCCACATACCGTTATAATATTTATAAGTCATTTCGTAAATCCGGTCGCCCGAAGTTGCCGTTCCCGAATAAACGTTGTTCGCAAGAGCCGACGTATTCTTTATATCGTAAAACCACAGTATATTTACTTCTTTTTTGAAAGTTTTATCCAACTGCGCGCTGTCCACGATTTTCACCGCGTCGGATTTCGTAACCTTCGCCACGCTCTTCGTAAACGCGGAAATTTCAAATCCCATATCTTCGTCGGTAGGAGTGTATCCGAAAGGAAGAACGCTTATTCCGTTTGAATTTTTCGCGGCGATTTTCTGCGCTCTGTCGGACGTAAGGTACGCCAAAAACTCTTTTGCCAAAGCCTTGTTTGAAGAACCTTTCGGGATAACGAAACAGCGGCATATATTTTCCGTAACCATATGCCTCGCTTCGCTTATTCTGTCGAAGTCGTTTTGAGAACAACGGGTGCTCGAAGTCGCTCCGTTATCGATTTCTTCGATTATAGCCGACAATTCGGAATCTGTCATAGCCGTGTTTTCAAGCGTTTTTACAATATCGCTTAAAACGGGGGAATTCATAGCGTAAACTTCCTTGGGAGTTATCGCGCCCTCTTTCAAATACTCGGAAACTTCCGTTTCAAGCCAACCGCCGACGTAAGCGAAAGCAAAACTCGGCAAGGTTTGAGCCTTGAATTTTCCGCCGAAAAACACCTTATCCAAATCTTTATACTCGAAAGACGGGCTGTTCTTATGCAAATACTGAACTTCCGAACCCGTAGCCTTTCTATAAAGTTTCTCGGCGAATTTATACGCGGCTTCGATTGCCGTTCTGTTGTCCGATATAACGTAAGGCGCGTCTTCGCTCAAAACCCATTCGCCGTTTCTTTTAACGAGCCCCGAGTTGAATTTATTCCACCCGTCAAGCCCCGTCATCTGTGCGAAAAAGTTCATCAGAGCGTACTGCGCGTAGTTTCCTCCCGCGGTGTCCGCAAGGGCGGCGGCAGTCAGGAACACGCCCTTTTCGTAAAGTTTATCGCCGAACGCAAGCATTTCGTCCGTAGTTCTCGGCAAAACGTAATTATCTTTGCCGAAAGTATCGTCTAAAAGCGTTTTATTATATACCCAGTTAAAACCCGTCATTGCGGTTTGAGGGATTTGATAATACTCGCCTTTCTCGTTATAATAATCAATCGAATATTCGGGAAGTTTATCCTTTACTTTTACGTTTTCTCCGTAAACGGTCGTGTCGTTATAGAACGAAGTTAAATTTTCAAGACAACCGTCAAGCCCGAACATATCCGCTTCGATTTGATAAAGGTCGGCAATACCTACGTTGGATTCGATATTGCTTTTCGCCGTGGAGTTATCCGAACTTTTCTTCAATTCGACGTAAACTTCCTCGTTCACGTTGTCCATATAATCCTTCGCGACGGCTTTTACCCAATCCGAGCCGTAACCGCCCGCGTAATAACTGAAAGTTATCTTTTTGCTTCTTTTGGCGTAGTCCGCGTTGTTTCCGTCGTCCGACGACGAAGAACCCTGCGGATTGTTGCCGCAAGCGACCGCCGCAAAAACCGTTGCTACACACATTAACGCTGCTATAAATTTTTTCATCTGATTTCTCCTCTTTGTCTTTATAATAATCAAACGATTTTAACGCAATTATATCTGCGTTTTTATCCCTTTAAGCCGCCGCCCATCTGAACGTTCATAAGATTTTTTTGGAAAATCAAAAACAGCGTCAGCGTGGGTATCATACACGTTATAAGTCCCGCAAAATATATCGGGTATTGCTCCGTCTTTTTAACTACCGACTGATACATATACAGTCCCGTGGACAAAGTGGGCAAATTCGGGAAATACACGAGCGGAGTCGCGTCGTCCGACCACAGCGTGATAAATTGCGTCATAAACAGGGCGCATATCGGCGATATTACCTGCGGAAGCATTATTTTGAAAAACGTTGTGAAATGCCCCGCTCCGTCGATAAACGCCGCTTCGGCGTAACCCCAACTCACCCCTTTGAAAGTGGCGTACATTATGATGAATATCGCCCCTACCGCGGAAGCGTTAAGGAAAATATACAGTCTTGAATCGTAAGCCCCAATCATCTGCGTGAATTTAAGAGAACTCGCCATCGAACCCATTATCGGAATCATCATTATGACCAAAGCCGTAGTATATATGGCCGCTCTCCCCGGGAAGCGATATTTCGCTATAACGTAAGCCGTCATCGTCGAAAACAAAATCGACGTAACCGACATACCGCCCGCATACCAGATACTGTTTACGAACATCATCGGAACGCTCGTTCCCTCAACCGACAACTCTTTCCACGCTTTGATATAGTTTGAAAACTGCAACTTTTCGGGCAGCGAGAAAACGGGCATTTCCATATATTCGTATCTCGTTTTAAGCGACACGATAATACCCCATATATACGGTATAGCCAAAATGACGGTATATAGGCAAAAAATCGCGAAGACGACGGCCGTGGTTACGGTAAACCTCGTTTTGTTTCGTTTCGTTACGAGTTTCATCAGTAACTCACCTCCGGGTCTACTTTCTTCATCGCCCATCTCACGCCGAACACGATGGGAATTGACAAAACCGTGAAGAATATTCCCACCGCCGACGCGTAAGAATAATCTCCGCCGAATTTAACGCGGTCGAATATCCAATAGGCAAGCGTATAAGTTTTGTATTCTCCGCCCGTAAAGTAAAGTATCGGGCCGCTCGACATAAATATTCCCGTCAGGCTGAGCACGACGTAAGTCGAAAGGGTATCCCAGCAAAGCGGCGTGATTATTTGCCAGAATTCTTTCCGGCGGTTGCACCCGTCTATCTGCGCCGCCTCGAAATATTCTTCGGGGATTCTGTTCATCGTTCCGAGCAAAATCAAAAACGTAGAACCGAAACCGCTTATGAAACAATAGATTAAAATAACGGTCGTCGCCGTATCGGGATTAGCCAGCAACTCCGAATATTCCACTCCGAACAAGTTTTTAACTATCATCCAGAGCGGGCCGAATTCACCGATAATGTTCTTGAAAATATTGACGGTTATGACGGGCGCGATAATGCTCGGTAAGAAGAACAAAATCGAGAACGCCCCGTACCACGGTATCTTTTTATACAAGAAATACGCGATAACGTAAGACAGGAACAACTTTATAAGCCCGAGGGCGAAATACTTGAAAGTATTGCTTATCGAAGCGTAAAGCGTGCTGTCCTTTAACGACAATTCGTAAAACAACAGCCTGAAATTACTAAGCGTAAACGGGTCTTTAAAGGGTACTCCGTCCGTGAACGCAATCAGAATCGAATAGGCGTTTACGAAAAAGAACGAAAACAGCCCCCAAAAGCACGGTATGAGCATAACGTAACAAAACAGGTACGCCTTTTTTCTCATTCCTTTCGGTATTTCGCAACCGCCCTGAATTTTATTTTTGTTTTTTTTCATTTTGCCTCAACCTGTTAAACGGGAATTACGAAAACTCCGTCGCCCGCTTCGAGACTTATTCTCGCCTTGCCGCCCGCAAGCGCGACGATTGACGAATTTACGCCGGTTTCCGTTGCGGAGTACACCACCGCGTGCGTCGCGTTTTTGAAAGCAAGTTCCACGACGTTGCTTTTCCCCGCGGACGGGAGAGTGTAATTTACGACCATATAACCGTAGTCGTCGCCTTTTTTAAACGAACCTATAATCGTATCGAGTTTGCTTTTGCAACCGCCGAGGTCAAGTTTTCCCGTGTTTTCCGAAACGAGCCCCTGAACGGAAGAAAACGCCTCTTCGTTTTCGATTTTCTTCGCGTCGCTCGCGTGAAGGGTATTCACGCCCTGCCACTCGAAAGCGTTTACGACTTTTCCGAAGCCGAGGTATTTTTCGTTCGCTTCTTTAACGTAATCGTAAACCCTCTTTTGCATATTCGAATCGAATATGCCGTTCAACCTCGTCGCCCCGTCGATATACGACCTGTAACAGAAATACTCGTAAATTTTCGCGCCCATAGCCATACCGCACAAAAGCTGGAAAGAAACGTCCGCCGAACCTTTTATATCCACGAGCCCGCCGTCGTAAAACGTTTGTATGCAAAGCCCCATATACGCTTTGTCCGCGTCTTTAACCGTTTCGTTATATTTCTTCGTCTTCGTTGCGGTCACCAGCAAATCGGACAAGAACGACGCCCTTATCGAATCGCTCCTGTTGAACGGGTAATTATCGAGGCAAACGCTCTTTTTGCCCTTTACCTTCGAGGCGACTTTATCTATATATTCCTGAACGTATTCTTCGTAAGAATGTCCCTTAAATCCCGCCTGACCGGCGTAACTCGGGAACAAGTTCATATGGAAATAGGTATCCGAGTAGTTCGCGTTATACCAATTTATAAGCGGAGTGAATTGAGAAAATTTTTCAAAAGTCGGCTCGTCGGCCATATAAAAGCCCGCAACTCCTCCGTTATCCCTGAATTCGTTCGTGAGCTTGCGGCTGTCCAACGAATAATTCCTTTCGTATTCGGCAGAGCCTTCCGCAGTCGTATCGAAATAATACGGGTCGTTATACTGATTCCTTATATAAACGCCGAAACCGCTGTCGTTCAACTTTTTGACGGCGTTTTTATAGGAATCGGTCATTTTCCCTTTTTGCGTTAAGGAAACGAAATCCTCCGTTAAAATAAAGCCCGAAAAACCGAGCCCCTTATAATCGTCCAACGCTTTGTTCGGGTCGGGAGGTAAATCTATGAAAGAAATAAACTTTTCCTCGGTTTCGTAATCGGAGAAGTTTATTTCAGGAGTTTCGGGAACGCTCGCGCCCGAAGTTTCCGGTTCGGAAGAACAGCCTACCGTTCCTAAAATCGTTACCGCCGTTAAAATCGTCGCCATAATTTTTTTTGTCATTTTTACTCCTTTTAATATTTTAGAGAATCATTATTATAGTACCTGCCGTGGCAAACCCCACCGAAATCCACGTTTTTTTGTCGGGAATTTCCTTAAAGATTAAGCCTACGATTGCGGAAAGAAGTATTCCGCCGCCCGTTATAATCGGGTATTGCAGCGACGGCTGTACCGTTTGCAACGCAAACAAAAGCAACAGATTCGCAACGCCGTTTATCCCGCCGCCTATAAGCGACCACGGCATAGCCTTTAAATATCCTTTTCTCATCGCTAAGGCGTTTTGCTTTTCGTCGCCCCTTTCTTTTATCGACAGCACGCCCAGCATAACCGCGCCGACGCCGACCGTCGTAAACGACCTTAAAATCGAAAACTGTTCGGACGAAATTTTGTCGAACGTAAACAATTCGCTTTGATACACCGAAGCCAGAACCCCCGCAAGTCCGTTTAGGATAAATATCATTATCAAACTGAAAAGCGAGCCTGCCCGGGACTTTTCCTTGGGGTTTATCTTTATCAGAATCGCGACGCATACGAGAACCGTTCCTATTATCTTGCACGCCCCGAAATCGTCGCCGAAAATCGCTCCGTAAACGACGGGGATAAGCATTCCCCCGCCGAGCAGAAACAGCGAGTAATTCGCAACGTTGCCGTAAGACAACGCCTTTATCTGAAAAAAAGACATCGCGTTGCAAACGATTGCCCACACCATCGCCATAACGAAGGAATAAACGGTGAAATCGAGTTTCATTCCCTCGTAAAAGAACATTATCGCTATAAACAACAACGGCGAAGTTACGTTATATAAAAACGAGGATTTCAACCCATCGCCGGCGTTTCTTTGATATTGTTTCGTAAAGGCGGGCTGTATGCTGAACAGTATCGAAGCGATACATATATACAACATATATATTATTTATCCCCGTCTTTTTTTTGAACTTCGTCTTTTTTTTGAGCTTCGCCCTGATGGAACGCCATATGCGTATATCCCGTGTCGGAATGTAAATCTTCGTTCCATTTCTTTTTGAGATAATCGTAGATTTCGTCGGGAATATCGGGGTTGCCCTTGGAATAAGCGGGGATAAGTTGGTCTCCCGCAACTTTCGGGTCGGTGCACGCCACGTCGTTTTTGAACGCTTCCCTCTCCTCTTTGTTGCGAAGATTAGGTATCGGTTGAGGAACGCCGCCTTTCAAAATCGACCTGTAAGCGAAAAGCCCCGGCAAAAACATATCCATAGCTTCGTAAACGTCTATTATATCCGCGTCTTTTTCGCCTTGTATTCTGCGAATGAAATAGTACATCGACCAAAAATCCGAGCCGCCGTGACCGAAGGTCTTTTCTTTCTCGTTCCTCTCGCTCATTCTGTACGTTTCCAACTTCGCGGTTTCGTATCCCCCGGGGTATTCGTCGGCGTTGATATATATCCTGTCTATGCCGCCGAGTCCCGCGTCTTCGCGGCCGGTTTCCAACCGACCTTTGTTTCCGTAAAGAGAATAATAATTGGAATATTTATAAAGTCCGCCGTGTATGCTTTTTAAAATCGCGCCGTTTTCCAAGGTAATCATTTCGATTCCCCAAGTCGAACCCTTTCTGCCCGTCCGCAAACTTCTCTCGTTCAGCTTACCCTCTATCCCTATAACCGAAACGGGGCGTAAACCCGTCATATGTATTATAGGGCCTATCGAGTGAGTGCAATAATAAGTCGCGTACATATTGTTGCGCCAATGGTTTTTGTCGCCGTAAGTTATGCTCGGCCAGATACTTTCGCAGTTATGTAAATATTCCGCCTCGGCATACTCCAACTCGCCTATTTTACCCTCCCGGTATAACCTTTTCATCTCGTAAGGCGCGGGCATATAGCAGTAATTTTCGCCGTAAGCGTAAATTTTACCCGTTTTTTCCACACATTCGATAAGTTCCACCGCCTCTTTCATCGTTTGAACGGGAAGCACTTCCGAAAAGACGTGCATACCCTTTTTCATCGCTCTTATGGCGAACGGGGCGTGTTCCGTCGCGTAATTCGCAAGGACTACGGCGTCCATATCGTATTCGATAAAATCGTCGAAATTGTCGAAATAAGCGATATTCAAACCCTCGTTTTCTTTCTTTTGAATTTCAAGTCCTTCTTTCCATTTGTCGCAAATGGCAACGACCTCGGCGTTATCGGCTATCTTGCAATAGTTTATCATACTCGTTCCTCTGAACGCGCCAAGGACTCCTATTCTGACTTTCTTCACTACAATTACCTCCCAATCGCTTTCGCCGCGATTGATTTTATACGGATTAACCGTTTAAGTTCCGCCGACGAATTCGGAAAGAAAACGCCGGCGGAATTTAGTTTTTCAAAGTTCCGTTCCCGTTACGGTCAGGTTTGAAATCGTCAGATTCAACCTTCTTGCGTTGAACGTAACGCTGAGCCCTTCGGAACTGTCTATATTGCTGAAATAGAAATTACCGTCGCCGTTGAACGCGAGGCGATTTCCGTTATGATAGAAATAAACGTTGCCGTTTTCGAGTTTTACGGTCATTCTTCCCGTCAGATATTCGGCTTTCGCTTCCGTTGCGTAAACCCCGCTTGCCGGAGCGTTGTGAGTTCCTCGCATAGCAAGCACCTTCTCTTCCGAGGGTTTTATCACGAACGAAACTCCGCCGAGCTGAATTTCGAGGAATCTCGTTTGAGTATATCCCGTCAAATCTCCGTAATTCAGGTCGAAATCTATTTGGAAGTCGCCGCGATAGGTTTTGCCGAGAGTGACGGATGCGTCGTAATCGGGGGAAGCTTCGGGGGTATCTTTCGATAACGCGAACGTGATTTTATCGTCGTCGAAAGAAACCGTATTCCCCTCGTATTCGGGAACGACCGCAGACGATTTTTTCAACGCTTCGGAATCGTAAACGTCTTTTTGAACGCGCTCCACTCCGTCTTCTCCGCAATAAAGGTTCATTTCGCTCATAACGAATCCCACGCGGTAAGCGTAAATACCGATTGTTTGCGGCTTCGTCAAACCGCTTACGATATAATCGTTATCTTCGCTCGTAACGAGCGGCGTATCGTTGGCCGAAACGTAAAGCTTTCCGTCTATAACCCTGATTTTAAAAGCAATCTCTTCGGGCAACGAACCCGCAAACGCCATTGCGATAGGTTGAGCGTCTATACCGAAAAGAACCTGCAAATTACCGTTATACGGATAGTATTTTACGGAATAATCGCCTATTTTTATCGTCGCATATCTTTCTCCCGTATGAGAAGCGGAAGTATAATTGAACTTAAAGGTCAAAGCAAATTCTCCGTATTTCTTATCGAGAAGAAGCGAAGTTTCGCCCTGTACGGTTTCCGTAGACAAATTTACGGTTATTTTATCGTCCGCCAACGAAACAGCGCCCGTTTCGCCCTCTTTAACTTCAAAACGATTAGTAATCTCCGCGGTGTTAAGCGACGTTTTCGTCAAACTCTTTTCGACTTTGGAGCATACCGCGCATTTATTTTCATAAGCGTTTTCACCGTATGCCCATTCAAATTCGCAATCGCCGGTTTTCAACGTCTTCGTGCAACGCTGACATATTTTACGATGCCCCTCGTCGCAAGGCGTCCATTCGCTCGGCTTATGCCCGAGAGCGGTTGAAGTTTCCCTCTTTTCATATCCGCACTCGCAAGCGAGAATTTTAACGCCGTCCGTTTCGCATTGCGGCTCGGTTTCGGATTTAACGGTTAAAGTATGCGCCTCGGCTTCCGTTTTCTTTCCGCAGGAACACTCGGTATAATGCCCGTCGTCGTTATATTTCGTTATAAAGTTATGATTTTCCATAACTACGAGATATTTAACGTCGGAATTTACCTTGGACGGAAGCGTTTCGATAAGTTCTCCCCATTCCGATTGACCTTTAATCCCGGGTTTATATCCCACGAGATGTTTGTTTTCGTAAGCCGAAAGGTCGGGAGTTTCAGGAGACTCTCCCTCGTTTAACGTTTGCGGCTCGCCGATACTCTCGCCGTTTTCGTCCACGAACGATACGACGTAAGTTTTCGGCGTGACGGATTCGGAACCGGATTCCGACTTCGGCTCGGATTCCAAATTCGAGTCGGACTCAGGCAACTCGGCCGTCGAAGTAACGGATTCGGGGTCTTTCGATTCCTCGTCTCCCCAACCGCAACCGATAAAACAGATTGCCAGCGTTAAGCTTAAAATCGCAACTAAAATAATTCTCAAAAGTTTACTCATAATTTCCCTCCACGTTATGAGATGTAATCAAACGGTTTACTATTCCGTTCGACCCTTTTATTTTAATCCATAAATTGTCGATGTAAATAGACAAAGGGAAAGAGAATATGTAAATTTTCCACTTTTTGTTGATAGCCGAAAAATTTTATGATATAATGCAAACAGTGAAACCCGCCAAAAAATTATCGGAGTTTCATATAAGGAAACCGTTTATGTCCGACAACAATATCTGCAAGTTTATATTGCAAAAAAGCAATGAAAACGACCTGTGTATTCTTCATTACGTTTTTGAAACGCGCGAGCAAAAATTTGAAAAATGGATAACGCCCGCAAACTACCGCATACATTACGCGTTGACGGGAACTGCCGTTTTGCATACTCAAAGCGGAGGTATTAACTTAAAAAAGGGCGACGTGTTTTTCACTCTTATTTCCGTTCCTTACGGTTTGGAATCGTCCCGCGACTTCACTTATTATTATATAGGTTATACGGGAACGAAAGCGATTCAGATAATGAATAAACTCAGAATCGGCGAAAACAACTGCGTTTTTCACGAATTCGAGAACGAAAAAAATATGTGGATTGACCCTTCGGGGTTTTCTTCCGACGCGTTGTCTATGTATTCGGAAGGGCTTCTTCTCTGCTTTTTCGCAAAAATTGCCGACCGCCAAAACATATTGCCCGCAACCCATTTCAACGATTTGATAAAAGAAATAAAAACTTATATCGACAACAATCTCGGCAATCCGCTTCTTTCGTTGGAGTCGATAGCTTCGCATTTTTCATACAGCAAAAAATATATTTCGAGAATTTTCAGTCAGGAATTTAACATTACGTTTTCAACCTATTTGCGCAATATCCGTGTGCAAAACGCCTGTTCTTTAATGGAAAAAGGATTTGAAAGTATTCAGGACATAGCGTACCTGTCCGGTTTTACCGACGCGTTGTATTTTTCAAAATCGTTCAAAGCGGTTATGAACGTATCTCCGAAACAGCATCTTCAAGAAATCAAATCTCAACACAAAGCCGTCGTTCAATAATCAAAAAATGCCCGTTAATCGACTTATAGCCCCGCTTTTACGCTTTAATTAGGAAAGTTTTTTCGTTTTATTCTCGGCTTGTATGCCAGCCAAGAATAAACCGAACCTTGCCAAAACGCCGCAATTTCCGCGCTTTTTGTCAAATCCTCGCTTGAAGTACGTCGAGTACATCTGCGCTCGCCTTCACCAAAAATCATCAAAAATATCGGCGTTTTGGTTGCTTGCAAGTCCGACGGCGGGTTTTTAGGCTAAGACAAGGCACGCGAACGGGTTAATACTTGACGTATAAGCCGTGAGCGTAACGAAGTATTAGTCAAAAACACGCCGTCAGACCACGGTTCGTTTTATTCTCGGCTGGCATGCCGACAGGCGATTGCGTTCGTTTTCGGGGGTGGTTTTCAAGTTTGCAGGTTAGGGATTCCATTCGCCATCAATAAATATAGAAAAAAAGCAGTCACTCTTTTTAAGAATGACTGCTTTCGTCTATTTTAGTATTACGTTTGAATTCCGGCCGTTTTTGGCCGTTTTTTCAACCCGAAATTACTTTCTGGGGTTCTTGATATTCGCCTGCGCGGCTGCAAGACGAGCAATCGGCACTCTGTAAGGCGAGCAGGATACGTAATTCAATCCGATTTCGTGGCAGAACTCGATGGACGAGGGGTCGCCGCCGTGTTCGCCGCAAATTCCGCAGTGAATGTCCTTTCTCGTCGAATGTCCGAGTTCGACAGCCATCTTCATAAGCTTGCCTACACCGACAGTGTCAAGACGAGCAAACGGGTCGGATTCGTAAATCTTCGCCGCGTAGTACGAGGGGAGGAATTTACCTGCGTCGTCACGGGAGAATCCGAAGGTCATCTGCGTGAGGTCGTTCGTTCCGAAGCAGAAGAATTCCGCTTCTTTCGCGATTTCGTCGGCAGTGAGAGCCGCTCTCGGAATTTCAATCATCGTTCCTACTTCGTATTTAAGGTTTACGCCCGCTTCTTTGATAACCGCGTCGGCAGTTTCCACAACCGTCTTTTTGCAGTAAGCAAGTTCTTTAACTTCGCCTACGAGCGGAATCATAATTTCGGGAACGACGTTCCAATCGGGATGACGTTTCTGAACGGCGATAGCCGCTTTGATAACCGCCTTGGTCTGCATAACCGCAATTTCGGGATAAGTTACCGCAAGACGGCAACCTCTGTGTCCCATCATCGGGTTGAATTCGTGAAGCGAATTGCAAAGCTGTTTAATTTCGGCAACCGTTTTACCCTTGGCTTTTGCCAAAAGTTCGATGTCGGCTTCTTCGGTGGGTACGAATTCGTGAAGCGGCGGGTCGAGGAAACGAATGGTGACGGGTTGTCCCATCAAAGCTTCCATAAGTCCTTCGAAGTCTGCCTGCTGCATAGGCTCGATTTTATCGAGCGCGGCAACTCTTTCTTCAACGGTTTCGGAGCAAATCATCTCGCGGAACTTATCGATTCTGCCCGGGCCGAAGAACATATGCTCGGTACGGCAAAGACCGATACCCTGTGCGCCGAGTTCGGCAGCTCTCTTCGCGTCGGCGGGAGTATCCGCGTTCGTTCTTACGCCGAGAGCCTTATATTTATCGGCAAGTTTCATTATTCTTCCGAAGTATCCGCTGTTGGGGTCTGCCGGAACGGTTTTTATCATACGGTCGTAAATATTACCGGTAGAACCGTCGAGAGAAAGTTCGCTGCCCTCGCGGAAAGTTTTGCCCGCAAGAACGAAATACTTCTCTTCTTCGTTCATCTTAATATCTCCGCAACCGGAAACGCAGCAAGTACCCATACCTCTTGCAACGACTGCGGCGTGCGAAGTCTGTCCGCCTCTTACAGTCAAAATACCCTGTGCGTATTTCATACCCTCGATGTCTTCGGGCGAAGTTTCAAGCCTTACGAGAATAACCTTTTTGCCGGCTTTTCCTTGTTCCGCTGCTTCTTCCGCGGTGAATACTACCGTACCTGCGGCAGCTCCCGGGGAAGCGGCGATACCTTTACCTACGACGTCGTTCTTGTCGGCGTCTTTAAGGTCTTTCGCGTCGAAAGTGGGGTGAAGAAGCATATCGAGCGACTTGGCGTCGATTTGCATCAAAGCCTCCTGCTCCGTAATCATACCCTCGTCGATAAGGTCGCAGGCAATCTTGATAGCTGCGGCTGCGGTTCTCTTACCGTTTCTGGTTTGAAGCATATAGAGCTTTCCGTTTTCAACGGTGAACTCCATATCCTGCATATCGCGATAGTGATTTTCGAGCGTTTTGCAAACTTCCTGGAACTGTTTGTAAACGTCGGGGAATACTTCGGCCATTTTAGCAATCGGCATCGGCGTTCTTACGCCTGCAACGACGTCTTCGCCCTGCGCGTTCGTAAGGAATTCGCCCATAAGGCCCTTTTCGCCGGTGGCGGGGTTACGAGTGAACGCAACGCCCGTTCCGCAGTTGTCGCCCATATTTCCGAACGCCATCATCTGAACGTTTACGGCAGTACCCCAGCTATAAGGAATGTCGTGGTCCATTCTGTAAATGTTGGC
>CALDMH010000097.1 GCA_937915565.1 uncultured Clostridia bacterium | reverse complement strand
AAACCCGTAGTTGAAACGATTGCGCAAACCTGAAACGCGGCCGTTCTCAAAGCGTCACCGAACGACGCGAAACTACTCGCTATATTTAAAACCACCACTGCCGTAGAAACGACGACTATGCCCGTAAAAACGTGCAATTCCGTGCTTTTCAACGCCGATTTAACTTTTCCTATCAATATGAGGTAATAAAGGTTAAAGTTTACGCTGAAAAGAAACATTCCGACGGTTATCACCCATTGCGACGCCGCCGAATAACTTGCCAGACTATCGTTTTTTATTCCGAATCCGCCCGTTCCCGCAGTTCCGAACGCGTGAAGCAAACTATCGAAAAAGGACATTCCCGTGCAAAGCAACGCGATAACCATCGCAACCGTCATACCCATATAAATAAGGTAAAGAATTTTCGCGGTGTCCTTGGACCTCGGAACGAGTTTATCTACAATCGGTCCGGGCATTTCGGCTCTTAAAATGTGCATCGACCTGTCCGGAGCTCTCGCGGTTACGGCCATAACGAAAACGATAACGCCCATACCGCCTATCCAATGTGAAAACGAACGCCAGAAAAGAATCGATTTTGAAAGTTCCTCTACTTTCGGGACGACGGAAGCTCCCGTCGTCGTAAGTCCGCTGACGATTTCAAACAGCGCGTCTATAAAAGTCGGAAATTCTCCGCTCGCAACGAGAGGAACAGCCCCGACGACCGAAGCGGCCATCCAACAAACGGCAACGGTTATAAACCCTTCTTTCGAGAAAAAAATCATATTTCTCGGTTTAAAAGCAAAAACCATTGCGCCGCCGACGATAACCGCGCCGAGAGCCGTCAAACCAAAGGCAAGAGCGCATCTCCATTCGGCGCATATAAAAGCCGTCAGAAGCGGCAATATAAGCAACAATCCGATAGTTACGACAACCTTACCGGCTGTTGAAAAAATCATTCTGTAATTCATAATCTACGCTTCAATATATCCGATAAATCGCAAAGCCTTTCGCCTTTTGCGATTACGATAACTTTATCACCGACGCAAATGCAATCGTCGCCGCCGGGGATAAGAGCTTCGTTTCCTCTCGTTATTCCCGCAATCAATATGCCGGATTTAAGCTCGATTTCTTTAAGCGGAACGCCTGCGTACTCAAAGTTTTGTTCCACGTTAAACTCCAACGCCTCCGCATTGCCGCCGAACAAACTATAAAACGTTTCGACCTTACTGCCGATACTGTTGCCGATTGCCCTTGCGTATCTTACGAGAATATCCGCTACGATGTTTTTCGGAGAAAACGTCGTTTCCAATCCGAGATTTTCGGAAATGGACGAAAGTTCGTTTCTGTTCACTTTCGCTATAACCTTTTTTACCTTACGCGACAAGGCGTAGAAGGAAATAAGAATATTTTCCTCGTCTCTGTCGGTAAGCGCAACGAGAGCGTCGAGTCCGTTTATTCCCTCTTCGAGAAGAGTTTCCTGACTCATTCCGTCGCCGCAGACAATCGTGGCTCTTGAAGAAAGTTTTTCGCACGCCTCTTCGCAAATCTCGGGGTCTTTTTCGATTATTTTAACGCTGCTCCTGCCCTTTAACAGCATATCGGCAAGATAAAGCGCGGTTTTGCTTGCTCCTACGAGCATAATATCCTTGGCCTCTTTCGCCGCGTAACCGAAGTTTTTTAAAATCGAATGAGCGTCGTCGTTAGTGACCATAACGCCGATTTTATCTCCGCTTAAAAGCTTGAAAGTTCCGTTCGGGATAAAGACCTCGTCTTCTCTTTGAACGACGCAAACGAGGAATTTTTCGTTAAATCTTTTTCTTAACCCGATAAGGGTTATCCCGTCGATAGCCGAGCCTTTTTTAACGGTGATTTCAATCATTTCAAAGCTTCTCGCCGTGAACGACTCAACCTTCGTTGCGGACGGAAGTTTTAAAATATCGTAAATGGCTTCCGCGGCGAGTTTTTCGGGGTTGACAGCCATTGAAATTTCGAGCTGGCGTTTCATAAATCCCCAACTTGCCGTGTTATATTCCGAATTTCTCACTCTCGCAACGGTGTGGTGCGCGCCGATTTTTTTTGCGGCAAAGCACGAAAGCATATTAAGTTCGTCCGAACCGGTTACGGAGATAAACAAATCCGCTTTGTCCGCGCCTGCTTCCAAAAGTTTTTCGTATTCTGTGCCGTTCGCACAAATACCCATTACGTCGTAAAGATTGGTAACGTTACCGACGACGTCGGGGTCGTTATCGATGAGCACGACTTCGTGTTTTTCTTTGAGCATACTTTGGATAATCGTTTTTCCGACTTTTCCGCCGCCGACAATAATAACTTTCATAAATTATACGTTATTCCTTATTTCAAACTTATTCCGTTATACTTCGCAAACGAATACACCGCTTTCAAAGCGGCGATAACGTCCGAATTATCTTTCAAATCCGCTCTTTCGTCGATAAATTTAAGATTAAAAACTATCTTCACCGTATTATCGAGCAATACGCGCATCGAGGACGAACCTTTGGAAGAATCCACCGCTCCGGCGAGTTTAAAGCACACGGGAACGGTTTTAAGTCTTTCGTCCGCTCTTTCGGTAAGCCTGTCGCTCATATCCTTTACGCAGCCTGCGAAAAGCGTGTAATCCGCGCCTTCCACAAGTTTACCGTAATCGGCTATATTCTCGATAAAATACAATTCGTCCGATAAAAACCTGTTTCTCACCGAGCAAACCTTAATAAGCGCGGCTTGAAGATATTCGTCGTATTCGGCAAGGAGCTGTCTTTTTTCGTATTTAAAACTCTTGTCCTTTGAAAACACGTTATCGTATAAATCGGTGATTATCTGTATGGCAGAATAATAGTTCTTCTTTGATTTTTCGATTAAAATATCTGCTCTCGTCTTTTCCATATTATCTTTTACCTTTTCCCGTCCGATTTCCTGCACGTCGGAATCGTTTTTTATCGTCGTCCGCTCCTCGGAGCCGTTCTTCGTTTTCAAACGCTCTTCGGAATCGTCTCCAATTTCCAAACGCCCGTCGGGCTTTTCGGCGGAAAGATTTTCGCAGGCGGTATCTACCGCCTCGTTATTTTTTATCTCCGCTCCGAAAAAAGCAGGCGAACGCCGTTTTAAACATTCCGAGTTTAGCAATCGGTCTGCCTTTGGTCGTTCTGCTCTCGGAAGAAAGTTCCTCGGAAAGGGCGTGCATAATATTACCGTCGCCGTCCTCGATGAGAAGGTTTACGCTCTCCGCTTCGTTTTTAGGCGCGGCAAGCCTTACGCATTCGTTTCCTTCGATGCCGAGGTCTACGAGCCTTACTCCCTTTCTTGCTCTCGCGGTTTTCGATATAGTGCCGAGGTCTACTTTTTTGAACGTTCCGAACGACGTTGCCACTACGATTTCGTAATCGTAACTCTTGCTTATCTGCGTTGCCGTTATAACTTCGTCGCCTTCCTCAACGTCCATACCCTTCACGCCGCTTGCAACGCGGAGTTGTTGCGGGAATTCGTCTGAACAGTTCAGGCAATAGCCGTTCTTCGTTGCAAAGAAGAAATCAGAATCGGGTATCTCTTCTTCGATTTTGAGAAGTTCGTCGCCCTCTTTAAGCTTAATAGCTTGGAATACTGGCTTTTTAACGTCGTATTCGCTCCAAGGCGTGAGTTTAACCATTCCGCCCTTGGTGAAGAAATACAGCCTCGTGCTCGGGAAATCTTCGTCTTTGGCAGCGTAAAACGCAACGGGGACTTCGTTTTTCTCGCAGTTCTTTATGAGCTGGTTGAACTTGATTCCTCCGCTCATTGCTCCGCTCGCTTCCGGCAAGGCTTCGGGGTCTATCTTATAACAGTTGCCGAAATTCGTAAATGCGTAAATCATATACGAAGTGTCGGTATCCACCTTGAAGGCGAAAAGCTCGGCTTTGTTAGGCGTTGAGTTCTTTGCGTACTTTTTATAGGTGGCCGCCTTGACTTTCCTTATTACTCCGTTGAGATTATATCCGACCACGATATTTTCCACGTAAGTGTTTTCCGTGGTTTTATCGAAGCTGATTTCGTCTGCGGTGGTAACGATTACGGAACGTCTGTCGTCGCGGTATTTTTTTCTTATCGCAAGAATTTCTTTCTTTACTACGTCTTTTTGAAGTTTCTTGCTATCGAGAATAGCCTGCAACTCGGCGATAAGCTTTTTAAGATTTTCAAGCTCTTCTTTAAGGTTGTTCACTTCGAGTTTTGTGATTCTCGCCAATCTTAAATCGAGGATAGCCTGCGCCTGCTTATCCGAAAGATCGAACGCGGCTCTTAAATTCGCTTTCGCCGCAGGAGTATCGGGCGAGGTTTTGATTATCCTGATAACTTCGTCGATATTGTTTACGGCGATAATAAGCCCTTCGAGTATATGAGCCCTTTCCTTCGCTTTGTTCAGGTCGTATTTCGTTCTTCTTACTACTATATTTATCTGGTACTCGACGTAATACTTGATTATCTCCAAAAGCCCCATAAGTTTGGGTTTACCATCGGCTATGGCGACCATATTTATGCCGTAAGTACATTGTAACTGCGTGTACTTAAAGAGAAAATCGAGTATTTGTTGAGGATTGTAATCCTTTCTTACTCTTATAACCGCTCTCATACCCGACCTGTCGGATTCGTCGGCAATATCCGCAATGCCTGCAAGAGCGTCCTTGTTATCCTCTTGAAGGTCGGCTATCTTTTTCAAAAGCTGGGCTTTGTTTACCTGATAAGGAAGTTCGGTTATAACTATGTTTTTCTTTTTACCCTCGCCCTCTTCGATGTTAATCTTTGCGCGAAGCGTAATTTTCCCCTTGCCGGTTTCGTAAGCGGTACGCAGTTCGCTACCGGCTATTATATATCCGCCCGTCGGGAAATCCGGCCCTTTTACGATTTTCATCATCTCGTCGAGCGAGATTTTCGGGTCGTTAAGATAAGCCACGACGCCGTCTATAACCTCCGCAAGGTTATGCGTGGGGATATTCGTGGCAAGTCCTACCGCTATACCCGTCGCGCCGTTCACCAAAAGGTTCGGGAATCTCCCGGGGAGCGTATCGGGCTCTTTAAGCGAGTCGTCGAAATTGAGCGACCAGTTTACGGTGTCTTTATCAATATCGGTTAAAAGTTCGAGGGCGAGCTGTTGAAGCCTGACCTCGGTATATCTCATTGCCGCCGCGCTGTCGCCGTCGATAGAACCGAAGTTTCCGTGTCCGTCAACGAGCGTGTTTCTCATATTGTAAGGCTGGGCAAGACGTACCATTGCGTCGTAAACCGAACTGTCGCCGTGCGGGTGATATTTCGCAAGGCAGTCGCCGACTACTCTTGCGCTCTTTTTATATCCCTTATCGGGCGTCATTCCCTGCTCGTACATAGAATATAAAATTCTTCTTTGAACAGGCTTTAATCCGTCCTCGACTCTCGGCAACGCTCTGTCGAGAATAACGTATTCCGCATAAGGAATCATCGAATTGTGGAGGACGTCTTCGAGTGGGCTTGTAATTATAGCGTCTTTAATTTCAGACATTTATTTTATCCTCCTTAAACGTTTACCTTACTCATAAAGGCGTCTTCTTTGTTGAAATCGGCGTGTTCGGCGATGTAAGCCTTTCTGCCGTCTATATCGTCGCCCATAAGCGTGGTTATAAGTTTCTCCGCCTCGGCGGCGTCCTCGATGGTTACCTGCATCAGAACTCTCTTCTGCGGGTCCATAGTGGTATCCCAAAGCTGCTCGGGATTCATTTCGCCGAGACCTTTATATCTTTGAAGCTGATAGCCTCTTCG
>CALDMH010000096.1 GCA_937915565.1 uncultured Clostridia bacterium | reverse complement strand
AGGCTTTTGCCGCCGAGTTTTTCGTTCGGCGCTTTGCCGAAAGCGGAGTAAAGTTCAGGAACGCGGTTTTCAATTTCCTCTTCCGTCATTTTACCGAGATTATCGGCGATATATTCCTTAAAATAATCTTCAAAAAGTTTATCTATATCAATCATTCTCTTTTTGTGCGTAAGCGATAAGCTTAACCACGTCCTCCTTTTTCGTATCGAAAAACTTATATATCGCGCTCTTGTCGTCGGTTTTGCTTAAACCCGAATAAATGAACATTGCGCACGCTATCGCGCGGACGTCGTTAAATTCGGCAAAGCCGCCGTTTATACGCATTGCGGCTTCGAGTTCGCTCGCCCCGATTTTAAGATTTTTCATACCTTTATCGAAATAAAGCGACACCCTTCCCGCGGCGTAAGCATACGCCTGCCTGAAAACGACAGGAACGTCCGAACCGAACTCCGGCACGCACACTTTCACTTTTTTAAATATATTAGAATAAACCACCGGCAATTCGCTGTTATTACCGGCCTCTCCGCATTCGACGAGCAAAGCGAAAAGCCGAATTTTCATATCGTCCGAATGAGCGGGATTGACGAGTTGTTTTCTTAAAAAGCATATCAACGACTTCAATTTAGCCCGCGTAGCGTAAATAGCTATCGCCATCCGGGCGGTTTGACTGCCGCTGACAAAGCACCATTCCGCAATTTCCTTTATATACGCTTCGGAATACTCGCCCTTTTGCGCCGTTCCGCCGAAAAGCTTTTTTATCGCTTTCAACCTGCGGTCGATTTCGGATTTTTGCAAATCGAAAATCAACGGCAATTTCATCGGAACGCTCGTATCTCCGTCGCAAGCTCTTTCGGCAATTTTTAAATAATACAAAGCGACGGGATTGAGCGAATATAAATACGCTTTTTTTAAGAAAACAACGGATTTTTCGGGCTGATTGAGATTATACAGCAACAATCCGCGAAGATACGCGCAATTCGTGTCGTCCGGAGCAATCCGAACGATTTTGTCCGAAACTTTAAGCGCGTCCTCGAAATATCCGTAATCGCACAAAACCGCCATTTTACGGTTTAAAACTTCCACGTTGTCAGAATCGACTTCGAGAAGCCCCCGAAGGTATTTCTCGGCAAGCTCGGCCTCGTTCTCATTTTCCGTTTGAGCAAGGCAGGCAAGAAGTAAATTATAGGCGTTTACGTCGTTTTTATTTATCGCCACACACTTTTCAAGCAGTTCCCTCGCCTCTTCTTCTCTATCCAGACAAAAAAGACCGTAGGCCTTTTCGTAAAGAGCTTTGCCGTAGAATTCGCTCTTTTCGGAAACCTCGTCCGCAAGCGAAACGGCCGCGATATAATCTTCCCTTTTGTTCTTTTCGGCTGCTTCGAGATAATTCTTTTCGTCCGCTTCGGCTTGCTCTTTTTCAGCCGAGATAACTTCAAACGGCGACTTTTCGATATTTGAAACCGCGTCTACGTAATCGTCGAGAACGTCGTCGTAAACACATTCGCCCAAATCGCCCAGTTCGAGTTGTTTATTGAAATAAAACCCCGCAAGTTCAAGATTATCGAGAAAATAAAAGTTTGCGCCAAGCCCGTTATACCCGTCTATCACGTCCGATTTTTTACATTTCGCAAGGAAAAGAAACCAAAAAATCACCGCGTTCTCGTAAAGCCCTAATTCCGTATAAATATCGGCGATATGACACAAAACGTCGGTATTATTCGGCTCGGACTCGCAAACGTACAGAAGCGACGAAAGAGCGCCAACGTAATCGCCGTCGTCGCAATGCCTGTTGGCCCTTTCGTATTTTGATTTTTCGTCTTTTTTGAATTTAAGAATCTTTCCCGACATTTGCTTTACCAAACAGTCTCTCCGCATCTTTTGCGTTATAAACGTATTTTTTATCGCAAAATTCGCATAAAACCTCTATTTTACCGTCTTTATCCATTATATCCGAAAACTCTTTTTCGCCCAAGGAAATAAGCACTTTATCAACGTAATCTTTGCTGCAATCGCAATGATAGCGAGTTTCGTATTCCGTGAAATCGCAATCGGAAAAATATTTTTTTATAATTCCATCAACTCCGATTTCATCTATTTTTTTGCTTACGTCCGAGAATTCCGAAATAAGTTTTTCGGCTTTTTCTATATTTTCTTCCGAGCAATCCGGAAGCGGCTGTAAAATTACGCCGCCCGCACCTGCGCATTTTTCGTTTTTTACGAGCACGCCGACCGCTATCGCCGTAGGCTGTTGCTCGCTATAAGCGTAATAGGCTGCGAAATCCTCGCCGATTTCTCCGCTTACAAGCCTGCATTTGCCGACGTACGGCTCTTTTAAACCGAGATTTTTTACAACGGTAATAAATCCGTCTTTCCCGACCAAACCGCCCACGTCGAGTTTACCGTTCGGTTTCAACGGAAGGTCGGCTTGCGGGTTAACGATAGAGCCTTTTACGTTAAGCCTGCCGTCGGCGGCGACGACTATTTTCCCTCCGACGCCGTTGCCGCTTACGGTTATCGAAAGTTTTTCGTTTTCGTTTTTTAAAGACGTGGCCATAAAAGCCGCAACGGTCAGACATCTCCCCAATCCCGCGGCGCAAAGCGGAGAAAGCTTATGTAACCTTATCGCCTCGTTTACGACGTCCGTCGTATCTAAAACGGACAGAGAAATCTGCCCGTCGTATATCAATGATTTATATATTTTACCCATACTCTATCTTTTCACGGCTACGAAATTCAAGCGTTCGTCGTTTTCTTTAATCTCTTTTCCGTCCGCGCCGAACGCTTCGACAATATCCAGAGAAGCCTCGTTTAGCGCCGATTTAATAAACTCCGCGCTATGAGCGTACTGCGTGTGAATTTCGTCCTTGCGAACGTATTTTTCTCCGTCTTTTATGAAAAACGTAAGGCTCATCGTAAGTTTATCGCCGATAAGTTCGTTGAACCACAAAAGCGTTAAATCGTCCAAATCCTCGGCAAAAACGTTGTTCGCAAGTACGTTTTTTATTTTATACTCGGACGAAACGTCGAAAATCAACGCCCCGCCCGATTTAAGGTTCTGCGATATGCTTTTTACGGCTTTTTTGAACTTTTCGCCGTCGAGATAATTAAATCCGTCGTTTATAACGGTGATTAAATCAAGCTTTTCAAAGGATTTGAAGCAAGCCAAATCCTGCTTTCTAAACTCGATATATAATCCTTCTTCCGACGATTTCTTTTCGGCCTCGGTGAGCATTTCGGCAGAAATATCCGAGCCGAAAACCTCAAAGCCTGCTTTTTTGAGCTTTCTCGTGAAATAACCGCTTCCGCAGGCAAGGTCGGCACACTTTTTGCCTTTGGCGTATTTTTTTGCAAGCGCGACAACTCGCTCTCCCCATTCCTCGTACCCGTCTTCTTTTGCAAGCTTTTCGTAATACGAAGAAAGCGCGGAATACGCTTTTCCGATATTATCGGTCTTTATCGCACTCACTTTTTATCCGAATCCTTTTTCGTTTCGATGGCCTTTTCTTCCGTCGTTTTTTCCTCCGGCGTCTCTTCCTTCATCAAATCGTCAATCGTTTCGGGCGCGTCGTCGTCGTGAGCGTGCTCTTCGGCATACTTATCGCTATCCCTACGCATAGCCTCTTTGGTTTCTTCGAGTTTTTCAAGGTCCTTTCTGCTGAACGAAGTCGGCAATTCGTAAAGTTCGACGTCATAGTCGGTGACGGGTTTGATTTTGGAAGTGAGTTTCGTCTTTTCGATAATAAGCTCTTCTCCGTCGTTTTCGGTTGCGTTACGTTTATAAATACCTCTGTTCTTTTTAGCCCCGGGAACCTTGTCGTTTATGAATTTATCGAATACCCAGTTGGAATAGTTTGTCCAGATAAGCATGAATATCGACAATCCCCATACCGCGATAAGAACGATTACGAGAGACATCAGAAGCGGTACGCCGATAAAAATAAGAAGGAACGGCACAACCGCGAGGAAGGCGAAAAATAAGTTCGTAGGAACAAGCGCGATCGTTAAAATAAAGGAGTTTCTGATAAGTTTTCCGAACGAAAGCTTATAAGTAACGCCGAGCGTTATCATATAGAGAACCATTATCGAAACGATACCCATAATGATGTAGGTTACGATCTGCGCCGCAATAAGAAGCCATCTTATACCCGTAGCCGTATCGATAAGTATCTGCGCGAGATTTATCGAAATAACGGAAAAACCCATTATTACCGCGTAAAACAAAAGCGAAAAGAATACCACAAC
>CALDMH010000095.1 GCA_937915565.1 uncultured Clostridia bacterium | reverse complement strand
AGGGTGACTTACCGGGAGGATAGGTCGTTGCCACATTCCATTAAAGCACTGTTTTGCGCAGTGCTTTTTTCTTTACTTTAACTTTTTATTTGCTTAAAATATTTATTTGCTTAATTTTATAAAACATCTTTTTAGCTTAAAAAGATTTTTTCGGTCGGCATATGACGCATCAAATATGCGAACTGAAAATTAAAAAAAAGAAAACCCTGCCTAAAAAATCAAAAAGAACAAGAAAAACGCCTTTCAGAGCATTTTTTCTTTGTTTTACAGTAAGTTTTGTTGGTAAAAAGTAAAACGCAACTATGTACACGAAACCGAGATTAGCTGTATAATTATTAAAAAACTATTATTAAAACTTTGGGAGTAATTATGAAAGATAAAATCGTAATCGAAAGATACGCACAAGCAAAAGAAATTTATGCCGGATACGGAGTTGATACGGAAGCGGCTTTGGATAAACTTGAAAACAAAAAAATATCGTTCAATGCGTGGCAGTTAGATGACGTTCACGGTTT
The DNA here is from genome assembly GCA_937915565.1 of uncultured Clostridia bacterium. Classification (GTDB taxonomy): domain Bacteria; phylum Bacillota; class Clostridia; order Christensenellales; family Borkfalkiaceae; genus UBA10281. The sequence continues at coordinate 24,258 of CALDMH010000095.1, read as the reverse complement.
TTTAAGCGCGCCGAGAGGCGCGGGCGGCGGAGTTATGGCAACGGGAAATTACCTCGGAGTTGCAAAAAACGCAGAGCAACTTATGCGTGACGCCGATAAGGTTTTTTCACTCGTCGCAGGAAAACATAAACTCAGTTTACAGGCAAATATGGTTGACACTACCGAAAAGGTTGACCTCGACACAATCGCTCCGAAGCACTTTAAAGGGTACGTCGATTGGGCGAAGCAAAACGGCGTCGGGCTCGATATAAACCCGAGTTGTTCCGGCCACCCGATGCTTTCCACCGGTTTTACTCTCAGCAGCGAGGATAAATCTATCCGCGATTACTGGATTAACCATTTTATATTAACTAGTAAAATCGGCGAATACTTTGGTAAAGAAACCGGTATAAGATGCGTTACGAATTACTGGATTCCCGACGGTTACAAGGATTTTCCCGCGGATACTTATTCGCCGAGATTGCGTTTGAAGGAAAGTCTTGACGAAATTTTTGCGAGAGAGCGCAAAACCGAATATAATATAGACACCCTCGAAAGTAAGCTTTTCGGAATCGGAGTGGAGGCTTTCACGGTCGGTTCTCACGAATTTTACCTTACTTACGCGTTACAAAACGATTTGCCGATTTGTTTGGATGCCGGACATTTCCATTTGAGCGAGGATATAGGTTATAAAATATCCGCCGTATTGATGGGTTGCAAAGAGATTTTACTTCACGTTACGCGTCCGATGCGTTGGGACAGCGACCACGTCGTTTCTTACGACGACAACGTGAGAAATATTATGCGAGAAATAGTTCGTTACGATTTTTTGAACAGGGTAAACCTCGGGACGGATTATTTCGACGCAAGCATAAACCGCATTGCCGCGGGCGTACTCGGAATGAGAAACACTCAAAAATCGCTTTTATCGGCTTTGCTCGAACCATCGAATTTGCTCAAAGAGTTTGAAAAAACGGGCGATTATACGTCAAGGCTCGTTCTCACCGAAGAATGCAAAACGTTACCGATTGAAGACGTCTGGAATTATTTCTGCTTAAAAAACGGCGTTCCTTGCGGATTCGAATGGCTTGACGACGTTAAGAAATACGAAAGAGAAGTTTTATCGAAAAGGGGTTAAGTATGAAGAAAATCAGCGTTTATTCGGACGATTTTGCAAAGTACGGGCAGGTGCTCGACGGCTACGATTTTACGGAACTTTGCGAGGTTATGAAGAAATTGCCTCAACCGAAAGATACGTTCGTTTATAAGGCAAGCGAAGAAGCTCTTGAAAGTTTGAAAGTATTCGGCGAGCTGAAAAACAGGGCTTTCGGCGGTATGGAAATGCAACTCGGTTATTGCAACGGCAGAAACGATACGCTCAACTGCCTCGAATATCATAAGTGCAGCGAACTTTGCATTTGCGCTTGCGATACTATTTTGTTTCTCGGTTTCGAGGGTGATATAAAGAACGGAAAATACGATACCGCGGCGGCAAAAGCTTTCTTCGTGCCTGCGGGAACGGGCGTGGAATTATACGCCACGACGTTGCATTATTGTCCTTGTCACGTTAAAGAATCGGACGGATTTTTGGTTGCGAACGGACTTTTGAAGGGGACGAACGAAAATATGCCCGAAATCACGAGGCAAACGGCGGAAGATAAGTTCCTTGCCGGCAAAAATAAATGGTTGCTTTGTCATAAAGAATCCAACGAGTTTAAAAACGGCGGAGCGGAAGGTCTTCTCGGCAAGAATTATACGACGAAAGATATAGATGAATAATTTTTTCGACGAACAAAGGATTTTTCCGTTTTTATGGGTTAACGACGAGACGAATTCGGAACGGGTGAAAGCGGAAATCGACGAAATAAAGAACTGCGGATTGGACGCATTTTGCGTGGAATCGAGGATTCATTCGGGATTTTGCAAGGAAGAATGGTTCGAGCTTATGCGAGAGATACTCGAATACGCAAAAGAAAAGCAGATGAAGGTTTGGCTTCTCGACGCGAAGGCTTATCCCACGGGGTGTGTAGACACCGAAAATCGGTCGCTTTTCGGCGCGCCGTTGAGAATAGCCGCAAAACGCGTGGATACGATTGGAAAAATCGATAACGCAAGGATTTTGATAAATACGTCGCAATCGAACGACGAGGTTGCCGGAGTGTACCTTTTACCGTTTGAAAACGGCGAGCCTTCGCCCGAAAAAGCCGTTGAAACCGATTATTCGTTTGACGGGAATTTTGTAAAGCTAAATATTCCGGACGGCAAATATGCGGTTGTAACGCTCGTTTTAACACGCAACGGATTTGAACTTCCCGATTATTTCGATTCTTTGGACGGAAAATCGGTGGATAAGTTAATAGAAACGGTTTACGAGCCGCATTACGAAAGATTTAAGGAATATTTCGGCAATACTTTCGTCGGATTCTTTTCCGACGAGCCGAGGTTCGGAAACGGATATTACGAAAAATACGAACCTTTTAACGTGTACGGTTACGACACGGGCGCGTCCGGAATGAGTTACCCTTGGAACGACGAAGTGCAAAGTGAATTTTTTAAAAAGCACACTCTTTCCGACGCGCTTTATATGTGGTACGGAAAGGGTGAAAAGAAAAGCGAAACGAGAATTTCGATGACGGATATAACCACGGCTCTGTATTCGCGGAATTTCACGAAAAAAATCTCCGCGTGGTGCGAAGAAAGAGGCGTAATTTACACCGGTCACGTCATCGAGGATATGGGCAATCACGTTAAAACGGGCAGCGGAACGGGGCATTATTTCAGAAGTATGAAGGGCGAACGCGCTTCGGCCGTGGACGTGGTTTTACATCAGCTTAAACCTTGCTTTTTAAGCGAAAGATTTCGCTCCGCAATCGAGGGCGGATATTCGGACGCAAGGTTCTTTTGCGACGTATTGCCCGTTCTTGCGGCTTCGTCCGCCGCAATGGACGACGAAAAAAACGGCAATGCGCTGTGCGAAATTTTCGGGGCGTTCGGTTGGAACGAAAGCGTGAAAGATATGTTGTGGTACGCCAATATTATGATGGTAAACGGCGTAAACGCGTTTTTGCCGCACGCTTTTTCCGCTAAATATCCCAACGCGGATTGTCCTCCGCATTTCGGTATGGAGGGAAAATATCCCGCAAAATCGGGATTTAAGGAGCTTATTCGTTATATGAAACGCGTTTGCGAAACCTTTTCTTTCGGAAAGAGATACGCGAGCGTGGCGGTCTTGTATAACGCCGAAGCGGATTGGTCGGGAGAGCGGTATTACCCGATGGAAGAAATCGCAAACGAATTGGCCTCGAATCAAATCCCTTTCGATTTTTTGCCTTACGACAATCTTAAAATCGCAAAAAGCGAAAACGGGAAAATCGTTTTCGGCGAGCGAACTTATCTTGCGCTTTTGATTCCGAAATGCGAAGGTTATACGAGCGAAATGAGAAAAACTTTCGCAAAATTTGCGGATAACGTCGTTTACGTCGGCGAAAGAGGATTGTTTGAAAACGAAGAATCGCGGAAAAAGTATGCGATATGTTACCCGAAAAATCCTTGTTCGAACCTTAGAATTCTCGCCTACGAAAAGACGGGGAAGCTTTCTTTTATGCTTTTTAACGCGGGAAACGAGGATATAAAAGGCGGGTTCGTTTTGCCGAACGGAAACTTCGTTATATCGGATTATTTAGGCAGAACCGCAAGGAAATTTACGGGCGAAGAGGTTTTTCTCGCGTTGAAAAAAGGAGAAACGCTTTTTATAGAGGAAATCGATAAAAGCGAAATCGGGGATTTGCCCGAGCCGGATAACGACGCTTTTATCGCCGAAAATTGGAAGATAGAAACCGTAAAAGCCTCGGATATATCCGGAAAAGAATACTTAATCGAAGGATTAACGGACGACGTAAATTCGCAAAACGGATTGAAGGATTTTTGCGGCAAAATCTCAACGACGATAAGCTGCGAAAACGTTTACGGAATCCGCGCTGATTATTACGGAGAATATCTGAAAGTAAAAACGCCGACGAGGGAAATCGTAACGATAAAATCGCCTGCCGAGTTGTTTTTTGGCGAGCCGTTTACGGGTGAAATCGAAATCGAAACGAGCAACACTCCCGCAAATCGTGAAAAAGATTTCTTTTCGGCGTTTGCGGTAACGCCTCCCGCGGGCTTCAAAAAAATAGAAACGTTAAAAAAGGCGGACCGGAATGATTGAAACGAAATTTGAAAAATTACTGTATAACCAAAGAAAATATCGCTCGTTGGCCTTTTGGAGTTGGGACGGAAAACTTACGCCTTCGAGAATAAAGAAGCAAATAAAAGATATGAATTCGGCGGGCTACGGCGGATTTATCGTTCACGCGCGCGGCGGGCTTATAACCGAGTATCTTTCGGACGAATGGATGGATATGGTTGAGGTTGCGGCCGACGAAGCGAAGAAATACGGAATGAGAGTGTTTATTTACGACGAACTCGGTTGGCCGAGCGGTTTCGTCGGAGGTAAATTGCTTGAAAACGAGGATTTTCTCGCGCAATATTTCGAATATGGGAAATCGGATTCGTTTCCGAAGGCAGATTTCGTTTTTGCCGTTAAAGGCGAAAATTACGAAAAAACCGAAAACGGCAATAACGTTTGCGATGAGTATATCTTCGTCGATATAAAAAAGAATATTTCAAACACGGATATTTTAAAAAGCGAGGTGACGGACGCTTTTATCGAGCAAACCCACGAAAAATACTGCGAACGCTTTAAAAATCGATTCGGAAGCGATATTGAGGGCTTTTTCACCGACGAGCCGCAATATTTCAGATACGCCACGCCGTATTCCGAAGTGATAAGAGAAACTATAAAAGAAAAATACGGCTACGATATTTTCGATAGGCTTCCCGAATTGTTTTTTGAAACGGGCGATTATAAAAAAACGAGATACGATTATTATTTAACGCTTCACGAGAGATATATAGATAATTTCGTTAAAAAGATATATTATTGGTGCGAAGCGCATAATTGCAAGCTTACGGGGCACACGATAGAGGAAAGTCGCTTGTTTACGCAAATGTGGTGTTGCGGCGGAGCAATGCCGTTTTACGAATACGAGCATATTCCGTGTGTGGACAGTCTTTGCAAAGCCGTGGACGCCGAAAATACGGCAAAACAGGTCGGTTCGGTTGCATCGCAACTCGGGAAAAACGAGGTGCTCACGGAATCCTTTGCTTGCAGCGGCTGGAACGCAAGCCTTAACGACCTTAAACGAGTTGCCGAAAATCAATACGTCGGCGGGGTGAATATGCTCACGGAGCATCTTTATCATTACTCCTTTTCGGGACAAAGGAAATTCGACCACCCGACGTCGTTTTCTCCCGAAAATCCGTGGTTTAAGGATTTCGGATTCTTCAACGAGTATTTCGGGAAACTGGGCAGTTTGATTGCGGGAAGCAAGGAAATTGCCGAGGCGTTGGTTATTCACCCTATGCGAAGCGCGTACCTGACTTACGAAAGAATATCGGACGATAAAAGCGTTAAGGAACTGGACGAAGGGTTGCTTTCGTTAACTCGCGAGCTTTCAGAAAGCGGCGTAACTCATCATTTCGGCGACGAATCGCTCATCGAAAAATACGGAGCGATAACTTCGGACGGTAAATTCCGCGTCGGTAAGGCTTGCTACGAAACGGTGTTTCTTCCGACGTTTTATTCTCTTTCGCCGTCCACCGTCGCTCTTTTAAAGGAGTACGTCAAAAAGGGCGGCAAACTCGTTCTTGCGGGGAAAACGGGGGAATATATAAACGGCGAAAAAGCCGACCTTTCGTTTTTGAAAACGAATTTTTCCATAAAAAAAGCCGTTGCGGCGCAAAAAATCCGTTATGCGAAAAAGTGCAAGGACGTAAGGTTGAGTTTAAGAAGCGTAGACGACGAAGTTTTTTGCTATATCACGAACCCTGCGGATGGCGAAAGAACGGTTGAATTTTTTTCCGATTACGGAAAGCCGTATTTTTATAGTCTTTACGACGGAAAGTATTACGAGATTGAGGAAGCGAACGGGAAATATCGTGTTTCGGTGAAAGGCAGGGATTCGGCGATTATCGTTTTCGGAAAGAAAAACGCAAAGCCGTTATACAAGGTTAAATCCCGAGGGAATTTACGGATAAAGAGAAATTACGCTGACGACAATTATCTGACGATAGACGCGGCAAAGGTTTCCTTTGACGGCGAAAACTACGGAAACGACAGGCCTATTCCCGAAATTACCGAAAGCCTTATAAAACGAAAATATAAAGGCAGGTTATTTTTAAAATATTCGTTTGAAACCGAAACCGCGCCGAAGAAAATAAAAATGATTTTTGAAAAATCGGGTTTTCTTTCGGCAAAAGTCAACGGCAAAAAAATTGCGGCAAAAAAAGGCAGCGAAATATCGGACGAGTTTTATTCGGCTGACGTTGCGAAACTTATAAAGAAAGGGAAGAACGAGATAGTTTTCGAGATATATTTCGAGCAAAGTCCGGACGCCTGCCATATCCTTTACGACGAAGGAGTGACGGAATCTTTAAAGAACTGTTTCAGGTATTTAACGGAATTGAACGCGATATATCTTCGCGGTGACTTCGGGGTTAAATGCCGCTCGATAAAGGCCGAAAACGGATTGTTCGTTGCCGAAAACGGGTTTGTTTTAACGAAGAACCGACTTGGCGGAACGGCAAAAGGCGAACCGTTTTTCGCAGGCAGAGTTCGTTACTCGGCGGATATTTCGCCGCTCGAAAACGGGTTCTACGAGTTTAAAACCGAGGGGAATTTCGCTTCTTTCGATTATTATTTAAACGGAAAGAAAGTTAAAAAGTCTTCTTTTGACGGAACTGTGAGATTAAAAATCAAAAAAGGCGATAGTTTGGAAACCGAAATCGTGAGCGGAAACAGGAACTTGTTAGGTCCGCATCACGCGGTCGAACTCGAACCTTTCGGCGTTTCGCCTTACGAGTTCACGATGTCCGGAAGTTGGAAGGACGGGAAAAGCGATAAGTACAGGCAGTCGTATTCCTTCGTTCCGTTCGGACTTAAAAAAATAAAATATGCGGTTTTAAAAACCGATAAAAAGTAAATAAGGAGAAAATATGAAAAGAATACTGATTTTAACGTTATGTTTCGTTTGTCTTACTTTTTTTGCCGCTTGCGGCAATGAATCGACGCCTGAAACGAGCGGCGGCGGACAAACGGAAGAAACTTACGGGCTTGCCGAAGAATATCTTCCCAAACAACCCGACACGGTTTACACCGGCGGCAAAATAGACGTTCATCTCGTTTTCGGCGATACGCTTTCGGCCTGGAACGGCGTTGTAAAAGCTTATAACCGTTATCAACCGAAGGTGAGAGTAACGCTTACCAACCATACTTCCGCCGAATACGGGAATCTCATAAGGCAGGAAACGAACAACGGCGAAACCGATTGGGATATATTCCACGGCAACTATATCGGGGCAACGGTAAACAGGTTCGCTTACGATATGTATTCCGATTTAAGCACGAAAAACTGCTATGCGGGAAACAAAATTTGGAGAACCGTTCTTGAAAAGAACGCTTACACGACGAATACCGACGGAAGAAAGATTACTTATATAATGAACTCCGAATCGCTTTTAACGGCTTGGTTTATAAACGAGGACGCGTTCAAAAGCGCGGGAGTGGTGGACGCAAACGGAAACGCGAAAACTCCCGCAACGTGGGACGAACTTATAGAAATTTGCGCGGAATTAAAAGCAAAAGGTTATCAGAATCCGCTCGGCATCGCAGGGGATAACGATTCCATAACCTATTCGCAGTTTTGTTGGCTTTTAAGAGTTTACGGAGACCAGTATTTCCGCGATATGATTGCGAAAATACAACCTGCGCAGGGCGATTATTGTTACAGCACGCTCGGCGAGCCGTTCGTTCTCGACCTCAACGCCGACCAACCCGAAGCCGAGGATAATTATCTCGTTAACGTTTCCAGAAAATATTGGACGATTTTGGATAAAACTTCGCCCGATTTTTGCGGGCCGGAAAGCGAAAAGTACGGCGAATTCGTTTCGCAACTTGCGAAAATGATACCTTACGTTTCAAACACGTTCAGCGTGGAATCTCTCGAATCGGTCAGGGGTAACTTCGTTGCAAACAGGGCGGATAAAACGTCGCCGGTGATTCTGCTCGATTATCTCGGCTCGGGAATAGAAATAGAGCGCGCCGTTAAGGACGCCGGCGATAAGAAGTTCAGCCTGGGCTTGTTCGATTATCCTTATATGCAAGGCGAACAGGTTAAAACCACTCACGTCCGCGACGTGGGCGGCAACGGCGGATACCTTTCCGTTATGGACCAAGGCAACGAGCAAAACGCGCTTACGTTAGACTTTATGAAGTTCTTTATGTCGCCTTACGGGCAGTCGGTTTATTATTCCGAGCTTATGAAGTCCGACGCTTCGCCCGACGGAGTAAGCACCGTTAAAGGCGTAAACGTTCCCGAAGAATGGAACAAACTCTTCAATTCGGATAAAATATCCTTCACGGGTTTGTGCGATATGAATCCTTACACCTCCGCAATGCTTTGGACAATCGAGGGAAGAAGCACCGTAACGCAGACGCACGCAGAGTATATGAGAATGCTTTTCAGCGGCAAATATACGGTTGCGGATTTCCAAAAGAGTTGGCAAAAAGCCGTATTCGACGAATACCAAATTTATTTTTCGGAAATGGGATATAAGAAAGATTGTTATTTGCATCCGGAGATGAATCCCGTATAAAAAAATGAAAAAACAAAACAAATTGTTCCTGATTCTTTTCGGAATATTCGTAATATCGGCCGTTGCGTTTTCAATCGTCGCGTCTACGATAAGCGGCGGCAACGCAAAGGGTGAGATTTTCAATCCCGACGGCGAGGAAGCCGTTTCGCTCGAAGCGGCCGACGGTTACGTTTATTCCGGAAACGTTTCCGGCGAAATTATCGGAACGGACGAATCGGGAGAAGAAATTTTTAAAACGAAAGTCGGAGATTCGCGCGTTTTAAGAGTCGATATTTTCGGCGACGTTTTATTCGTCGTCGACGAAAAGAGAAATTTATCGCTTTTAAACCCCAAGACGGGCGAAATAGAAAAAACCGAGGAATTACCGGGGCTATTCGTAAACGCGGATAAGTACGGCGACGACTATTACGTTTTGTTGTCGTCGAGCTATTCGGATTTATTCGTGTATAAATATTCGTCTTCGCTCGAACTTAAAAAGAGCGGAATGCTTTATGCCTATAACGAAGATACCGAGGAAATGGAAAAAGCCGTTATAGAGGTTGCCGCTTTTTACGTCAGAGCAGAAAAGATGTTTATAATCGGCACGCTCGGTCAGGTTTACGTTTTACCTACGGATATGAGCTCGCTCACGAAAAACGAGGAGGCTTACCTTAATTCCGGCGCAAAATTTTTCACGCTCGAAACGCCCGTAAAATCGGCCTTTCCGTTCGATAAAGATTCGGTTATTTACGTTGCGGGCAAAAATAAAAACGTCTATAAAATAAACGTTGAAACGGACGAAGTTTCCGCGCCCGTCAAAACGATGAAAAACGACGTATCCGTTCTTTGCGGAAACGAAAAGACGGGCGAACTGTTCGTGTTTTACGATTTATTCAGCGACGTAACCGTGCTCGATACGGATAAAATGAGCGAAAAAGTCTCGTTTACGGGCGAATACAATATGTCGCAAGCGGTTATAAGCGAAAAAAGCGGAAGCTTATTTGCGTTATATCGCGAAAACGGCGTTTATAAAATCAAAAAATACGACGTTTCGGAAATATCGAAAAACAAAATTTACGGAATCGTAAAAACCGTCTTCGTGGTTTTGGCCGTGATATGCGCGCTTTTTGCGGCGGTTTTTCTCGGAATGACGATAAGAAACAAAAAAACCGACTCGGAAATCGATTTTAAAAAAGTGAAAAAGGAACTTGCGAAAAACAAGTGGATATATATAATCCTTTTTCCGTCCGTGGCGTTATTGTTTGCGTTTTGTTATTATCCGTCCGTTTCGTCGCTGATAATGGCGTTTTTCGATTACCGCAGCGGCTATCCCGTCATATTTAACGGGCTGGATAATTTCAGAACGCTGTTCGCCAACCCGACGATTTGGGACGCGGTGAGAAATATGGTGATATTCCTCGTTACGGATTTGATATTCGGAGTGATTCCGCCGGTTGCGTTCGCCTGGTGCTTATCGGTTATGAAAAGCAAAAGATATTCGTCGCTTTCGAGAACTCTTCTTTTCATTCCGGGGGTAATTCCCGGTGTTGCGGGCGTGCTTATCTGGACGAACGGAATTTACGGTTCTTACGGAATTCTCAACACGATTATAAAAGCGTGCGGCGGCGAGGCGATAGCTTTCCTCGGGGATTACAGATATTCGATGCTGTCTTTGATACTGATGGGCTTTCCGTTCGTGGGTGCATACCTGATTTTTTACGGAGCGATAGCGAATATTCCAAAGGCTTATTACGAGGCGGCGGAATTGGAGGGCTGCGGAGTTATAAGGCGCATAATAAGCATAGATTTGCCGTTTGTAACGCCGCAACTGAAATACGTTTTCGTTATGTGTTTCATAGGTTCGGTGCAAAACGTATCGCGCGTGATGCTCACGACGAAAGGGGCGGCGGGTACGCAAATCCCCATTTATATTATGTATAACTATTTAAGCGATAACAATTTCGGGGTTTCTTCCGCAATGGCTTTGATGCTTTTCGTTATACTGATGATTGCGACGTTTATAAACCTGAAAATGAAAACCGTCGATACCGACGCGTAACGGGAGGATATATGAAAAGTAAATTGCAAAAAAGAATATATCGCCCGGGTACGCAAATAATCGTAAACGCATTCGTAACCGTTTCGGTTTTATTCAGTTTGCTGTCGGTTTATATAACGGTTTTAAACAGTTTCAAATCGCAATACGACATTTATACCGGCATTTTTTCGTTTCCGACGCAAATGCTTTGGAGCAACTACGCAAAAGCGTTCTACGAACTCAAAGATTATCTTTTAAATAGCGTTTTCGTTGCGTTCGTCGGCTCGTTCGTTACGGTTTTTGTCGGTTCGGTTATGGCTTATATTTTTTCGAGGAAGACTTTTTACGGAAAAGAAGCGATATTTTTCCTGTATATAGCGGTTTTGCTTATGCCTTCCGTAACGGGGCTTTCGGTGCTTTATAAGTTCGTAATCGATTTGAATTTGGTAGACACTTATTTTGCGATATGGGTGCCGCTGCTTGCCAGCGGACAAGTCGGCGTGGTGTTTTTGTTCCGCACGTTTTTCTCGCAACAACCGTCGTCGGTTTTCGAGGCGGCAAAGGTGGACGGAGCAAACGACGCGATAATTTATCTTTATTTCGTTTTGCCGATGGCGTTGCCGATTTTATTATATAATTTCGTTTCGCTTTTCACCGCGCAGTATAACGACTTTTTATGGCCCGCAATGGTAATCAAAACGAACAAAAAAATGCTTTTGATGACCGTTTTGCAAAATTGCACGGAAGTAAACAAAAACAAGTGCGAGGGCGTTAATTACGCGATGTACGTCGTTAGCGGAATACCGCTCGTGTTCACTTCCGTAATCAGTTTAAGATATTTCAAGGACGGCGATTTTGCCGCCGGAATGAAATTATAAAGGAGGAATTTTCAGATGAGAAAAAATTCAAAAAAGATAAGCGCGGTTATTTTAACCGTGATAGCAATCGTCGCAACGACCTTTTTTGCCGCCTGCGCGACGGACGCGGCTAAATACGTCGCAACTTTCGGCGGAGAGGGCATAACGACCTTCACTTCGGAAACTTACGATTATCTCGAAGAACCCGCCGTTCCAGAACGCGACGGATATTCGTTCGACGGTTGGTTTGAAGAAGACGCCGAAATCTCTTTCGATTTTAACAAGCCGTTGACTTCAAACGTAAAACTCACCGCAAAATGGACTAAAATTCACACGGTGACCTTCGTTCCGGATAACGGAGAAAAAAATCTTATAGAAAAAGTTAAGGACGGCGAAACCGTTCAGAAACCGATTAAAAATCCCGAAAAAAGCGGATTCGTTTTTGAAGGTTGGTTAAAAGGCGAAAACGAATACGACTTTACCGCCGCGGTTACCGAGGATTTAACGCTCACCGCAAAATACGCCGAAGAATGTCTGGTGTCTTTCGTAACCGGCACGTCGGTTGAAATTCCGTCGATAAAAATCGGCAAAGGCAGCGTAATAGAGAAACCGCAAGTCGTTTTATACAAGGAAAAGCACGATTTTATTTGCTGGCAAACGGAAGACGGAAGCGCGTACGATTTTAACGCTCCCGTAACGGGCAATTTGACGCTCACGGCCGTGTGGAAGGAGTTCTGTTCCGTCAGCTATAAGTGGGCGGACGGACATAACACGGATATTACGACGAAGAAAGTTTACGTCGGAGAAAAAGCCGAGGATTGGAGAGCTACCGAGCTCGTGCAATGGGCCACGGTTGCGATTTATTGGTACACGACCGACGCGGAAAATCCTTATTACGTCGACGACGTTCTCACTCCGTTCGATTTCGACACGCCGATAACCGAAGATATTACGTTATACACTTATTTGCCGAATTACAGAACGAGCTGGGTTCTTCCCGAAGAGGCCACTTACGACAAAACTAACCCGTTCAAAGTTGAAACGGGCGGGCAATCGTTCAACGGAACGTTTAAATTTGAAGAAAATTGCTTGCATTTCGTCGTTCCCGAAGAAAATTCCGGACACACGAATATGCTCGAACTCAATCAGATGGCTCTTCCTTACGAGGAAGCCGATATGAAGTTTTTGAAGCTTACTTACGCCAATGCAGGCAAAGACACCGTTTTAAGGCTTATGGTCGTTACGGCCGAGGGCGAAGGACTTGGGGTTTACGATAGTTATCATTCCGTGCTTAAAGCCGAAACGAACGGAGCTTACGAAGAGGCTTATGCAAGAATGCCCGTTGCGGACGGAAAAACGATAGTTTTCATAAGGCTGGAATTCGTTTCCGCCGTAGGGAAAATCGATAACGACGGAACGGATATTCGCATCTCGAAAATCGCGCTCGTTGGCGAGGCGAATTACGGAAGCAGAACCGTTTCCTTCGTAACCCCCGAAGGCGTGGAAGATATTGCGCCGAAGCAGGTTAAGTACGGCGAAAAGGTCGTTTTGCCCGACGCGCCAACGATGGAGGGTTATGATTTCGTCGGTTGGTTTAAAGACGAGAATTTAACGATTTTGTTCGACGAAAACGAAGAAATTTTTAACGACGTTACTCTTTACGCGAAGTTTAACGAAAAAGCGGCCGTTTATTTCACCGTAACGTTCAACGCGGATAACGGAACGGAAAAGGTAACGAGGACGGTGGGTGAAAATACGGCCGTGGATAAACCCGCAGATCCCCGAAAAACCGACGCGGAATTTATCGGTTGGTATTTAGGCGACGAACTTTACGATTTTGCAAATCCCGTCACCGGCGACGTTGAACTTACGGCTAAATACAGAATTTGTTACGTCGTGACTTACGCTTTTGCCGACGAAGCGGGAACGGTTATCAAAACGAGGAAGATTTATCCGGACGGAAAAACCGTTTACGCCGAAGATTTCAGATACACCGGCGACCTTACTTATCGTACGCAGGCGCATTATTGGTACGCCGCGAAGGACCTTGCCGTAAGGTATAACTTCAACACGCATCTCGAATCCTCTTTAACGCTTTACACGTTCGTTGAGTTAAGAAGCACTTACACGGCAAAGGAACTTTCTTATAATCCTATGGAGAACCCGTTCAAATGCTATGCGGACGCAAGCAAATATCAGATTAACGTGAACGAAGAGAAGGATTATATAGAATATAAAGTCGAAGCGGGCGTTGCAAACGCGCAGTTGGACACCTCGATAACCGGCGGCGTGGCTTATTCCGCAAACACGAGATACTTTAAGATAAAATACAAAAACCTCTCGGCCGATAAATATATAAGAATTTGGGCTTACGATATGAATACCGCGCCGCATTTTATTCAAAGCGAAATAAAATCGAATATGACCGAGGACGACGATTGGGCAACCGTTACTTTCGATATGAACGGCGTAAGCGGCTTTGCCGAGGGTATTGCGTTTAACTTTTTGAGGTTCGATTTCGTTTCGGACGCCGCAATGCCTGCCGACACCGACGGAACGCACGTTTTGATAAGAGAAGTCGGGCTCGTTCCTTACGCGGAATAATATTAAAGCGAAAAACGGGAAATTTAACGGAGAATTATATGAAATTAAAAATTATAGTTGCCATAATGATAATCGCATCGTTTTTTTCGTTCGTCGGCTGTGGCGAAACGCCGATTCAAAACGGCGATTGCGTGGTTAAATTCGAAACGTTCGGCGGCGACGCTTACGAGGACGTAACGGTTAAAAAGGGCGAACTTTTGGAAGAGCCTATGATACCGACGAACGGTAGCAAATATTTTCAGGGTTGGTATAAGGACGACAAGTTCAGTCAAAAATGGAACTTTGAAAAAGACGTCGTAAAAGGGAATATGACGATTTACGCTTGCTTTGTCGCGAGATATAATGTAGACTATTACTATGCAGGCGAAAGACAAATGCGCAAAAAGGTTACGGAAGGCGGTTTTGCAACCGCGCCGGACTATATAACCGCAAGTTTAAAGGTTAAGAACTGGTATAAAAACGAGGAACTTATCGAAAAATACGATTTCGCAACTCCCGTAACGAGCGATATATCTCTTTATGCGGACGTTGAAGTAATCACTTCGTGGATTTTCCCGAGGGACGTTAAACTCGGTTCGGGTTGGAGAATCGAAGCCGACACGACCACGCGCAAAGGTACGGTTAGCGAAATCGAGGACGGAATGCTCGTGGAATTCGATAATCCGAGCGCGTGGGATACTTATCTCAGAAGTCCCGATTTGTCGATTCCCGAAATGGAGCAGTATTCAAAAATAGTTATAACTTATAAAAACTTATCTTCCGAGAGTAACTTAAAGTTCGGGTTTTTCAGAACGACCGATAAGGCGTGGGACGGGAAAATCGAAAACTTCCGTATTTTGAAAACGAATATGAAGGAAACCGACTCGTACGAAACCGCCGTTATCGATATATCGAAAACGAGTATGTTGAAAAACAACTGGGAAGGCGTTTTGTATATTCTTCGTTTTGAAGTGAAAAAAACCGACGGCGACGTCAACGAACAGCCCGAAGGAACGCGCTTCATTTTAGGCAGCGTCGCCTTGATTAAGGATTAAACGGAACGGATATGAGGAAAATAATATCTTTATTGCTCGCATTTTTATTTGCTGTTGCGATATTTGCGAGTTGCTCCGAAACGGGAACGATTTCGGACGGAAACGTAAAGGAATCGCTCTCGGGCGATTCCGATAGGTCCGAAAATTCGGAAAATTCTTCGGAATCGGGAGAGGAGGCGGAAGAATTGGAAAAATTCGACGAATATAATCTTTCCCTTTATATGAAGCCGTTTTGGGAAGGAAAAGTAATGTATAACGAAACCGCGCTTTTCGTCGGGAAAGGCGACAAAGCGCCGCTTCTTTACAAAGCCACCGAAATAGTTTCGGTTCGCTCTTACGATTTAAAAACGGAGTATAAGAAGGGCGTCGATTATAATTTCGACCAAAAAACCAACAGCCTGTATCTCACCTCCGGGACGACCATACCTTATTTTGAAGAAGACGAGTATTACCCTTCCGTGTTTATAAACGGGAGAACGTTCGGTTGTAACCTTAAAGATAAACCGTACTTGTTCTTTTCGGAAGGAAAAACAATCTCGGAAAAGCAAATTGCGATAACTTACAGGCATAACGGAGAAAATCTTATCGCCGCGCCGGAAGGGTCGAACGGTTTTAAAAAACTTGCCGAAAAGTTGAAGAAGAACGAATCCGCAAAGATTTTGTTTTACGGCGATTCGATAACTTTCGGCTGCAATTCGAGCGGATTCGTGGGTATTGCCCCCAACGCCGATTGCTGGACGAAAATGGTTTTCGATTCTTTGACGGCAAAATACGGCGCGACGAACGCCGAGTATATAAACACGGCTGTCGGCGGCTATTCGACTGACGAAGGAATAAACAATCTCGAAGAAAGAGTGACAACTCATTCGCCGGACGCCGTCGTCATTGCCTTCGGTATGAACGATTACACGCTTAATTCCTCGCAACATATTTTAAGAATTAAAACGATTGTAAATGCACTCAGGGAAAAACTACCCGAAACCGAAATATGTCTCGTAACGCCGTTTTTACCGAACAAAGAGGCCGCCGGCGCGTGGGCTCAACAGTTCACTTTTGCCGAGGAATATTACGGATTGGTTGATTCCTACGGGGAAAATTCGGGAATCTGCATAGCGGACGTAACGAAGGTTCACACGGAAATTCTCGAAAAAAAGAGATACCGCGATATGACGGGCAATAACGTCAATCACACCAACGATTTTACGGCGAGAATGTACGCCCAGACGGTTTTTAAAACGATAGCTTAAAAAGGCGGAAAACGGGCGGTTTTGCGCGGAGGTGAAAATGCTGAACGGAATAACCGGTATTTATTTCTTTTCAAAGCTTGAAAACAAGCTCGTGAAATATCGTTGCGTTACGGAAAAGTTCGATTATATGACGATTAAGTACGCGTCCGATATTTACGTTAAGGCAGTCGGCGTTTTCGGCAACGATGCGGACGGTTTTTTTCACCGACCGTTTTATCTCGAACCCGGGGAACGAACGCTATCGTTTTTCATTTCCCGCGAGGAAAAAACCGTTGCCGATTTCGTCGGGGTAAACTATATAAATCTGGAAAACAAAAAGGGCAGGCTCGAAATTAAATCGATTGAGTTTTCCGTGAGGAAGCGTTTTAAAAGCGCGGTTTTGGAAAACGACGAAATAATTGCGGGTTTTTCGGCGGATAAAGGCGGAGTACTTTCTTTTCTTACGTCGAAAAAATATTCGGTTAAGGAGTTTCTTTTAAACGACGAGCCCGTTATCAGTTTTGAAAAAGAAAAACCCTTAAACGTTAAAGAAAATTCAAATCTTATCAACGTTTACGACAACGGAAGATACCCTCAACAAGTTTTTTACGGAACGGATAAACCGCCGTATTCCGCGAGCGTATATCGTGAAACTCTTTGGAGAATGAATCCCGTTCAAAGCGGCGATTCATACGGTTTTTTATCGGAAATCGTGGATTATCGCGTTGATAAAGAAAAAGTTTATTTCCGTTTGATTCCGCTCGATTGGGCAAAAAAGAACGTTCCGTGCGACGCGTATATGGAGTGTGAATATTCGCTCTTCGGCAACGCGGTGAAGGTGAAGAACAAATTCGTCGATTTTTCGATGCTGAACGTCGGGCTGTGCGTTGCTCCGCTTTATCAGGAGTTTCCGAGCTTTAACGTTATTCAAACGCTCAACAAGTTTTTCCTTCCGTCGCAAAAAGCGTTTAAAAAGGATATTCCCCTCACTTTTTGGGGTGAAGAAGAGAGCGTGAGCAAACAAAAATTTTACGTCGAAACGTTTTGGAGCGCGTGGTTGAACGCCGATAATTTCGGCTTGGGTTTATACACCCCCGAAACGCTCGAACATTTCGTCGGTAAATACAAATCGGAAGAAAATGACGACGTTTTGCCGTCCTGTAACTCGAAATCCGTAAATTATATGGCGGGCATCAGGAAAGCGTCGCTCGAAAGCCTCGTTCCCGTTAAGTACGAATACTATATTGCCGTCGGTTCGGTTAAAGAAATACAGTCCGTTTTTGCAAAAATATCGAAAAAAAAGAGGAAAGGTAACGACGATGAAAGATTTTGACGTCATTTTTTCCGAAAATTCGGGGACGGATATTCAGTTGGACAGATGCGGCTTATGTTCAAACGGGAAAAACGTTTATCTCAACGAGTATTCCCGTTATTATTCCATCATTTGCGTTATTAAAGGCGAATTGGACGTTAGCCTTAACGAGCGGGAAATCAGGCTTAAAGAAAACAACGTTTATATCGTGTCGCCGAGCGTAACGTTTTCGGTTCTCAGCGCAAAAAATCGACCGGCGTATTATTTTTTCGCTTTCGACGGCAATATTCCGAGAAAATACTGCAAAAAGCAAAATCTCGAAGAAGAACGCGAACTTTCGGAAGAAGAGAAGATATTGCTCGATAAGTTGTCGGATTGTCCGGAAGATTCGTTTTCGTTTGAGATGAAAGTGTTGTCTTTCGTTTTCATTGCTCTGAAAAATTGCGGAGAGCATTTAAAAAAAGACAAGGAAATTCTTTTCGATTACAAAAACAGGTTCGTAAATTCGTTTATTTCCGCCGTGATGAAAAATTACACGGACAGTAAACTTTCCGTTTCCTCCCTTTGCGCCGATATGGGCGTTTCGGTGAGTTATTTCACTAACACTTTCACAAAAACGGTAAACGTTTCTCCGAAGCAGTTTATCATCGATTATCGAATCGAAAAGGCCAAGGAAATTTTACTAAACACGAATTTGAGCGTGAGCGAGGCTTCGTACCACGTCGGCTATGAAGATTCGTTCACGTTTTCGAGGGCGTTCAAGAAGAAAGAGGGCGTTTCGCCCACGGCTTTCGTCAGGCAACAAAAGCAAATCGTTTACGGCTTTTAACGCCGTTCGCGGGTTTAAATATTCGTTTAAGGCTTTGGTTGCCGTCGTTTCAAAACGGGCGTTTTGCCCGAAAATATTATCAGAGGTTATAAAATATGAAATTTTTTAAACGCGTTTTATGCGCGGCGTTCGCCGCGATTTTAACGTCTACGACGTTCGTATCCTGCGGTAAAACCGTCGGGAGCGAAACGGGGAACAGCGGAGAAAGCGGGCAAAAACCGTCTTTCTCTTGGACAAAAACAAAAGAAATCGCCACGACGAAAACCGTCGGCGTGGGAGAAACCGTCGTTTTCGACGTGGATTTTGCCATCGGCTCGGATAATTACGTCGGTTTGGACGCAGAATGCGACGAAAGCGTTGTGGGAAGCTTCGTGATTGCGGACGCGGATAAATCCGAGCCCGATTTCACCGAGGACTTTTTCATTCAAAAGGGAGATAAAGGATTATTTAAGCAAATAATCGATTTTTATTTCGAGCACGTTTACGATAAAACCGTAAAAGCGGTGAAGTTTAAAAACGTCGGAGCAAATCCCGCCACGGTAAATCTCAAAAAAATCGTATCTGCGGAAAAGGAATGGTATGCCAGCTCGAAAATTTTCATAAACGACAAAAGCGTTAAGCTCGGCATCGATATGAACGCGGGCGGCGCGATAAATTACCTCGAATATTTAAAGCAAAAGATGCAACAGGTTCGTATGCCGGACGGCTCGGTGAAAACGGGCGTGAATTATGCAAACACCCAAGACGACGCCGAGATAATGTACGAAAGCTCGAATTTGATAAACGAAATGGATAGGGGCAGGCTCGTTCAGCAGTCTTATTACGGGATAAGCAAGGCTCCTTACGATTGCGCGCAGTATATCGGAATGCCTTGGCCTTATAACCCCGTTCAGGGCGGCGATTACACCGGCACGTCCAGCCAAATAGTCGATTTCGAGATAGAAGAAAACAGGATTTACGTTAAAGTTCGTCCGCTCGATTGGGCAAAAGTGAAGAGTATCACGCCGTCGTATATGGAAAATATTTACACGATAGAAAACGGCGTCGTTAAAGTTGAAAACTTCTTCACGGACTGGTCGGGTTATAATCATAACTCCAAAAGAGACCAGGAATTGCCTGCGTTTTACGGAATTATTTCTCTCGGAACTTTGGTTACTTATCGTGGCGAAAAACCGTTTACCGGCGACGAGTTGTCTTATTACCCCTCGCTCGGGAACTGGGTGGGCGACGGCAGAGCCTATTGGACGGATATAACCGAAAACTGGGTTGCCTGGGTAAACGAGGACGACTTCGGCGTGGGACTTTACACCCCGAATGCGGAAAGAATCCTCACCGGAAAAGTGGGGACGGATAAGTTTTCGTCGCAACTCAGCAAAGCCGACGCAACCACTTACACCGCTTTGATTCCGAGATTGAGCCTTTCCTCTTACGAAACGTTTTCTTACGAATATTATCTCGCCATAGGCGACGTGAATTCGCTCAGGAATAAATTTAACGAAATGGCAAAAACCTGCAAAAACGAAGATATAATTGAATGGGGCAAGAGATAAGCGAAAAAGCGTCGGAAGCTAAAAACTTCCGACGCTTTTTCGTTTGGTCGATACGCCCTCCCGAAAACAAACGTTAAAACGCCGAAAGACTATTTGTGGTTTTTCGGTTTTTGCAACACGGCCGAGTGTAAACGAAAAAAATATGCCGTTAATCGACTTATAGACGGGTTTTTGTAGGGTGATGAAAAAAATAATGAGCATAAAAAAAGAACAGACAATCAAGTCTGTTCTTTTTCAGTGGAGCGGGAAACGAGATTCGAACTCGCGACATTTGCCTTGGCAAGGCAACGCTCTACCACTGAGCCATTCCCGCGTCCTGGTGGGAACAATAGGGCTCGAACCTATGACCCCCTGCTTGTAAGGCAGATGCTCTCCCAGCTGAGCTATGCTCCCGTGACGTTTAACGCTTATTTAATATATCAAATTATAAAGATTTTTGCAAGCGTTTTTAAGGGGTATTTAAAATTTTTTTTAAAATGTTTGTAAAAATCGTTGACATTCCGAAAACAAAAGAATATACTGATAACAGTTGAACAATTATTCAACTGTTGCAAGCAAAAGCAAAGCGGAGGGAACAGTGCAAAATACGGAGCAGGACGATATAATAGAAGTTTGCGAGTGCGAACATTCGCATAAGAGCGTTGTGGATAAGGTTAGAGGAATAATGCCGTCCGAGGACGTGATTTACGACGTTGCGGAACTTTTTAAGGTTTTCGGCGACAGCACGCGAACGAATATTTTAATGGCTCTTTTCGAGAGCGAAATGTGCGTTTGCGATATTGGCGAACTGCTCGGAATGACGAAATCCGCAATTTCTCATCAACTTCGGATTTTGCGCCAAAGCAAGCTCGTTAAAGCAAGAAAAAGCGGAAAAGAAGTTTTTTATTCGCTTGCGGATAATCACGTTGCCAAGATTTTCGAAATGGCAATCGAGCACGTTTCCGAGTGAAACGAATTCCGAGCGAAAACGCGTGAAAATGCGTGTAAACGGGTTAGGTAAAAAATTATTGAAAATAAAAAACGTCGCACAAGACAAAATATAATAAAAGGAGATAAAAAATGAAAAAAGTTGTAAGAGTAAAAAATATGGACTGCGCAAATTGCGCCGCCGCGCTTGAAAGAGCCGTTTCCAAAATCGAGGGTATAACCTTCGTAAACGTTAATTTCGTCGGCGAAAAAATGACGTTTGAATACGACGAAGCAAAAGCCGGAGTTTTGGAAGAAGTTAAAAAAGCTGCCCATAAGCTCGAACCCGATTGGGAGATTATAGGACTTTAACGGAAATTTACGAGGTTTCGTTATGAGTAAAAATAAAAAGAAGGCAATAAGAATTGCCGTTTGCGTCGCTTTGTTTTTGCCCGCGGTGATAGTCAGCAAAACGGTCGAGCTTAATATGTACGTTTCGCTCGCTATATTCGGCGCGATTTTCATTGCGTCCGGTTACGACGTATTATATAAAGCCGCGAGAAACATAGCCCACGGAAAGGTTTTTGACGAAAACTTTCTTATGACGGTTGCGTCGCTCGGCGCGTTTGCGCTCGGCATCGTCGAAAGAACGGGCGACTTTGCGGAAAGCGTCGCCGTAATCCTGTTTTATCAGGTTGGCGAGATTTTCCAAAGCTATGCCGTCGGGAAGTCAAGACAGTCGATTTCTTCGCTTATGGATATAAGGCCGGATAAAGCGCGCGTTATGAGAAACGGCGAAAAGACGGAAGTGTATCCCGAGGAAGTTACCGTCGGCGAAACCGTTTTCGTCGTTGCGGGCGATAAAATCCCTCTTGACGGCGTTGTCGTCGGCGGGCACGGAAATCTTAACACCTGCGCTCTTACGGGCGAAAGCGCGCCCGTTTTCGTCAAGGAAGGCGACGAGGTTTTAAGCGGCACGATTGCTCTTGACGGAAACCTCGAAATAAGAGTTACGAAGGAGTTTTACGACAGTACGGCGTCGAAAATTCTCGATATGGTCGAAAACGCTTCGGGTAAAAAGGCGAGAACGGAAAATTTCATTTCCACGTTCGCAAAGTATTACACGCCTTTCGTGGTATTTTCGGCGGTTGCGCTTGCGGTTATCCCGTCGGTCGTAATCGGTTTAAGCGAAGGGTTCTCCGCAGCCGTTTGGGGCGAATGGATAAAGAGGGCGCTTACGTTCCTCGTTGTCAGTTGCCCGTGCGCGTTGGTAATAAGTATTCCGCTCGGATTTTTCGGCGGTATAGGCGGAGCGAGCAGTAGAGGAATACTCGTAAAAGGCGCAAACTATATCGAGCAACTTAACAAAATGAACGTCGTTTACTTCGATAAAACGGGAACGCTCACGACGGGCGAATTCAGCGTGACGGGCGTTTATCCGGAAGAGAAGAGGGACGAGGTTCTGAAATACGCAAGCGTTTGCGAGTGCAGTTCCACTCACCCGATAGCCGTCGGAATAACGAAGGCGTACGGCGGCGAAATCCCCGAGGGTTACGAGGTTGAAGAGATTGCCGGAAAAGGTATCAAAGCCACCAAACACGGCGAAGAAATCGTTTGCGGAAACGCCGAGCTAATGCGTGAATACGGAATTGAGTTCGAACAGCTTAAAAATGACAAAACGACGGTCTATACGTCGATTAACGGCAAATTTTTAGGGGCAATAGAATTGTCCGACACCGTTAAAAGCGACGCAAAATCCGCACTTTCCGAACTTAAAAACGAGGGCGTTAAAATCGCTATGCTCACGGGCGACAACGAAAGCGCGGCGAAGAGAGTTGTCGAGGAACTTTCCATCGACGAATACCACGCGAAACTGCTTCCGCAGGATAAGCTTGCCATAGTTGACGAAACTATTAAAAACAAATCGGCAAACGACGTGCTTGCTTTCGTCGGCGACGGAATAAACGACGCGCCCGTGCTTATGAGGGCGGACGTCGGTATATCGATGGGCGGCGTCGGAAGCGACAGCGCAATCGAAGCGTCGGACGTGGTGTTGATGCACGACAGGCTTTCGGATATAGTTACGGCGAAGAAAATCGCGCGGAAAACTATGAGAATCGTAAAGGAAAATATCGTCTTTGCGCTCGGCGTGAAGTTCGGCGTGCTTTTGCTTTCGGCGTTCGGTCTTTTGGGCGCGTACGGAATGTGGATTGCCGTTTTTGCGGACGTTGGCGTTGCGGTTCTTGCGATACTTAACGCAATGCGCGCGATGAAGGTTGGAAAATAAAACGTAACGCAATACGCTCAACGAAGGTTGTCAGATAACGCATAACGCAATGCGCTTAACAAAAGTTTGAGAATAAGTGCAAAGCGGTGCGTGCGGCGAAAATCGAATAACAAACGAAAAGATTTTAAGATAAAATATAAATGCGGCGGGCGGAGAATTTTCTCCGCCCGCCGCATACGTTTATGTGTGTTAATCGGCTTATAGCCGTGTTTTCAACGTTTAATTACGCCTTTCGGGGAAGGTTTTATGACGTTATTTTATTCTCGGCCGGCATAAGCAGAGTAAAACCTTTCAATCAAAAGCCCTACGAAAAGAAGACCTTAATTCAGGCAGAAATTCCTTCCGGACGTTCGATAGTCGTCGTGCCGTAATCGTAACATTTGGTAACGCCCTCGGCGGAAGCTCTGACGTATGCCGTCATTCCGGCCGCTTTTATGGGAACTTCGCTGTCGAAGCAGGATTTCATTCCGGACAAAACGCCTTCGTGGACGAAATAGTTAAGATAACCTTTTTTAACCTTAAAGCTTATATCGATGTCCGTATCGGTATCCATCGATTTTGATAATTCTTTGAGTGATTTTACAAGCTCGTTCATATAGAGTTCGAGGTTTTCTTTTTCAATCGAGCAGCCGAAGTCGGTTTTAGTGAAGTAGGAGTAGTCTACGTATTGGCTGTGGAAAGGTCTTAACTGGTCTGCGCTCTCGTATCCGAAAGCGACTACCGACGTTTTGCTCCAACCAAAAGCGGTTTTTACGTACAAATCGTAACCGAATTCGTTAGTTTCGTTTTTGATAAAGTACAATTCTGCGTCGGTCGTCTTTACGCCGCCGTTACCCATCAAATCGGTTTGAGTGACGGATTGTTTGACGTAAATCGCGTCCTTGGAATATTTGACGAGTTGCG
>CALDMH010000094.1 GCA_937915565.1 uncultured Clostridia bacterium | reverse complement strand
TTTTAACTTACACCTCGCGCGGAACGCGCCCGCTCGTCCTTTCTTCAAACGCGGAAAATTGCAGGGTGTGTTTTATCTCCAAAGAAAAGCCGAACCCGAAAGTCGCCCCCAATTTTTGTATGCTTATGCGCAAGCACGTTCTCGGTGCGACGATTGAAAAGGTGGAACAACTCGGCTCGGAACGAATCACCGCGATTACCTTTTCCTGCAAAAACGATTTCCGCGATAACGTCAAAAAAATTCTTTACGCGGAAATTATGGGCAAATATTCCAACCTTATTCTCACCGAAAACGGAATAATTCTGGGTTGCCTTAAAAACGCGCCTTTGGACGTGGCAACTTCGAGAGTGACTCTTTCCGGCGCGGAATACAAGTTCCCCAAGCCGCAGGATAAAGCCGATTTAACGGACAAAAGTGCCTCTATAAGTCGATTAACAGCATTTTCGGGCGACGACCTCGGTAATTTTTTATTCAATAATTTCAAGGGACTTTCCTTCCCGACGGCAAACGAATTCGCATACAGATGCGGCGGAGAAAAGGACGCCGAAAAAATTTACGAAACCGTTTATTCGCTTTATTTCAACCCTCCTCTTCGTCCGAACGCGGCGGGGAGCGGCAAGCAACGCGATTTTTACGTTTTCGATTATTCAACCGTCGGCGGGGAGAAAAAATATTACGAAAGCATTTCGGACGGGCAGGACGATTTTTACACCTCGCGCGACGTTAAAAAAGGCTTCGATTTAAAGCAAAAACAACTGCTCGACAAAATAAACGGGCTTATCAAAAAGCATACGAAAAAACTTCAAGGCGAAAACGAAAAACTGCTTTCCTGCAAAGATTACGAGGAAAACAGGCTCAAAGGCGAATTGATAACCGCTTATATGTACAAAATCAAAGAGGGAATGAGCGAGGTTACGCTTGAAAATTATTACGACGACGACAATCCCGTGAGAATTTCTCTCGATAAAAATCTTTCGCCGAACAAAAACGCGCAAAGATACTTCAAGAAATACGCGAAGGAAAAGCGCGCCATAGAAATCGTTACGCCGCAAAAAGAGCAAACGGAAAAAGAGCTGGAATATCTCGGCTCGGTCAGGCTCGAAATTCTTTCCGCGGAGGCTGCGGCGGACTTCGAGGACATCGAAAACGAACTTATAAACGAAGGGCTTATTCCCCCGCCGAAATTCCGTAAAAAACAGGAAAAAGAATCGCCTTACAGGATTTTCGACGTGGACGGATATATCGTTAAATGCGGCAAAAACAACGTTCAGAACGACAGGCTTACCGCCCGCGCTTTTAAAAACGATTTGTGGCTTCACACCAAGGATTATCACTCCGCGCACGTTATAATCGAAACCAAAGGCGGGGAAATTCCGGACGACGTTATCGTAAAAGCCGCCGAAATCTGCGCGTTTTATTCCGAGGCGCAATCGGCGAGCAAAGTCCCCGTGGACTACGCCGAAAAGCGGTTCGTGAAAAAGCCGCCCAAAGCCAAATCGGGAAGCGTTATTTACACCGATTATTACACGGTGCTGGTCGCCCCCTGCGCGCACACCGAATTTTTAAAGCAATAAAAACGGCCGTTTTAAAACTTCGTACTCGTTTTTAAAGTTTCGTACTCGTTTTTTTAAGTTTCACGTTCAAGGAGATATAATGAAGATAGGTTTTTTTGTCGACGTGTTCTATCCTATGATAGACGGGGTTATAAAAGTCGTCGATAACTACGCGCGTTTACTAACCGAAAAAGGCGTGGAAGTTACGGTTTTTTGCCCCAACGGCACTGCCGCGCACGACGATTCGGTTTATCCTTACAAAGTCGTTCGCTGCGATTCTCTTTACATTGACAAATACGATTACGTTATCCCCACACCCACGCTCGACGCGTCTTTTGTGAGCGAGCTGAAAAAAAGCGAACTGGACGTAGTGCATATTCATTCGCCGTTCACCGTCGGTACGATAGGCAAGCAGTACGCCAAAAAGAAGAACGTCCCTATGGTGGCGACGATTCATTCGCAATATAAAATGGATTTCGAGAGAAATCTGCGTTTGAAAACGAGCGTGGACATCGCTATGCGCGCGATAATGCAGGTGTTTAATTCCTGCAACGAATGTTACACGGTGAACGAGGAAATCCGCAGGCTTTATATCGACGAATATAAGCTTACCGCTCCCTGTTTTATCCGTCCAAACGCCACGGCGCACACGCCGATTGAAGATAAAAAGTCGGCCTATAAGCTCGTTAACGATACGTTTTCGCTTTCCGAGGACGATTTGGTTTTCCTTTTCGTCGGAAGAATCAATCTGCTTAAAAACCTCGATTTTCTCATTCGCTCCTTAAAAATCTTAAAAGACGAAGGCGTTGCTTTCAAAATGCTTTTCGTGGGCAACGGGCAGGACGAGGAACAACTGAAAAGCCTTGCCGAAGAACTCGGGCTTTCAAACGAAATAATCTTCTGCGGCAAAATCGAAAGTATGGAAACGCTTGAAAAAATATACGCGCGGGCAAAGCTTTTCCTCTTCCCGTCGCTATACGACACAAACTCGCTCGTGCAAATCGAAGCCGCCTGCCAAGGCACGCCCACGCTGTTTTTAAAGGGCGCGAAAACGGCGGGAACGGTTACGGAAAACGTGAACGGATTTTTCAGCGAGAATTCCGAGGAGGCTTACGCCGATAAAATAATCGAAATTCTCTCCGACGAGGAGCTTTATGAACGCGTTTCCGAAAACGCAAAAACCGACCTTTACAAAACCTGGCGAGAAGTCGCCGATATGATTTACGACGATTACAAGCGTTTGATAAGCGAAAAACGACTTGCCGAGAACGCCGTTAAAAGCGATACCGAAAGCAACCCCGAAAACGACGCCGAAAACATCGAATAAAAGGCAAGCGCAGCCATTCGTTAAAAGGCGTAAACCACAATAATAAAAGCGGATAGAACCGCCTATAAGCCGATTAACAATTTTGAACCACACGGCTATCTCGTGGTTTTCGTTTGCTCTTTTTACTTATTAGGCTATAAAACTCCCGTTAGATTTTGCTTATTGAGTCGTAAAATATTTAATATATGCAAAAAAAGACTTAAAGCGTGACGCCGGTTTTGTAAAAAGCTATCTCTCTCACGTCCTCGCTTTTACATC
>CALDMH010000093.1 GCA_937915565.1 uncultured Clostridia bacterium | reverse complement strand
CCCGACGTTACCGACGTAAGGCATTTCAAAGCCTTCTTTTGAATAAAGAAAGAAAAAGACGAACGCCATAACGAAAGAAAACGCCGAAAACAAATATATATCTTTTCTTCTTTCCTTATAAAAATCGACGTTGCATTTATAGATTTTATAATAGAAATAGCACATCAGGCATCTATATAAGCCGAGCGCGGTGAACAAAATTATTCCCAAAACGGAAAAGAGCGTGTAAAGCCCGACGTTGGCGATATACTTAAATCCCCAAAGCCCTTTCATCATATCCTTGACTTTATCGATATTGAACACGCAAACGCCTGCGTAAATTATATACAAAAGAGCCGTGACGGCAGATAAAAGAGCCACGGTGAAGCTCAAAACGCGCCTTCTCGTGCATAAATATTCAACGTCTTTTTTGAAACGACTTCTTCTTTTCATCGTCACTCCCTTATTACTCCTTTTCGGATTTTTTCAAACCGCGAGCCGAGAAATTTACCCGTTCGTTTTAACCGCGAGCCGAGAAATTTACCCGTTCGTTTTAAACGCGAGCCGAAAAATTTACCCGTTCGTTTTAAACGCGAGCCGAAAAACTTCTCCGTTCGTTTCGGTTTCAAACTGCGGAACTTCTCCGCTTATTTCGGTTTCGAGCCGCGAGCCGAGAAATTTCCCGGCTCGCGGCTCACGGCTCGTAGCTAACGGCTGACCGAAAAAAATTATTGCCTGAACTGATATTCGTAAAGCTCGGCGTAAATGCCGTTTTTTGCGATAAGCTCTTCGTGCGAACCTCGTTCCTCGATGCCGCCGTCGCCGAAAACTATTATTTCGTCGGCGTTTTTAACGGTGGAAAGCCTGTGCGCAACGACAATCGTCGTTCTGCCGACCGAAAGCCGTTCGAGAGCCTGCTGAATTTGCATTTCGGTTACGTTATCGAGCGCGGAAGTTGCCTCGTCGAGAATTAAAACGGGCGGATTTTTCAAAAACGCGCGCGCTATGGCGATTCTTTGCTTTTGCCCGCCGGAAAGTTTAACGCCTCTTTCGCCGACGTAAGTGTCGTAACCGTTATCGAGCGAGGCGATAAAATCGTGAATATTCGCAAGTTTCGCGGCTTCCTCGATTTGCTCGTCGGTGGCCTCGAAATTGCCGTAAGCTATATTTTCCTTCACCGTTCCGCTGAAAATAAACACGTCCTGCGCAACCGAGCCGATATTTTTTCTCAAATCGTACAAGCGCATATCGTTCACGTCAATGCCGTCTATCGTGATTTTCCCAGAATCGATGTCGTAAAAACGAGGGATAAGATTGCACAGCGTGGTTTTTCCGCCGCCGGAAGGCCCTACGAGCGCAACCGTCGAACCGGCGTTTATTTTAAGCGAAAGATTGTTGAGAATAAGGCTTTTTTCGTCGTCGCGCTCCTTTTTATACCTGAAACTGACGTTATCGAATTCTATTTCGCCTTTAAGCCTGTCAACATTAACCGGGTTTTTCGCTTCCTTTTCGGGAGCTACGGCCATTATATCCAAAAATCGTTTAAAGCCCGTAAAACCTTCTTCAATTTGCTCGAAAATGGTCACGAAAGTGCGAATCGGGGTTACGAGCATTGCAACGTATAAAACGTAAGAGGTTAAATCGCCCGAAGAAATCAGACCTTTGACGTAAAAAATTCCGCCTGCGGCAAACGCGACGAGATATAAAATATCCATCGATAACGACATCGACGTGTGAAACTTGCTCATCGCCTTATATTGCGCCGAACGCGCGGTTTTAAGCCCCTCGTTGGCGAGCGCGAATTTCTCGTTTTCGTGCTTTTCGGCAGTGTATGATTTTGCAACCCTTATGCCGGAAATCGAGCTTTCCACCGCGGAATTTATCTCCGAAGTTTTTTCTCTCGAAACGGCGAACGCGCGGATAAGCCCGAGGCGGAGTTTTGCCGCAATGGCAATCATAATCGGGATTATCGCAAGCAAAATGAGCGAAAGCCACGGATTTATGAAACTTATCATAACGAGCGCGCCGATAATCGACAAAACGGACAAAAACACGTCCTCCGGCCCGTGATGCGCAAGCTCGGAAACCTCGAACAAATCGTTGACGAGCCTCGACATAATCGAACCGACTTTCGTTTCGTCGTAATACGAAAACGGCAATTTTTCAAGATGCGCAAACAATTCGGTTCTCATATCGGCCTGAATACGCACGCCGACGACGTGCCCCCAATAAGTAATCATATAATTGAGGACGGCTTTAAGCGAAAATATGCCGAGCAAAATCGCCGAAAAGGTGAGAACGTAATTCATCTCCTTAACTTCGATTATTTTGCCCGCGATTTTCGGATACGCGAGATTTAAAACCGAAACCGTGAACGCGCATACCATATCGAATATGAATAATTTTAAATGCGGCTTATAATAGTTCGCGAATTTTTTTATCATTTCTTCTCCGTAAAAACTTATCGTTCAAACCGAAAAACAAGCGTTAATCGACTTATAGACCTACTTTTATCTTATTCTGTGTATAAAATATCGTCCGCGACGGTTTTATAAAACAGCCTTTTGACGTCTACGGCGCGGGTTTTGAAAGCCAAAATCCACATAAGCTTTGCAAGCACCGCCTCGGGAGTCATATCGTAGGACTCCAAAAAACCGTACTTTTCCTTTATGGTTTTGCCCACCTTGTAAACCGTCATATCGCTTCCTTCGTTGACGACCTGCGTGCACATAACGAGTATTTTGCCCTTTTTGCGCCACTTATCGATAATATCGTAAAACCCGAATTTGTCGCCCGACGGAATTCCTCCCGTTCCGAAACTTTCGATGATAACGGCGTCGTGCAACTCAAAATATTTATCGAGTATAAGCGGATTCGCCCCGGGGATAAGCTTGAAAAGCCCCACTTTTTTATCGAGTTCTCGATAAAATTTCGGCTTTCCTCCCCTATGGGATTTATCGTACTGCATAACGCGCCCGTCCTGAATTATCGCCGTGTAAGGAAAATTTATGCTCGAAAACGCGTTATAACTCTTGCTTCGCGTCTTTTTTGCCCTAGTTCCCTTTATAACTTTTCCGTCGAAAACGATTTGCACGCCGTGCGCGTATTTAGACGAACAATAAAGAAAACTATCCGAAAGGTTGGTTTTCGCATCGGTTATATCCATATCTATGGGCTTTTGCGAGCCCGTTATGACTATCGGCTTCGGACTGTTCTGAATCAGATAAGAAAGCGTTGCCGCGGTGTAAGCCATCGTATCCGTTCCGTGGCAAACCACGAAACCGTCGTATAAATCGTAATTTTCCTCAATCGTCCTCTCCAAAACGAGCCAATCGTCGGCGCAAATGTTGGTGCTGTCTATATTCATCGCCTGAACGGACGAGGGAATACAAAACTCCCTGATTTCCGGCACGAACGATAAAAGCTCTTCGGACGTGAGCGACGGCGTTAAGCCTTCCGCGCTCCTTTTGGAGGCAATCGTTCCGCCGGTGGCTATCATTAAAATCTTTTTTAACGGCTTTTTGTTTTCAATCATACGAAAATAATACCACATTACAAAAAAAAAGTCCACATTTTATATTTGCCGTTATCGTTTATTTGACAATTTTGTCCGCAAAGTTTATACTGTATTATGGATTTTTATTTACAGAGGTTAAGTATGGACGTAAGAAACGACGTTAGGAATATCGCCATAATAGCGCACGTCGACCACGGCAAAACCACTCTCGTGGACGCGCTGTTGAAACAAAACAACATTTTCAGAAGCAACGAGGTGGTTGCCGAAAGAGTTATGGACAGCGGCGATATTGAAAGGGAAAGAGGAATTACGATTCTC
This sequence comes from uncultured Clostridia bacterium, assembly GCA_937915565.1. Lineage (GTDB taxonomy): Bacteria > Bacillota > Clostridia > Christensenellales > Borkfalkiaceae > UBA10281. Next base: position 3,948 of record CALDMH010000093.1, on the reverse strand, counting down.
GCAAAAAACACCGCCCTCAATTACAAAGGCACTAAAATCAACATTATAGACACCCCCGGGCACGCCGATTTCGGCGGCGAGGTCGAGCGTATTTTATCGATGGTGGACGGCGTAGTTTTGCTCGTCGACGCAGTTGAAGGCTGTATGCCCCAGACGAGATACGTTTTGAAAAAAGCTCTTTCGCTCAACAAAAAGCCCGTCGTTTGCATAAATAAAATCGATAAAGGCGGCGACCTTAACGCCACTATCGACGGAATTATCAACTTGTTTATAGAGCTCGGCGCAAACGACGACCAACTCGATTTCAAAGTGGTTTACGCAAGCGCGAAACAGGGTTGGGCAAAGAAAGAACTTTCGGACGAGAGCGATAATATGGACCCGTTGCTCGACACTATTCTTTCCGAAATTCCCGCGCCGCACGGCGAACTCGACGCTCCGCTTCAAGCAATAATCTGCAACGTGGATTACGACGAATACGTCGGAAGAATCGGCATCGGCAGAATCGTGAGAGGAAAAATCAAGGACGCGCAGCCGATAACGGTTATTCACACGGATAAAACCACGACAAACGCGAGAGTCGGAAAGCTTTACCAGTTCGAGGGGCTTAAACGCACGGAAGTTTTAAACGCCGAAATGGGCGATATTATCGCCGTTTCCGGCATCGACGGAATCAATATCGGCGAAACGATTTGCTCGCCGGATTGCATAGAACAACTCCCCTTCGTCGCTATCGACGAACCCACCGTTTCTATGTATTTTATGGTAAACAACAGCCCGTTTGCCGGCAAAGAAGGGAAATACGTCACTTCCCGTCACCTTCGCGCAAGGCTGTTTAAGGAAATCGAAACCAACGTTTCGATGAAAATCGAGGAAACGGACAGCGCAGACACCTTTAAGGTTTTCGGAAGGGGCGAACTTCACCTTTCCATTCTTATAGAAAATATGAGAAGAGAGGGCTATGAATTTCAAGTTTCCCGCCCGAAGGTTATTTTTAAGGAAATCGACGGAAAAACTCACGAACCTATGGAAGACCTCGTTATCGAAGTTCCCAACGACTACGTCGGCGCGATTATGAATAAAATCGGCGCAAGAAAGGGCGAACTTATCGATATGACTGCCGACGACAGGGGCACGACGAAGCTCGAATTCAAAATCCCCGCAAGATGTCTTTTCGGTTACAGAAGCGAAATGCTCACCGACACGAAGGGCTTCGGAATTATGAGCCACGTTTTCGCGGGTTATGAAGAATACAAGGGTGATATTCCCGCAAGAACGAGAGGAAGCCTCGTCGTGTTTGAAACGGGCGTGACCACTCAATACGGACTTTTCAACGCGCAGGAGCGTTGCACTTTGTTTATCGGCCCGGGCGAAAAGGTTTATGAAGGACAAGTCGTGGGCGAAAATTCGAGAGAGGACGACCTTGCCGTGAACGTTTGCAAGCAAAAACACCTGACGAACAGCCGTGCTTCCGGAAGCGATGACGCTCTGAAACTCGTTCCCCCCACTATTCTTTCTTTGGAGCAATGCCTTGAATTTATAGCCGACGACGAACTTGTGGAGGTTACTCCCGTTAATATTCGTTTGAGGAAGAAAATCCTTTCCAAGGACCTTCGTATGAAAGAATGGGCTAAAAACCGCAATAAGGACTAAAATTTTTAAATTGCATTAAATTAAACGAATAAACGATTAAACGAATGAATACAAACGGTTGTTTTTTACGTTTAGCCGCGGCAAACCGAGAGGTTTGCCGCGGCTTTTTCGTTATCGTCTTTTAAACTTTTATATAATAGTTTTTTTGATTTAAGCTCTTGCATATAATCGGTTTTAAGGATTATAACGACTTTAACAATCTTTAATAATCTTTAATAATCGGAAAACCCTAAAAGATAATCGGTAGAGGTTTTGAAAAAAGCCGCCAACTGCACCACGGCGTCGAGTGAAGGTTCTCTCTGCCCCGATTCCCAAAAACTCACCGTCTGATTACAATAACCGAGCTTTTCACCGAGCGTTTTTTGAGAAATATTCATTTCGCTCCTCAATTCTTTGATTCTGTTTCCTATCACGTTATTTTTCATAAAAAAATTTTATCAAAAAATATCCTACATTTTGTTGACTTCCTACATATTGTAGGATATACTATATGTAAACAATATCAGGAGATTGAAATTATGACACCAAAGAAAAAACGTTTGAGAAAAGCTTTTATTTTACTTATCTTTTCCATAGTGACGCCGCTCGCAACTCTTTTGCTGACTTTAATTTTTGAAAGCGCCCTCATTTTTTTTATAGGCCTTCTTGCTTCTATCATACTCGCTGTATGTACTTATTGCGAATTTGATATTGCCTCCAAAGGTTATTGCCCTCAATGCGGAGAAAAATACGATTACGATTCGGATTTTGCTTGGCAAACGTTGTCCGAAACCACTAACGACAAATGCGAAAAAACGGAGGTTCAATTTGACATATGTTGTCATAATTGCGGCAAAGAAAGAACCTTTAACGAGAAATATACAACCGCAAGCATCAATAAGGACGGAGTAATTAAAACTTATAACCTTACGACTATGATTGAAAATAAATACAAAAAATTAAGAAAATAACTGAAATAGAAACGCGCCCGACTAATCCGATTGTTTTCGGATTAGTCGGGCGCATTTTTTTGCGTTTAATTTGTGATTATTTCTCTTCGGCGGCCTTGATTCGCTTATACATATCCTGCATTTGCGTGTCGATTTCCGCAATTTTGTTTGAACATTCAAGCATTTCCTCGTTTATCCCTTGCGGCAGTTTCGATTTGTCCGCTTTGTACCTTATATCGTGTTCGAGGCTTGCCCAAAAGTCCATTGCAATCGTCCTTATCTGAACTTCCGCAACGACGTATTCCGTCCTGTCCGAAAGATAAACCGGTACTTTTATATCGAGGTGCAACGACCTGTAACCGTTGTAATTAGGCGTTTTTATATAGTCCTGAATTTTTACGATTTCGAGGTCGGTTTGGCGTTTAAGCATTTCCGCAACGCTATATACGTCGTCGATATAGTTGCAAACGACGCGGACTCCGGCTATATCGTTCACGTTCTTTTTTGCAGATTCTATGGAAATTTCGTGCCCCTTCTTTTTGAGTTTTGCAATCATACTTTCAGCCGATTTCAGCCTGCTGTCTATATGATGAATTGGGTTTCTCGCATATAAAACCTTGAATTCGTTGTTTAAAACCTCGAATTTAAGTTTTAAAAGACGGACAGCCGAGTCGTATAAATTGAGCATAACGAGATAATCGTGCGCGCCGCCGTAAAACGCGGCAATCTTTTGTTTATCCGATTCACTTATTGGCATAATAATCGTCCCTCCACGAAATTTCTTTTATAATAACACATTTTTTATCTCCGCACAACGAATTTTTGCCGAATTCGGGTTAAATAACTAATTTTTATCGAATATAGGGATTCCATTCGTCGAATAATGGTTCTATATTAAATGAATATCTGCAAAAATTTGTAACACGCAAAAAAATCCCGCCGCTTTGCAGCGGGATTTTTAAGTTTGTTATTTCATTTATAACGTTTAGCTTTAATCGAAATTATTTAACGATTTTAGCAACAACGCCCGAACCAACGGTTCTGCCGCCTTCACGAATAGCGAAACGAAGACCTTCTTCACAAGCAATAGGAGTGATGAGGGTTACGTCGATAGTAACGTGGTCGCCGGGCATAACCATTTCAACGCCTTCCGGAAGTTTGATAGTTCCGGTAACGTCGGTGGTTCTGAAATAGAACTGAGGTCTATAATTGTTGAAGAACGGAGTGTGTCTTCCGCCTTCTTCTTTCGTAAGGACGTAAACCTGTCCGCTGAACTCGGTGTGAGCGTGAACGGAACCGGGTTTAGCAATAACTTGTCCTCTTTCGATACCGCTTCTGTCGATACCACGAAGAAGAGCGCCTACGTTAT
>CALDMH010000092.1 GCA_937915565.1 uncultured Clostridia bacterium | reverse complement strand
AAAGAATTCCGTTCGGGGTTCTTTCGGGAGGCTTTATCGGTTCGAGCGTTTCGGAAATTTTATCGTAACCGACGGAATAAAACTTCCACTCGCCCGTTTTTTCGTCGCAAATCTGCGTTTTTGAAACGAACTTCTCTTCTCCGCGAAAATCTATTTTATCCCCCAAAAACAAATCCGAACGAACGGGCGTTTCATACGCGTTCTCCTCTCCGTCCGAATAAATTTCAATAGTTTTTCCGTCGTTAGTTTCAATCAAAAACTCGTAAATAAGCCTTCTTTTGCCGAAAGAAACGTAAGGCTCTTCGATTTTGTCCTCGTTTTTGAAATATCCGTTTCCGAGCGTTACCGAAAGAACGTTCTCGCCGCTTTTTATTTTATCCTTAACGTCGTAAACGGTTGCGCCGACGAAGTGTTTATCCGTGAGCGGCAACGCTTGGTTTTTAGCCCTGTCGCGCTGGCGATAATCGCTGAAAAGCGGCTTGAAATAGGTTTCGTCGGTTTTTATTCCGTTTAATGCGGCGTTGAAAAATCCGAGGCCGCAAATAAACAACTTCGCGCTTTTAAATTCTCCTTCGTTCGGCAATTCAAATCTTCTTTCAAAACGCAAAACGTTTTTAACGTCCTTTTCAATCGTCACCCATTTTGCGTTTCTCGGCAAAAATCCCGTTCTTATAACCACGGATTTCATAGCCGAAAGCTCGTCGGCCGCAAAGGCTTTTACCGTCCATAAATATTCGGCGTTTTGTTTGAAAAGTTCGCCCGAAAGCTTAAACGGCGAGATTTTACCGCCCGAAAAAACGTTGCGATAAACGATTTTTTCTTCGTCCGCAACGGTAAACTCGAATTTATCGGCATACCCGCCCGAAACTCCGACCGTAAAATAAAGGTCGCCCAAAACAAAACTCGGATTTATTAAATTGTTACATTTTAAAATCAGTTCCACGAAACGCCTCGGACAGCCGCCGCTCGGATATTTTGCTTATTTTGCGCATATGCGCATACCGATAGGCTTTTATCTTAATTTCAGTATAGCACCGAAAACGCCGTAAATCTATATTTTTTTTGATATATATCTTACTCTATATTGATATTATTTCATTTACCGCAAAATCCTTTCAAAGCGTTTAATAATAAATTTGCGGAATTTAAAGCGAATTTCCCTCGATTTTATCGTATTTTAAACCGTTTTTTATTCAAAAATCGCAAAAAACGAAAAAGAATATTTATATCTCTATTGACATTTTCGGCTCGGTATGATAAAGTGAAAATATGAATAATATCCCCTATCATTTAGACGACTGGCTGACCACGCCCGAAATGCCGTTTTACTCCAAACTGACGAGCGGCGGCGACGACATTTTGCACGACCACACCTTTTTTGAGATATTTTATATTATCGAAGGGAATATTCCGCACGAACTGAACGGCACTTTAACGCAACTTCACGCGGGAGATATTCTCTTTTTGCGCCCCGAGGACAGACATATTTTCCTGCGCGACAAAAACAACGCCTGTATTCATCGCGACGTGATAATGCGCGTGGGGTTTTTGAAAGATATTTGCAATTTTATTTCTCCCGAACTTTACGGGAAATTCGTAAACGGAAAAACGCAGGTTAAATTTTCGCTGACGGAAAGCAAAATTCACGAACTGGAAGAAAATTTCATAAAAATTGACGGTATGCTCGCTTTAAACAAAAATTTGCCGGACGCGCTTGCGCTCGCGCGCGTTTATTGCACTTACCTTTTGGGAATGTTGCTCTTCGGCAGCGGGGACGACGAAAAAAACAACCCCGACTGGCTCAATCTGCTGTTATCCCGCCTTAACGACCCGTCTATCGTATCGCAAAGCTGGGATAACATTTTATCGCCTTTCTTTTATTCGAGGGAACATATTTGCCGCGTTTTCAAAGCGAAAACGGGAAAAACTCTTACGGAATATTTAAACGACAGGCGAATGTTTATCGCCGCCGAAAAACTCGCGTATTCGAAGGACTCCGTTTTGTCGGTATCTATGAAGCTCGGTTACAGTTCGATAGCCTATTTCAACAATTTATTTAAGCAAAAATACGGTTGCACCCCGACGGCGTTCAGGAATAAAATCAGGCTTAATTCCGCCGAGGAAAAATAATAAAAAAAACCGTCAATTATCATCAATATTATTGTACCGACCAACGTATAGCAGTCGACGCAAAAAGCGGCGGAACTTTTAAAGCTCCGCCGCCCGTTCTTCTCGCTTTTTTTTCGAGTTTTTTATTTTTGATAAGGCTTTTCGCCGTATAACGACTGCATTAAATCGTCGTATTTTTTCATTTTATCGTATTGTTTAAGCTCTATATCGCTATCGAAATCGAGCAAACGCTGCTTCTCCGCCTTTGAAAGTTTCGTGGGTACTTCAACCGTTACCGTAACGTATAAATTACCCGTTCCGTAACGCGAGGCAATGCCCTTGCCGCGAATCTGGAAAACCTTGCCTGATTGAGTTCCGTCCGGAACGTCGAGCCAAACCGTGTCGTCAAGCGTAGGCACTTTCACCTTTCCGCCGAGAGCGGCCGTGGTGAAACTTATCGGCAAATCGACGTAAAGGTCGAATTTGTTTCTTTTGAAAAGTTTGTGCGGTTGAACTTTGAACACGACGACGAGGTCTCCGGGTTCGCCGCCCGTGGTGGACGCTTCGCCGTAACCTTTCTTGGTGATATAGCTGTTGGTGTCCGCTCCTGCCGGAATATTAAGCGATATTGTCGTGGATTTACGCTGATAACCCTTTCCTCCGCAGGTGGGGCATTTTTCAATGATTATTTTGCCCGTTCCGCCGCAAGCGTCGCAAGCGCGCTGCTGAACCGTGCGGAATATGCTGTTGCCTGAAACGTACTGAATCGTTCCCGAACCCTTACACTTTTCGCACTGTTTATACGCCGTGCCGTTTTTCGCGCCCGTAGACCTGCAATCGGGACAAGGCTCTTTTCTATTGTAAGTTATATCCTTTTTGCAACCCTTTGCCGCGTCGAGGAAAGAAAGCTCCACTTCGAGATTTATATCCTCTCCGTCCGCACGCGCGGATTTTCCGCCGCGGTCCGAACCCGAAAACGCGCCGAAAATATCACCGAAAATATCGCCGAAACCTCCGAATCCGCCCGCGCTCGAAGAGCCGCTTCCGAATCCGCCGAATCCGCCGAAATTACCCGCCCCGGGATGTTCGAGTTCCATATCGTACTGCTGACGCTTCTGCGGGTCCGACAACACCTCGTTGGCTTCGTTTATTTCTTTAAATTTTTTAGCGCATTCCTCGTCGTTGGGGTGAAGGTCGGGGTGATATTGACGAGCAAGCTTTCTGTAAGCCGCTTTTATATCGTCCTGCGAGGCTTTTTTATCCACGCCGAGTACTTCGTAATAATTCTTTGCCATACTTATCCTTATTTACGTCTTTGCGCGGAGGAGTTTCCCTTATCGGAAAACTCCTCCGCGCTTTTACGTCGGTCTGTTACCGTTTAATCAATTCTGATGGAATTCGGTTTCGCCGTCGTCTGCGCCTGCGCCGCCGTTCTGATTAGCTCCGCCTGCCTGCGCGTTTGCGGTTGCCTGCTGATAAAGCTTGGTGAACACCGGTTCAATGTCCTTGGAGAGCTTTTCGGTTGCCGCAACGATTTTATCGTTATCGTCCGAGTTAAGCGCGTCCTTCGCTTCCTTAACGGCATTTTCAACGGTAGCTTTATCCTCTTCGCTCAACTTATCTCCGCTGTCCTTAACGGTCTTTTCAACCTGGAAGATAAGGCTGTCGAGTTTATTCTTGTTTTCAACGGCTTCCTTTCTCTTCTTATCTTCGGCTTCGTACATTTCGGCTTCCTTAACGGCCTTCTGAATGTCTTCTTCCGAAAGATTCGTGGAGGAAGTTATCGTTATATCCGCGGCTTTCTGCGTGCCGAGGTCTTTTGCGGTAACGTGAACGATACCGTTTGCGTCTATATCGAAAGTAACTTCAATCTGAGGAATTCCTCTCGGAGCGGGAGCAATGCCGGTAAGGTTGAACTGACCGAGCGTCTTGTTGTCCTTTGCGAACTGTCTTTCGCCTTGAAGAACGTGAATGGTAACTTCGGACTGATTATCCGCCGCCGTGGAGAATACCTGCGATTTCTTAACGGGAATAGTGGTGTTTTTATCAATAAGTTTCGTGAACACTCCGCCGAGGGTTTCGATACCGAGCGACAACGGCGTTACGTCGAGAAGGAGAACGTCCTTAACTTCGCCCGTTAAAACGCCGCCCTGAATAGCCGCGCCGATTGCAACGCATTCATCGGGGTTGATGCCCTTGAACGGCTCTTTGCCGGTTTCGCATTTAACGGCTTCAACAACCGCGGGGATACGAGTCGAACCGCCGACCAAAATAACTTTTTCAATGTCGTTATAGGTAAGGCCCGCGTCCTTCATAGCCTGACGCATAGGAGCTTTTGTGGATTCTACGAGGTCACCCGTCATAGTGTCGAACTTATCTTTCGTGAGCGTAACGTCGAGGTGTTTAGGACCGTTGGCGTCCGCCGTGATGAACGGAAGGTTGATGTTCGTGGAGCTCGTGCTGGAAAGTTCGATTTTCGCTTTTTCCGCAGCCTCTTTGATTCTCTGCATCGCCATCTTGTCTTTGGAAAGGTCGATGCCCTCTTTTGCCTTGAAGTCGTCAACGACGTAATCCATAATTCTCTTATCGAAATCGTCGCCGCCGAGCATACAGTTACCGTTGGTTGCAAGAACTTCGAATACGCCGTCGCCTATATCGAGAATGGAAACGTCGAACGTTCCGCCGCCGAGGTCGTAAATCATAACCTTGTGCGAAGTTTTATCCTTATCGAGTCCGTAAGCAAGAGCCGCGGCCGTGGGTTCGTTTATAATACGAAGAACGTTCAGACCCGCAATCTTACCTGCGTCTTTGGTAGCCTGTCTCTGGCTGTCGGTGAAGTAAGCGGGGCAGGTGATAACCGCATCCTTAACGGGTTCGCCGAGATAGCTTTCGGCGTCCTTTTTAAGCTTTGCAAGAATCATCGCGGAAATTTCCTGCGGCGAATACTGCTTGCCGTCGATAGTGACTTTATAGTCGCTACCCATATGTCTTTTAATCGAGATAACCGTTCTGTCGCTGTTTGCAACCGCCTGACGTTTTGCAATCTGACCGACGAGTCTTTCGCCGTCCTTCTGGAAACCTACGACCGAAGGAGTCGTTCTCGAACCCTCCGCATTCGTTATAACAACAGGCTCGCCGCCTTCCATAACGGCTACGCAAGAATTTGTCGTACCTAAATCTATACCGATAACTTTACTCATAATCTCTATCTCCTTTAAACTTTATTTTTTAATTTATTCTTTGATTACGGATACCTGAGCGTATCTCATAATCTTTTCTCCGAGTTTATATCCTCTGCCGTAAACCTGTTTAACCGTTTCGGGAACGTCGTTCTCGTTTTCCTTGGGAACGGTCATAACGGCGTTTGCGACGTTAGGGTCGAACACGCTTCCGACTTCCGGCGAAAACTCGGTAACACCGAGAGAAACAAGCGTTTCGTGATACTTTTTAAGAAGTTTTTCAATCCCGTCTTTCGTGTTGTCGTCGAGAGGCATTTTAAGCGCCCAGTCAAGACTGTCGCCTATGGGAAGAATTTTTTCGATAGCCACACTCCTTCCGTCGTCGAACGCCGCCCGAACTTCGTCGTGCTTGCGTTTTCTTACGTTTTCGCAATCGGCTCTTGCGCGAAGATAATCGTTTTTCGCTTCGTCGAGCTCTTTTTTAAGCTTCTCGTTTTCGTCGTGAAGCTTAACTATTTCCGCGTCGGCTTTGCGTAAACTCTCCTTCGCTTCCGCTTCGGAAAGCTGTTCCACGGCGTCTTCCTCCGTTTCAACCTCCTCCGCTTCTTCGATTTTCTCCTCTACCTTTTCTTCGACTTCTTCGTTCACTTTATCTTCATAATGTTTTTTTGCGTGATGCGACATTTTTTGCGGTTTTCCTCCTACCTGTTTGTAAGTATGCTCTCCAATATCTTTCCGACGTTTTCGAGTACGGCGACGACTTTTTGATAGTCCATTCTGATAGGTCCTATAACGCCGTAAGTGCCAAGCTTCGTACCGTTTGCCGAATAGGTTGCGGTGACGAGCGAACATTCTTTGGGAATCTCGTCGTAACCGTCCGCGCCTATTTTGACGTTGATTTTAATATCGCGTTCGTTGTCGGTTAAAAGCGTCATCACCTTGTCCTTGCTCGTAACGACCGAAAGAAAATTTTTGATTTTTCCTATGTCGGCGTATTCGGGATGGTCGAGAATTTTATCCTCGCCGGCGGTGACGACGTCGTCGTCCGACGTCTGAACGTAAGTTTTCAAAGCCTCGATGACGTTGACGAATATGTTTTTGTAACCGAGGAAGTTGTCTTCGATTTCCGGTTTCATTTCGCATATCTCGCCGAACGTTTTGTTTTTGCACATATTGTCGAGAACTTTTTCGGCGTCTTTTAACTGCTCCTCCGTCATATTTTCCGGTATGCTTATGAAGTTGTCCTTCAAAAGCCGCATCTCCGTCACGATGATGACGAGCGCGCTGTCCGGCTTATAACGGAAAAACTTTATGCTGACGATTTTCTCCGACAAATCGTGGCTTTGAATTCCGACCGAAGTGTAAGAAGTAAGCTCGCTTATGACCTTGGTTGTGTTTCTTATCACCTCTTCGAGATTATCGGCTTTATCAAGGAAAATTTTCTTGATATAGTCAAGTTCTTTGGAAGTGAGTTTATCCTTAACCATAAGGTCACTGACGTAAAGCTTGTAAGCCTCCGCCGAAGGAACTCTTCCTGACGAAGTGTGAAGCTGGGTAAGATAACCGAGCTCTTCCAAAGCGGAAAGCTCATTTCTAACCGTTGCCGAACTTATGTCCTTCAAATGCCTTTCGGTCAGGCTCTTCGAGGAAACGGGAACTGCCGTTTCAATATAATCGTCAACGACGTATTGAAGTATTTTTTTCTTCCTGTCCGACAGCTCCATTTCTTTGGCACTCCTTATCTTGGAATGTTAGCACTCTTTGCGTTCAAGTGCTAACTCGACCACATTATATTACTCCGTTTCCCCTTTGTCAAGTATTTTGAGCAACTTTTTTAAAAAATATTTTTCGGAAGTTTAATTCGCCGAAAACGGCCCTGAAAAAGACGTGATTCGTCAATAAATTTCGTTAAGCCGTCACACATTCCGCTTTACTTTTGCGCGCGCGTATGTTATAATTTGTCGTAATTTTTTTTGAGGCAACGCGTTTTAACGCTTTGCCGAACGGAGGGAAGAAATGAACACCGACGTATTGATTATCGGGGCAGGTCCGGCGGGTATTTTCACCGCGCTCGAACTTGTTCGCAACGGTTACAAAGGAAAAATAACGATTGTGGAAAAGGGCTCGGCGATTGAAAAACGAGTCTGTCCGAAGAAGAAAACCGGGCATTGTATGAACTGCAAAAACTGTGCCATTACCACGGGATTTTCCGGCGCGGGCGCGTTTTCGGACGGAAAACTCTCTCTTTCGAGTTACGTCGGCGGTTCGCTTCCGGACAGAATCGGTCACGACATCGTTCAGGACGCTATTTCCTACGTCGACGGAATTTATCTCGAATTCGGCGCGGATAAGAAAATCGAGGGAATCGACAACCCCGAAGAAATTAAAAAGATAAGAAGAAAAGCAATCAGCGCGGGGCTTAAACTCGTCGATTGCCCCATTCGCCATCTCGGAACGGAAAAGGCGAATGGGGCAATCGACGAGTTTA
>CALDMH010000091.1 GCA_937915565.1 uncultured Clostridia bacterium | reverse complement strand
AACGGAAAGTCCGTGAGCGTTTTTGCATCTTTCGATACATCTTCCGCAAAGAATACATTTTGAAGTATCTCTCTTAACGGACGGCGTAAGCTGGTCGACCGTAACGGGAGTCATTTCTCCCTGATACATATCGTCCCTTGCGCCGACGAGCTGTGCGACGTGCAAAAGTTCGCATTTGCCGTTTTTATCGCACTGCTGACAATTTTTGTTGTGATTGGAAAGGAGAAGCTCAACGGAGCATCTTCTCGCCTCAACCGCTTTGGGAGAAGAAATGGTTATTTCCATTCCCTCCGCAACGGGATATACGCACGAAGCCACGAGCCCTCTCGCGCCGGTTGCCTCAACGAGACAAACTCTGCAAGAACCTCTCGAACATTCGCCGTGATTGAACGCGCAAAGCGAGGGAATCTCGTAACCGCAGGCTTTCGCCGCTTCGAGCACGGTCATACCGGCTTCGACTTCGTAAGGTACGCCTTCGATTTTAATATTTATTTTAGCCATAGTTTATCTTCCTCCGCTTACTTTTTCTCGACTGCGCCGAATTTACACGACGCTATGCACATTCCGCACTTGATACACTTCTCGGTATCGATAACGTACGGTTCTTTTCCGACGACGCCGTGAATAGCGTCGACGGGGCATTTTCTGGAACAAAGACTGCACTTCTTGCACTTATCGGGGTCGATAGCGTAAACCATAAGCTTTTTGCAAACGTGCGCGGGGCAACGCTTGTCAACGATATGGGCTATATATTCGTCCCTGAAATGCGTGAGCGTGGAAAGAATGGGGTTGGGCGCGGTTTGTCCGAGAGCGCAAAGCGAGTTGCTTCTTACGTTCGCGGCAAGTTTTTCAAGCGCGTCGAGGTCGTCCATAGTAGCCTTTCCTTCAACGATTTTGGTGAGAAGTTCGAGCATTCTCTTCGTGCCGATACGGCAGGGCGAACATTTTCCGCAGGATTCGTCGTAAATGAATTCCATATAGAACTTCGCGACGTCTACCATACAGTTGTCTTCGTCCATAACGATAGCTCCGCCCGAACCCATCATCGAGCCCTTTGCAACGAGGTTGTCGAAATCGATTTCGGCGTCCAAATCGGCTTCGGTAAGGCAGCCGCCGGACGGACCGCCCGTCTGAATGGCTTTAAACTTCTTTCCGTGAGGAATTCCGCCGCCGATGTCGTAAATAAGTTCGCGAAGAGTCGTTCCCATAGGAACTTCCACGAGACCTACGTTGTTGATTTTTCCGCCGAGCGCGAAAACCTTCGTGCCTTTGGATTTTTCCGTGCCGTGCTTGGCGAACGCTTCAACGCCCTCTCTCAAAATGTAAGGAACGCAAGCGAGCGTTTCAACGTTGTTCACAATCGTGGGGCACTGCCACAAACCTTTGACCGCAGGGAACGGCGGACGAGGACGAGGCATACCGCGCTGACCTTCGATAGAATTGAGAAGGGCGGTTTCTTCGCCGCAGACGAACGCGCCCGCGCCGAGACGGATATGTACGCGGAACGAGAAATCCGTTCCGAGAATATTGTCGCCGATAAGGCCGAGTTCTTCGGCTTGCTTTATGGCGATTTTAAGCCTGTTTACGGCAATGGGATACTCCGCTCTGACGTAGAAATAACCGTTTTGCGCGCCGATGGCGTAACCGGCTATCATCATACCTTCGATTACGGCAAGGGGATTACCTTCGAGAATCGACCTGTCCATAAACGCGCCGGGGTCGCCCTCGTCGCCGTTGCAGACGACGTATTTCTCGCCGTCGGGTTGAGCGTAAGCGAACTGCCACTTTCTGCCGGTGGGGAATCCGCCGCCGCCGCGGCCGCGAAGACCGGAATCGAGTATATCCTTTATAACGTCCGCTCTATCCTTTTTAAGAGCGTTTTCAAGACCTTTGAACGCGCCCGCGCCCAAAGCCTCGTCGATATTTTCGGGGTTGATGCTTCCGCAGCCGTGCAAAGCGATACGAACCTGCTTTTTATAGAAAGTTATTTCGTCCTGCTTGCTGATTTTCTTTTCGGTAACGGGGTCGACGTACAAAAGTCTTTCAACGATTTCGCCGCCCTCAATATCCTTTTCCACTATTTCGGCAACGTCCTCGATACTTACCATTCTGTAAAGAGTGTCTTCGGGATAGATTTTAACGAAAGGACCTTGCGAGCAGAAACCGAAGCAACCAACTTGGTTTACGGTAACTTTGTCGCCGAGGTTCTTCTCGGAAATAAGCCTTTCGAATTCGGCTTTGATTTCGGCAGAATTAGAGGAAAGGCAGCCCGTTCCTCCGCAAAGAACGATATGTCTTCTTCCGTCCGAACCGGTGAACTTCGAGTCCATACACTTCGAGCATTTCTCGATTTTAGAGTTCAGTTGAGTAAAATTCTTAATCTTCATTTACGTTTCCTCCCATCGCTCTGTACTCTTCGATTACGCTCGGAACTGCGTCGACCGTCATTTTGGGATAAACCTTTCCGTTTATCGAAACCGCGGGAGCAATACCGCACGCGCCGATGCAACGAAGCGCGTCGAGCGTAAACAATCCGTCCGCGCTCGTTTCGCCGGGTTTAACGTTCAAAATTTCGGAAAACTTGTCGATAACCTGCTGCGCGCCTTTAACGTAGCAAGCAGTTCCCAAACAACAACCGATAACGTATTTTCCCTTCGGCATAAGCGAAAAGAAAGAATAGAAAGTTACGACGCCGTAAATTTCCGCGACGGAAATCCCCGTCTTTTCGGAAACGAGCTCCTGAACTTCAAGAGGAATATAGCCGTATTCCTTCTGAATGTCGCTCAGAATCATCATAAGCGGGGTTTTTTCGTTTTTGTATCTGTCGCAAATCGCGTTGATTTGCTTAACCGCCGCCTCCTGCAAATGAGCCATTGTCAGCCCTCCTTTAAGTGAAAAAATAGAGTTTCCTTTAATGCCAGCCAAAATAACAATAAAGGATTTTTTGAAGTTTTGTCGAACTATAAATCGCTTATGTCGACATTCACTACGTATTATACTAAATTTGCATAACGGTGTCAATCGATATAACAAAAATATTATATTAAATAAATATATTTTTATTGTTTTTCGGGGGAATTTTTATAAAACGAAATAAAACGGAATAAAACCGAAATAAAACCGGGATTGCTTTTTAGGAAACTCGGATTTTAAAATACGCGCCCCGAAGCCGAACGGCTTCGGGGCGCGCTTACGTTATTTTGTTGATATTCGCTTTATCGGAAAATAGTCCGTTTCGTTTATCGCTTAACGGAATTACGAGCTCGATAAATCGCGTTTTTGCCGTTTAATCGACTTATAGCAAGACTTTTGCTTTTTGTTCGACCAAATTTCAACGCTTTGTTCGGCTCGGCTTTACTATACTATGCGCTCGGCTTTTCCACGCCTATTCGGCTTGCCTTTGCCATATTACGCGATTAAATTTTGCCGCTTTTATTCGGCTCGGCTCACCACTTTTCCATCGTTTCGATTTGCTTTTTGCAAAGTTCAGCGAAATCGTCGAGTTTCATCTTTCCGATGTCGCCGACGCCTCTCTTTCTTATCGCAACCTCTCCGCTTTCGGCTTCCTTTTCGCCTATTACGAGCATATACGGAACTTTTTCAAGTTCGGCTTCTCTGATTTTCTTGCCGATTTTTTCGGGACGAAGGTCGTTTTCGGGACGAAGACCCGCGTCGAAGAGCTTTTTGTAAACTTCTTTGCAATATTGCTCGCTCTTCTCGGAAACGTCCATAATTTTAACCTGAACGGGCGCAAGCCAAAGCGGGAATTTACCCTCGAAATGCTCGATTAAGATGCCGATGAAACGCTCGATTGAACCGAAAACGACCCTGTGAATCATAATCGGACGATGTTTTTCGCCGTCCTCGCCGACGTATTCGGCGTTAAATCTTTGCGGCAACTGGAAGTCGAGCTGAATCGTTCCGCACTGCCACGTTCTGCCGATAGAATCGGTTAAATGGAAGTCGATTTTCGGGCCGTAGAACGCGCCGTCACCTTCGTTCACAACGTAAGGAAGTTTAAGCTCGTCCAAAGCCTCGCGAAGAGCGTCGGTTGCGTGTTCCCAATCCTCGTCCGAGCCGATGCTGTTATCGGGACGGGTTGAAAGCTCGACGTGATATTTGAATCCGAAAAGACTGTAAACCTCGTCGATTAAACGAACTACGCCTTTAATTTCGGGCGTAATCTGCTCGGGCGTCATATATATGTGCGCGTCGTCCTGCGTGAAGCATCTCACTCTCATAAGGCCGTGGAGCTGGCCGGAACGCTCGTGACGGTGAACGAGTCCGAGTTCGCCTATTCTCATAGGCAAATCCTTATAACTTCTCGGTTCGAGCTTATAAATAAGCATTCCGCCCGGGCAGTTCATCGGCTTGATTGCGTAATCCTCGTCGTCCACTTTCGTGGTGTACATATTTTCTTTATAATGGTCCCAGTGACCGGAGGTTTCCCAAAGCGTTCTCGAAAGCATAATGGGCGTCGACACCTCGACGTAACCCTCTCTGCGGTGAATTTTTCTCCAATAGTCAATCAAGGCGTTTTTAACGACCATTCCGTTGGGAAGGAAGAACGGGAAGCCTTTGCCCTCGTTTAAAAGAGCAAAAAGTTTAAGTTCTTTTCCGAGCTTGACGTGGTCGCGCTTCTTTGCCTCTTCGAGCATCGTGAAATACGCTTCCATATCCGCTTTTTTGAAGAAAGCCGTTCCGTAAATCCTCGTAAGCATCTTGTTTTTCTCGTCGCCTCTCCAATACGCGCCCGCAATGGAGGTGAGTTTGAACGCTTTAATCAAGCCCGTGGAAGGAAGATGCGGGCCGCGGCAAAGGTCGGTGAAATCGCCTTGCTTATAGAAGGAAATAACGCTGTCCTCGGGAAGGTCTTTTATAAGCTGAACCTTATAAGGCTCTTTGTATTTCTTCATAAGGGCGATTGCGTCTTCTCTCGGGAGCTCGAATCTCTCGATTGCAAGGTCGGCCTTGATGATTTTCTTCATCTCTTCCTCGATTTTGGGAAGGTCGTCCATCGTGATGGGCGTTTTGAAGTCTATATCATAATAGAAACCGGTGTCGATGGTAGGACCTATCGCGAGCGAGCAGGTGGGATAAATGGATTTAACCGCCTGCGCGAGAACGTGCGAGCAGGTGTGGCGGTAAATATTGAGGGCTTCCGGGTCTTTCGCCGTAACGATAACGACCTCCGCGTCCTCTTCGAGAGCGTAAGAAAGGTCGACGAGTTTGCCGTTTACTTTCCCGGCCAGCGCGTTTCTCCTGAGCCCTTCGCTTATCGCGGAAGCAACCCCCGCGACGGTTGTTCCCTTAGGAAGCTCCAAAGCTTTTCCGTCAGTCAACGTAATTTTCATATTGTTTCTCCTTTTGTGATTCCGTAGGCAAGCCAAACCGGCCAAAACGCGGCGTTTTCAACCAAAACACGGCGTTAATCGACTTATAGCCCGACTTTTTTAAATCAATCAAGCTTTTCGGGATAATAAAAAATCGCCCTCAAACAAACGTTTAAGGACGAAAAATATCTTTCCGCGGTTCCACCTTAGTTGCCTTACCGGCCTCTTTATTGCCCGTTTCGGGAGGGCGCGCCCCGTTCTGAAAAAAGCGGTTTCGCAAACGTTTTATCCTACGCGGCTCTCATCGCCCCGCGCTCTCTGTACGGCTTATTCGCGCTACTTGTCTTTTTCTACGAACATTTAATTTATAACTCTATTATATACCCCGCCAAAATTTTGTCAACTGTTTTTCCGCATATTTTTCTTATTACTTCTCCGCACCCGTTTTAAACGAAATCCTTCCGCCGTAAAAATCGCGCAGATATTTTCTGTCGGCTTCGGGAATTTCCGAGCCGACTTCCACCCTTCCGCTTGCGGAAAGAATCACCTCGCGGAGAATTTTCCCTTCCGCGCCGCCCGGAAGCGCGGGCAAAAGCCTCGACCTTTCGAGAAGATTATAATTGCCGTCGTAAACCAGCCCGTTGCGGACTATCGCCTTTTTCCCTCGTTTTTCGCCGATGAGATACCTGACGAAATCCTTTAACTGTCCGCTCGTGAACACCGACGGAATATACCCGACTATTTCTTCCCATTTGCGTTTTAACGGTGCGAGCCGAAAATTGAAGATTCCGTCCACGGCGTAATGTTCCAGAAGCCTTTCCTTTTTCACGACGAACCTTTTGTCCTCGTCTATATCTGCGGCAATCAACGCGCTATATAAAATTTCCTTTTCAAACGGCATCAAGCCCGACGCCGATATTCCTTTTTTAAAGTAACGATATTTATACCCCACCGCGATAACGTCCGCGATTCTGTCCTCAATCTCGCTTCTCAAATAATCCGCGTACCTTTCCGGCGCGCCGATTTTAAGCGTGACGCGAGCCTTATCTCCCGAATATTTCAATTCCCCGCCGATTTCTCCGACCAACCCGAGAAGAGTGTTCCCGACGTATTCGACGCCCGACGCTTGCGCCGCGGCGTCCGATACTTTTATTATTCTCATAGTTATAGTGTATGCTAATTCTGCGGTTTCATTCTACCGACGCGCGGCATAATCCGATAGAATAATTTATACGTTTCCGAGAACAGCACGCAGGTGGAACAAACGCCTATCACTTTGAGCCACAGCCCCACGGGCATCGGCTCGGTTTTGAAAAATCCGCCCAAAACCTGCGTAATAAGTATTTGAAAAGCAAAAGTTACGCCGAAAACGATAAGCATAAGCTTATTATTTCCTATCGACTCAAAAATACTTTCGCCCGAAAGTTTCCTGCAATTAAAGGCGTTAAAGAGCTGAAATATTACGAACATACAGAACAACGCCGTGGGCAGAAGCTCTCTTCCCGCGCGCAAAAAGTCGAAAAGGTATTCCAGAATAATTATCGTTGCCATATACGCGCCCTGAATTATTATGCGAATCAGCATTTTCGGCGTTACAATCTCGTCCGTTCGCTTGACGGGGCTGTATTTCAAAACCTCCGAGCCGCCCTTTTCAAGCCCGAGCGTGAGCGCGGGCGGGCCGTCCATAATTATGTCTATCCATAGAAGCTGCACGGCGTTGAACGGACTTACGAGCCCGAGAGCAAGGCTTATGATTACGACGAGCATTGCCGTGACGTTTACCGTGAGCTGGAAAGTTATGAACCTTTGAAAATTCCTGTAAATGTTCCGTCCGAAGGACACGGCTTTTACTATCGTCGAAAAAGAATCGTCTAAAAGCACGATGTCGCTCGCCTCTTTCGTTATCTCCGAGCCCGAACCCATCGCGATTCCTATATCCGCGTGCTTTATGGCAGGTGCGTCGTTCACTCCGTCGCCCGTAACCGCAACGACCGCACCCGTCATTTTCAACGCCTCCACGGCTTTCAGTTTCACCGACGGAGTACTTCTCGCGATTACGCCGATATTGCGCATTTTATCCTTCAAAACTTCGAGCGGCGTCGCCTCGATTTCGTCCGCCATAACCACCTGCGAAGAGGAAGTTATAAGCCCCGTTTCCATCGCGATTGCCGTGGCGGTTTCCGCATTGTCGCCCGTCATCATCTTAACGTCGATGCCCGCGCTTTTGCACGCCGCAATCGATTTTTTCACGTCGCGCCGGACGGGGTCGGCGATAACCGCATAACCGTCGTAAACGAAACCGCCTTGCTTAACGATTTCCTCAACCGTCATTCCTCCGCGCGGGCAATCTTTTCTCGCAAACGCAATAACTCTTTTCCCACGCCTTTGAAACGAACTTATCTCTTTAAGCAATAACTCCGCTCTTTCGGAAACGGTCGTAAGCGGAAGCACGCGCTCCGGCGCGCCTTTCAAAAAAACTATATCCTTTTCGTTAGAGCGATAGACGCAAGCCATATATTTATTGTCCGAATTAAACGGTAAAAACCCGTCTATAAGTCGTTTATCGCGCACTTTTTCATAGTCAACGCCGAGTTTTAAAGCATACTTCAACAACGCGCCCTCGGTTGCCGAGCCGAAGGCTTTCATATCGCCGCGGTCGGATTTAAGCACCGCTGTGGAATTCACGGCGGAGTTAAGCAACGCGTATTTTTCGGAAGCTTTCCCGAATTCGCAGTTAAGATTTTCAACGCGCATATCGTTTTCGGTCAGCGTTCCGGTTTTGTCGGAGCAAATAACGCTCACGCACCCCACCGTTTCCGCCGCGACGAGTTTTCTTATAAGCGCGTTGGACTTTGCAAGCTTCAAAACGTTGAGCGAAAGAGAAATTGCCGCCGTCGTGGGCAGACCTTCCGGCACTGCCGCAACGATTAAAACTATCGCCTCGATAAACGCGTCCTGAACGGAAAAAAACGAGAGATTTTCGGTTGCCGAAAGCCGTAAAATCGAAAGAATAAACGCAATTCCGGCGGAAATCGCGCCGATAATCGTAACTTTTTTGCCGAGTTTCGCAAGCTTTTCGTTAAGCGGCGCGTTCACCGCCCCTCCGCCGAGTTGCCCCGCGATTTTGCCGAGTTCGGCGTTATCCCCAACCGCCGTTACAATCATTTTTCCCGTGCCCTGACTTGCGAATGTGCCTGAAAAAACGCAATTCTTCCTTTCCGCAAGCGGCGTTTTATCGGTCATTTCGCAAACCGCTTTCGTCGCCCTGTTGCTTTCGCCCGTCAAAGTGGATTCGTCCGTTTTCAGGCCGTTACATTCTATCAATCTGCCGTCGGCAACGAGCTTATCGCCCGTTTCGATGAGAACCACGTCCCCAGCGACGATTTCCTCTTTCGGAATAACCGTAACGCGCCCGTCCCTTATAACCTTTACGCTGATTTTATCGTAAACCGCCCCTAAAAGCTCGAACGCTTTTTCCGAACGCCCTTCCATATAAACCGTAAGGCAGGCGGAAATCAGAATGGCCGCCAATATGCCCACGCACTCGTAAACGTCGCTCGAACCGTTTTTTATGAATTTGCCGAGGTTCACACCGACGGTTATCGCCCAAGCAAATTCGAGGATAATAAGCGTCGGCTCGGAAAGGGCCTCTAAAAACCTTTTGAAAAGCGACTTTTTCTTTTTTGCCGTAAGCTCGTTTTTCCCGAACTTACGCCTGTTTTTTTCAACCTGCTCGCGTTTTAAACCCGCGCTTTCGCTCGTTTGATAGTAACTTTCGATTTCTCTTATTTTCACGGAATGCGCGTTCATATTATCCTCGTAACACTTTATTCAATAATATATATTTCGGCAAAGCGCGCTTTATTCTCGTATTTCTGGTGTTGTAAGCTTTATTCTCGCATTTCAGCAAAGTAACCGAGTGAGATTGGCGTTAGAACCCGTCAAAACGCAATCGCCTGTGGCCACCAAAGCGGGCAAAACAAAAAACTCTTCGCGTTTTTGCGAAGAGTTTCGTCTACTTCAAGTTTTAAATTATAAAAGAGGAATCGTGGAAAGATAAACTATATCCTTTCTTTCGGCGGCTTTTCCCTCGGCGAGAACGAACGCTTTTTTCGTGATTATTCCGCCAGCTTCGTTGACGAGTTTTTCAAGCCCCAAAAGACTTTCGCCCGTGGAAACGACGTCGTCCACGATTCCAACCTTCTTTCCTTTAAGCAAATCTATATCGTGTTTTGAAAGGAAAAGTTCCTGCGGCTTGCCCGTGGTAATCGACGAACCGTACTGAACCCCGACGCCGTCCTGCATATAAAGTTTGCGGCTTTTTCTCGCAACGGCGTAAAATTTATGTCCGAGTTCTCTCGCGCAAACGTGGCAAAGTTGCAAGCCCTTGGACTCCGCCGTTATCAAAACTTCGCAGTCTTTAAGATGCTCGGCAAGCTTTTTTCCGCAATGCTCCGTCATATCCACCGCGCCGTGAAGATTGAAAAACGCAATTTTAACGCCGCTCGGAAGGGGAAGAATCGGAAGGTCCGCTTTGAAGCCCTGAATATCAATCGTAAGAAAATCGCCCATAATTTTACCTCTTATGTTTAATCAACAAATATTATGATAACACTTTTGAAAGTATTTTTCAACTGTTGAGAGGCAAAAAACGCAATTTCCGAGAAATAATTGATTTTTGCCTTTCCGCACGCTATCATTTTTGCCTTTCCGCGCGCTATCATTTTCGGCTATCGGAGCAGGTTTTTCGCCCGCCGTTTGCAGGCGTAATTTTTGTCTTTATTTCGTTCTTTTCATCTTCACGATTATCGTCGTATCGCCCGAAATCGCTTTTTTATCAACGACGACCGAACGACCGTCCGACGAAATCAAAAGCTTCTTTCCGTCGGTTTTTTGGCCGCTGAGCGCCGCGTTTGCAATTTCCGCGCTCTCAATTTCCGCGCTCTCAATTTCCGCGCCGTAACCGACGTATTTAACCGTAATGCGGAAGCCGTTATAAGGCGTTTCTATTTCGGCGTCGACATATTCTTTCGGCACGCACGGGGCGATAACTACATCGTCCAGAGTGAAGTTTAAACCGAAAACCCAACTATACACAGCTCTTTCAAGCATCGCCACGCTGCCGGTTAAGAACGAGAAACCCGCTCTGCCGTAAAACGACGGTACGAGATGATAGCAATTTGTGATTGCGTAAGGCGCGGAGCAGGTTTTTTCGGGCGAATGTTTATTTGCGTCGAGCGGCATTGCGTAACCCAGAACATCTGCGATTTCCTCGTATCTTCCCGCTTTGGCAAGAGCTCTTACCAAGAAGCACTGCGAGCCGTGATTGTAAACGCTTCCGTTTTCGGCAAAATACGGTTGAAAATCGCCCGTTCCCATTTTTCCGATTCCGTCTATAAACTTCCCGCCGAGCGGTTTTGAAAAAAGTTTGTAACCGTCCGAAGTTTTAAGTTTGCTTATTTCCGCAAAAACGGAGTCCTCTTTTCCATTAGCCACGCCGCTTATCACGGCGTAAGCGTTTGTAGGAACGTACACTCTTCTCTCTCCGTCCTCGTCCTTTTCGGAGAACAGCCAGGTGCCGTTATCCGTATAAACCGCATCGTAATATTTTCCGTTAAACGACGCCTTATTTATGGCGTTTATCAACTTATAGGCGGACTTATCGTATTTTTCGGCTTCGTTTGCCCGCCCCGTTTTTTTGAGAATCTGCGACAAATAGCCGAGGCACATAACGAGTTGGCAGGACACCATAACGCTTTCGCCGACGCCTTTTTTGCCTACTCCGCTTAAACAATCGAGCCAGTCGCCGCCGCGCATTTTAACAAGCCCGTGAACGCCGAGAGCGTCGTCCGAAATGAGATAATCCATTCCCTTTTTAAGGTGCGTCAAGCCCGTTTCCTTTTTCTCGTCGTCGAAGTAAGGATATTCTTTTTCGAGAATCGAATAATCGTCCGCATAAGCGAGATAATCGTAAACGTATTCCGTAAAGAAGCAAGCCGAATCGACGAACTCCCTTAAATCGAACTTCGTTCCGCTCCCGAAGGGAACTTGACGAGGATACCAGCCGTCGCTTCTTTGCTTGGAGAATACGTTTTCGATAACGCCCTTGCACGCCTCCTTGTCGTAGCAAAGCATACCCTCGAAATCGTTCGACGCGTCTCTCACGCCGCGCATTCCCGTCGGCCAACCGCGGTCGAGCGAGGACACCCAATACATTTCAAGCGGCAAAAATCCATTTATGAACCTGTCGAAATCGGCCTTCCCCGTTTTCACACGCCTGACGGAAAACAGCTCGTCGTACTTCTTTTCGACGTTTTCAAGCTCTTTTTCCTGTTTTTGCAAATCGAAATACCTTTTCGAGGCGGCTATGTCCTCCGAAATATTCTTCTCGTCGTCGCTGACGGCGAACACCTGCGTGAACGAGCGAGCCTCCCCCGCCTTCAACGCGAACGAGGAAAGCGTTGAAACGCACTGCTTGAACGCATAGAGAACGTCCTCGGTTTTTCCGCCTATTTTATCCGGTATCACGCTGAAATTTTTAGTTGCGGAAACGAGCCTTTCAAGGCTTAATTCGCGGCTGTCCGCCGTATCGCTTGCAACGACGGTAAGATACCTTCTTTCTTCCTTTTTGCCCGCAACGCTGAACTTCGTGGTTAAAAACGCGTTTTTATCTTCCAGATATTCCGTCCTCGTGTACCATTCCGGCTTATCCCACGGAGCCATTAAAAGTTCGTTCAGATAAGGAAAACAACATTTCAAAACCTTATATTGCTTATCTTCCTTGCCGAGATTTTCGATTTTGACGTTCATTATAAAACGCTTGCCTTTTTCGGCAACGTAAACCTCGGTTACAACCTTCGTTTTTCCAAAAGTGAGGCTATAAGTCGATTTTTCGGGCAAAAAGTCAATCATCACCGAGTCGGAGCGAAGCGCGTCGAAGTTACCGAAAACGTTTTCGCCGTCCGAAATGCAAACCTTTACGGGCGAACCGAGTTCCCTTTCTTCCCTCTTGAAAACCGCCTCGCCCACGGGCGGATTTATTTGCGCGGTTATCACGCCGTACTGGTCGACTTTGACTAAAATCTCGTCGTTTTTATATATGTATTCGTAATTTCCCGCGTCGGGTAATTTTTCTATTTTATACCCGCCGAGTTTTTCGCTGAATTCTCCGTATTTTTCAATCATAATGCGCTCCTGCAATCTTTTTTCGTAATTTTCGTTATTAACGCGGTTTTCGCGTTTTTCGTTAAACCGAGGCTTTCAACGAAACCGTTATTCAACGAAACCGTTAGCCGAAAACTCGCAACGATTTTCGCAACGGAAACAGTATAGCATAATTCCGAATTATTGTAAACGTTTACGAGCAAAAAAACGGCCCGCAAGAAAAGGGTTACGAACCGTTTTTCGTTTTCCGCAAAAGTCGGCTTATCACTCCGACATAATACTTTTAACGGAAATTCTTTTAATTTTGAGCGAATAAAGAAACGTGACCGTTTCGTAAGTAACGACGAATAACGCCAGCGTTATAAGGCATCTCCCGAAGTCGAAAGCGTATTTCGGCACGTTGCCGATTTCCGCAAACACCACCGAAACCATCAATCGAAGCAATCCGTATTGATACGCCGTGCCAAGCGCAAAGCCGACGTAAGAAATCGGGCGATACGCACCCAGAATATAACGGCTGCAAGTTTTGTCGTCGTAACCGAACACCCGCATCATCGCAATCGTTTTCGCGTTGCCGAAAACCACGCTCGAAAGGGAGAGAAGTAAGGTGACGAAGGCGAGAATAAGCCCGATTGACAAAACCATTACGGCGAAAGTTTCGCTCGCAAGCTCGTTCATCGAAAAGGACATCTGCACCATCGCCGAAAAGCAAAACGCCGAAAACGCCACGAAGAAAACGAGCGGCTTGCGACTTTTAAGCGTTACGCCGCGCAAGTCTTTCAAAAACGGCTCGCCCTCCTTTCCGTCCTTGCCGATTTTAACTTTATAACGCTGTTTTTCACGAAGCAAATCCAGCACCGGACTTTTCAGTTTCAGGTAAGCGAACAACGTCGAAATCGCAATGAAAACAGCCGTCGGCGCGCCGATAAGGGAAAACGCAAGCGACAAATGAAATTTCGGGGTTAACGCCGGCAAGTTCGGGGCTTGTTTTTGATAAAACGTCGGAAGATAGAAATATCCGACGGCAAAACCCAACGCGCAACCGACAAGCACGGGAAGCCCGAACACCCAAAAATGCTTTGAAATTTTCGCTTCGGAATAGCCTATGGCTTTGAGAATTCCCAACTCCTTGCCGTGCGACGAGACGTAATTTTTAACGTAAAACAGAAGCATAACCACGGAAGTTATCACGAGGCAACCTCCCGAAACGCCGGCAACCACCCTACCCATAAGCACCTGCGCGTTATACAAAGCCGCTTCCGATTCCATCGTTATTTCACTCTTTATAGCCGCAAGGTCGACGTTATAGCTCAAAAAAAGCGTGCAAACGAATGCGGCGCAACAAGCGATAATCGATATGCCGAACAGTTTTGCGGCGTCCTTAAATCCGATTACCATAGCTCTACCACCCGATTTCGTAAGCGGTTTTCGGGTTTTCGTTGACGTAAAACTCCGCTATTTTTCCGCTGTTTAAACCTATTACCGTATTTGCCGTTTCGGCAATATTTCCGTTGTGCGTAACCATAACGACGGTAAACCCGTATTCGTTATGCAGTTTGCAAACGTAATCGAGCAGTTGTCGCCCCGTTTTTTCGTCGAGCGCGCCCGTGGGTTCGTCCAGAAACAACGCTTTCGGCTTTTTCGCAAGCGCGCGGGCAACCGAAACCCTTTGCTGTTCCCCGCCCGAAAGTTCGGACGGATATTTGCCGAGTTTCGCCTCCAATCCGACGGCTTCGATTATTTCCTTGTAATCGCCGTTCCCGGCAAGGTCAGCCCCCATACGAACGTTTTTCTCGACGGTCATATTCGGAAGCAGATAATACTGCTGGAAAACGAATCCGATATTATCTTTGCGGAAGTTCGTAAGTTCCTTATCGGAAAGTTTCGTAATATCGACCGAATCGTATAAAATATGCCCGCCGTCCACACGTTCCAACCCCGAAAGGCAATTTAAAAGCGTGGATTTTCCCGAGCCGGACGCACCGAGAATAACGACGAAATCCCCGTCCGCAATCTGCAAATCGACACCTTTAAGCACCTCAGTTTTGTTTTCGCCGAAGCCGTACGACTTCGTTATCCCATTCGCGTCAATCATTTTAAGCTCCTCCCCGTTTCATACCGAAGTTTCAACCCTTCGTAGGCGTCCGTCAACGCCCGACTTATAAACGCCTCGTCCCAAACGAGATAATTCGTTGCAATCATCGCCGCAATTCCGTGCGTGTAAGCCCACATTTCAAAATAGAAAGTTTTCGCTTCTTCCTTGTCTATTTTGACCTGTT
Organism: uncultured Clostridia bacterium; assembly: GCA_937915565.1. Taxonomy (GTDB): domain Bacteria; phylum Bacillota; class Clostridia; order Christensenellales; family Borkfalkiaceae; genus UBA10281. The sequence continues at coordinate 4,528 of CALDMH010000091.1, read as the reverse complement.
TCCCGATAATTTCGATTAACGCGTCCATTTCCTCGGGGTCTTCCTTTATTTGCTCCTGCGAGCGGTCGCGCATAAAAAGCAACTTGAAAAGTTCTCTTTCTTCCTTTGCGAAACGAACGTACGCCATTCCGCTTGCCTTATACGGAACGTATTTTCCGCTTGCAGTCTCCTCGCTTCTATACGATTGATAAAGCTCGTTCGCCGCGTTTATAATCGCACTTTGAACCTCCGCCATATTGCTGAAATGGCTGAACACCGGCCGCGACGACGCGCCGAGTTTCTCTCCCAACGCGCGCGTGGAAACCGCGGCAAAGCCTTTTTCTCTCGTTAAATCGAGCGCGGCTTTCACGATTTCGTCTTTCGTAAACAAAAAATCTCTCGGCATATAAAACCTCTTTAAAAAATTGCAGGCGTAGCGTTACACCTGCAATTTTATTATATTCCGACTTTATTCTTTTGTCAACACTTTTTTATAAATCTTTAAAAGTTAATCGATTGCGCCTCAAAAGTTAATCGATTTCCGCCTCGATAACCCTGATTCGTATCACTCTATTTCTGTCGACTTCGTTTGTTTAATTACCGAATCAGCGTCTAAAAGCCACTTTATTTCCTTTGGTTTCAGCTCGATAATCGACTTATAGCCCCACTTATCGTAAAATTCCGTGCATTGAGGCTCGGCTGTGGAATTTATAAGCGCATACTTTTCGCCGTTCGCATAATAATAGGCGTCCACGCCGGAATTTTCGGAATAAACGATTTTTTTCTCGTCTTCTTTTCCGCACGCCCACAAAATCGCATTGTAAATAAGCCTGAAACTTTCGTTGCAGGAAGCCACGCCGGAAAGATAAACGCTTCGCCCCTTTCCGTATTCGTTCACGGCCAAATCTATATGCCCCGCATTCTGCCAGCCGTAAGGATAACTCTCGTCGTAACGCATTTTTATAACGCTTGCGGTGAGCGGATACATACCTCTCACGTTTGAGTTAAAAGCGATTTTCGTCATATCCACGCCGTCGGTTATAAAATGATTCCCTATCGGCTTCATATCGTCGCGTTTTTCAAAATGGCGGAAGTTACATTCCTTTTCCACGCCCAAAACGTCGGAAAGCTGAATATATCTGCCCTGATATTGATAACCGCTCGGTTCGCCCACGCCGACAAATCCACCGCCGTTATCGACGAATTCGCGAATTTTAGCCGTAAGCTCGGGGTTTTTCCAGCATTTGTCACCCTGAAAGGACGTGCCGGGAATTCCGTCGGAAACCAGAACGTCGTATTTATTTAAGTCGCCGTTTATAACGTCGTCAAAAGAAATAAAATCGACGTCTACGGGCAAAATCGCAAGCGCGGTGAGCATTGCCGTGTAATAAAACCCGTCCTGACGAGGGTCGTCGACGAAAATTCCATTCATCATAAAAGTATCGAGCCTGCCCCAGTACGAGATAACGGCAACGTTCGCCTTCGTGAAGCACTTATTTTCGCCGATATTTTCTCGTATGCTCCTGAACTCGTCGCAAACGTTTTTAATGGCAACTTTCAGTTTTTCGTAATTTTCTATCTGCTTTAAATATCCGCCGAAGCCTATGCGGTCTATCGGCTTTTTCATAAGTCCGCGGCGAATTCCGTCCCAACACGAATAAAGTATCTGCGTACCACGTTCGTCGCCGGGGCATTCGTTCGGGAAAAAGTAGGGATTAAGCCTGCCTTCGGTAAACTTTACTCCTTTTATATTTGCAACCTGTTGCGCGTAAATCGCGCTCGAAGGCGCGCCAACCACTCCGTCGAGCCCGATAGACGGGAAATAAGGAGAATACGGCTCTACGCCCACGCGGTGGTCGCCATCGAACATCAACGCTTTTTTGCCGTATTTATGGCATAAATCGACGAATTTCTTCGCCCGTTCGGCGCATTTTCTCTGAACGAAATCGACGTATTTTCTCATCGTTTCGTCGGGAACGGTAAACCTGTTGGAATAATATCCGCCGCCGATGAGATTTTCAAGCGTCATTTTTTCGCCCGTTTCTTTTTCAAACAAATCGAACATCGCGGGCGAAGCGGTCATAGCGTAATTATGCCAATCCCATATCCTCTGCTTAATCCCCGTGACGTTCACTATAAGGAAATTATAAAAAAACGTGGTAAACCGCACCACAGTCACGTCGGGGTTCTCTTTAAGCCACTTTTCCATACGGAAAAGCATATGCTCTAACGCTTCGGGATAAACGGGGTCTAAATCCACGTCTTTATCGCAAGTCCAATTATTGACGTGATAATTATAAATCTGAACGGGGTCCCAGCAGTTTTTTGCAAAGAAATTAACCGTGTATTCGTGATATTTCTTTGCGCTCGTTATGCGAACGACGTCGTTCCCGAGATATTCCCAATCTTCGTGAATTTGCCCCGTGGTTCTGTCTATAACCTGCCAGAACTCTCTATACCGTTCGGCGTTTACCGAAAAAGCCTCCTTGAAAGTGTTTTTCAGAAGGTCTATTTCCAGAACGTCCGATTTTGCCGTATAACGCTCGGAAATAAGAGCGGTATTCTGCCAGTATTCGGGATGCGCCTTGGCGTACTCGTGGTCCTCGCGCACGATAAAATACGCCTTGTAAACGTCGGTTTTGAATTGCTTCACGTCTTTCGGAAGAGAAACGCCGTCGCAATCTCTCACGGCGTCGGCGTTCCAGTACGTTATAAATTTTTTAGTTCCCTCAACGTACGTTTCGTCCGTGGGGATAGTCAATCTGCCTTTTTGCATAACTGCTCCGATAATTATTTGCCTATAAGCACGGCGCGGTCGGTTTTAATCGATTCGTCCGCAGCGAAAACGGTGAGATGTCCGTTTATACTGTCCGATATATCCGTGCAGGAAATCGAAGGCTTTTTGCCCTCGACGTAATTTATAAAATCCGCAACGAGCCCGCGGTCGCCGCCGTAATGCCCGCCCGTTTCGCCGAATTTATCCTCAAACGAAACTTTTTCTTCGGTAAAAAAGTCGGTCGTTTTGTCGAATTTTCTAAGGATAAGTTCACCGCTCGGGTCACCCTCTATCTCCCCTTCCGTTCCGGAAACGAAAATAGTGCGAGTCGGCTTCATCGCACCTAAAACGAGCAGGTGATTTGCAGTGCTTCCGTTTGAAAATTTAATCGTCACGTTCTGATGGTCGAGCAAATCACCGTCGCATTTAAAAATACACCTGCCGTGCGGATTGTAAGTTTTTAACGATTCGTATTTCTCTTCCGTGGTAACGTCCTGCCAGTTTTTACCCGTGCATTGCCAGGGATACCAAGGCAAAACGGTGTTTTTTACGTACGTAGCTTCCGCTTCGTACAAGCATTTATCCCTTATCTCTTTCGGACAATCGACGAGGCATCTCTCGCCGCTTCCTTCCGGCGCGTTTTCTCTGTTGAAATAAGTTCTCGCCCCGTTGCTGTATACTTCGAGCGGCACGGCGGAATTATTCAGCCAGCAAATCAAATCGACGTCGTGGCAGCATTTTGCAAGAAGAAGGGAAGAACCGCATTCCTTTTCGGAATTCCACTTTCCGCGAATATAACTCACCGAAGAATGGTATGCGCCTACCCGTTCGCTCGTTGAAATACTCTGCACTTTGCCTATTGTGCCGTCTTCAATCAACTCCTTTATTTTCTTATAAAAAGGGGCGTATCTCAAAACGTGGCAGGTCATAAGTTTAACTCCGTTTTCGTCCGCCGTCCGTTTTAAAAGCAATAAATCCTCTTTGTTGTTTACGAGCGGCTTTTCGAGAAGCATATGATAGCCCTGCTTCAAGAAAGGCAAAGCCGTTTCGAGATGCAGTTTGTCCATCGTGCCGTTGATAACCGCGTCCGCGATTTTCCCGAGTTTTAAAACGTCGTCCATATCGGTGAAACACATATTTTCGGAAACGCCGAAATTTTCGCGCATATATTTCAATCTTTCGGGGTCAGGGTCTACGCACGCGACGATTTCGATTTGTTTCAGATTATCGTAACCCTCGTGGCAATATACCGTCGCTCTGTCGCCGCAACCGACGACTATCACTTTTATCTTCATAATATTTTAACCTTTAACTCCTCCGAGGCTCAATCCCTCGATAAGCGCGTTTTGATAAAACATAAACACGACGAGCATAGGAATCATCAAGACGACGCCGATACCCATCTGAACGTTTGGTTGCGACCGCGCGATATTCGTCGTTGAAAGGTATTTTCTGTATATAAACATATTAACCGTCCAATACTTTTCGCTTTGAATATACAAAAGCGGGCCCATAAGGTCGTTCCACGCCATAAAAAACGCCGCAACGGCAACATATAAAACTATGGGCATAACCAGCGGGAACGTTACCCGAAACATACGCACGAACAAATTAGCCCCGTCGATTTTAGCCGCCTCGTCCAAAGCCTTGGGTATTCCGCGGATAAACTGCATTATCATAAAAATATTCATAATTCCGCCGCCGAAAAAAGCGGGAATCGTCAACGGCAACAAGGTATCGTACCATTTTAAATCGACGAATATTTTATAAACG
>CALDMH010000090.1 GCA_937915565.1 uncultured Clostridia bacterium | reverse complement strand
GTAAGAAAACTTACCGATTAAACAATCGAAAAGCATCGATTGAATAACGGGGTCTTTAACGATTTCGGCAAAATATTCGGCGACGGCTTCGTCGTTGGAAACGTCCACAACCTCGTTTCTTTCGTTTAAAATATCGTCCATTTCGTCTTTCCTCGTTTATTCGCAAATAATTCCGGCAAGCTTTTCGTACTTCTTTATAAGTTCCTCTTCCCTTTCCGTTTTGTTCGGAACGCTATAAAGCAAACATTCCTCCCATTTGAATCTGTCTATTTCCGGAATCCCCATATCGTCCACGGATTCTATCATTTTGGTATTCAAATCGTAACCGAGTTCGCTGAAATCGTAAAGCATTATCTTTTGCTTCATAACCTCGATTTTCTTATACGCGCTCGCTCTTAAAAGCCTTAATTCGTCCGACTCCTCGCCGTTTGCGGCTTTATCCACGCTCGCAACGGACGTGGGACAAAGAATAATTTGCTTCCTGTAATTGTTCTTTGCCATTTTTATCTGGTCGGGAATTTTCGTTTCGAGATAATCGAGCGTGCCTATCCTGAACTGCAACGTGGGGCGCATACACATAACGAAATACTGCGCGACCGACAAAATGAACAGCGTGGAAGGCTGAACGCCCGCGGCGCAGTCGAAAATAATCGCCTTGGGGCGGTCCTCCTCCGCCATATCGTTGAGCGCGTTGATTATATCGAAAAGCGGCATATCCTTTTTCATCGTTTTGAACTTGTCGTCCGAAATGGTGCTGGCCTTCATATCCGCGCCGCAAAACAAAACGCTTCCGTCGTCTTCGAGGCCGAGTTCGTTACCCACTTTTTTGAATTTTTTAAAGAAACTGTCGGTTTCAACCGATTCGAGCCCGAAGTTGGATATTTCCGAAATAACGTCGCCGTCGTCCACGAAAAGATTTTGCGACGAAAACGGCGCGTTGTTGAAAACGTTTTTGGCAAGAATGGTGGTAAGACCCATACTGTCGAGGTCGGCGTCGAAAACGAGAATCGGTTGATGCGCCGTCGCTCCCAGATTTTTTGCGATAAAAGGCAGCGTGTTGAAGCAAGTCGTCGTCCGGCACGCTCCGCCCTTATATGAATTGAAAGATATTATTCTCATTTGTTATTCTCCTCGTTGACGTCCTTCGCTTTCATAATATCGACGTCGTGGTCCTTGCAGGCGGCAAAAACGTTTTTAAGCGAATTGTCTTTGTCCGCGTCCTTATTTTTACGCCACATAATCATAAACGAACGAACTTCTTTTTTCATCGTTTCGTATTCTTCCTGAACGGCTACGTTTCCGTCCTTGTCGCCTATATCGCCCTTGCAGCCGACGTTCACTCTTTCGTTCGCCTCCAAAACCCCGTCGAAGGCAAGTTCGATAAGCGGGCGAAGCTCCTCTGCGTCGCGTTTTACGTCCGCAAACTCCTCGCGGGCCTTTTCAATCGCCGCTTCTTTGTCGTTTGAATTCGCGCCCGAAATTTTAACTCCGTCCACGAACTTTTTAACGGTGGCGTTATCGCCTTTGAGGAACACTTCCGCGTCGTCGTCGTAAACCGAATCGAAATCCACGCTTCTGTTGTTGATTTTGCTCAGAACGATAAACGAAAGCAACTTTTTGAAATAAGACGAGATTTCCTTTTCGATAACGGATTTCATCATTTTGCTGACGGCAACGTCTTCGTCGAGCGCGGCAACGGCCTTCGCGGCGGATTCCTCTCTCTTCTTCATTTCCTGAACGAGATTTTCCTTTTCCTCTCTTTCCGCGGCGATTTTGGCTTCGTATTCCTCGGTGATTTGTTGAAGCCTTATCTTGTATCTGTCCTGAATTTTAGAGAGATTGTCGCGAGTTATGTCCATTACGAGGTTTTTAAGGGTGTTCGAGCCGTTCTTTTCAAGCACGAGCTTTCTTATAACCGTATCGTCCTCGGAAACGTCGCGTTCGGTTTCGCCGAGCGAACCGTCGGCGTAATCGATTTTTTCGGTAATCTCCTGTTCCACCGTTCCGACGAGGCTGTTTATGGCCTTAAAGCCCAGCTCGTAACGGTCGTAATAATCGAAATAGTCGTATGCAATCGCTTCGCAGTGTCTTGCGGTGGAATAAAGGTCGATTTCGTCCTCGTTCCAAAGCCAGTCGCTCTTTTTCGAGTTCCTTCCGCGCTGACGGTGAATGGATTTTTTAATGTCCTCGTAAATATCCGTCATATCCGCTTGCGGATACTGCGTGAGCGCGTTGACTATCATTATCTTCGAGGAAAGAAGCAACGGCCTTATGTTGCTGACGGCAAGATTGGCTTTGTTTAATTTTGAAATGTTTACCGAGTCGGTTTTAATATCGTCGGTGGTGAACATAACGTAATCGGTGTCTACGACGCCGAGCCTTTGCATATCGTTGAACTTTCTGTAACCGACCTGAACCTGGTCTATGGCGTCCTTCGTGGCGTTGAGATAATTCCTGTACTGCGGAATTTTCATCAACTCTTCCTTATGGCGGCTCGAAAGGAATTTTTCAAATATTCTTGCGACGAGATAGTATTTATCGCGTTTTTCTCTGTCGTTATACTCCCCGTAAAGCGGCTCGTGCGGCTTGCAAAGAGCTTCGACGTCCTCTTTGAAATTGCCGTTATAACCTATTTTATCGGCAACGGAGCGAGCGTACTCTTCGAGTTCTTCGCCGAACGTATCTCTGTATTTTATCACGTTGTCGTTCTCGTCCATAAACGCTCTTATAACGGTTTCTTTATCCGTGTAACCCATCATCGTTATCATCGCGACGTATAACGGATTGAAAAGCGCGGAAGAGCGGTTACTGCTTTGAATCTGCTTTATATCTGTGAGCGCGAAATCGAGCCCGTCGGCGTAAAACAAGTTGACGCCGTAATAATTCTCGCTCGCTCTGTCGTAAATATTCACCGCAACGCGATACATTGCTTCTTCGAGCCTCGAAACGAGGGTTTTGCCGAACTTATCGCCGCCCGCGTTGAAGCAATCGAGAAACTCCTCGTCCCTTTTCGATTCGTCGGAAGAATTGAATGCGTCCTGAAAACGGCTTATCGCGTCGACGACGGCGTAAGTGTCGTTAAGAGTGATTTTTTTGGATTTTAAAGTGAAGCCCCAGCCCTTGTAGCCGTTGTTTTCAACGTACTCCACGAATTTTATGGCGATACGGCGAAGCGTTTTAACGCAGTTGTCGTAAAGCCCCTCGCGGCCTTCGTTTATTTCGTCCACGGTTATTATTTCTCTTCTCTTTATCGCGCGGCGAAGATAAACGATTGTGGTGAAAACCGTTGCCATAGTGAAGGTTACCGGCACGGAATTATCGTTTTCGTCGTAAAAAATATCCGCGCAGTCGTCCTGCGAAATTTTCGGGCTTAAATCGAATCCGCCGTTCTCGTTGTCTTCGGAAACGTAACCGATAACGGTGTTTAACATATCCTTAACGCTCGCCTTTTCGTCGTCGGAAAGATTCATACACGATTCGTCGCCGAAATTGCAAATCGCAAGCAACGAGCGCAGGTTGTTGCACACGTCGAGAAGAATTCCGCTCTTTTTGTTCTTTACGTTAAGCGCGTAATAAGAAAGAAGCGATTTCTTTATCTGCGAGGAAACGTTTTTCATCTCCTCCGACCATTCGGTTTTAATCTCCGCCACTTCGTTTACGTTTTTTCCCGTAGTATCTGTCATCATTTATCTCCTTTTGTGATTAGTTCCGTATTTCTTACGTATTTTTCCGTTTCGCCGACTATTTCGCCGTCGAAAACCATTTTGCCGAGTTTTACGCACCCGAAAAAGGCTTTGTCGCCTATCGCTCTGACGGACGACGGGATTTCCACGCTTTCGAGGAAGATGTTTTCCTCAAACGCGCGCGCTCCGATATATTCGAGCCCCTCGGGCAACTTAACCGTTTTTAACGCGCCGCACACGAAGGCTTCGTCCGCGATTATCCTGACGCCCTCTTTAACTTCCGCTTTTTCGCCTGCGTCGTCATCGCCGAATTGCACGCCCAAAATAACCTTGTTTTCCACGTTGTTGAACAAAAACGTACCCATAAACGCGGTGTTGTGGCATTTGATAAGCCCCGCTCCGCCTTCCGCAACGGCGAGATTTTTGCAGCCGTAAAAGGCGTATTCATCGATTTCCTGCACGTTTTGCGGCACGATTATTTTCTTTAAATCGGCGTTTCCCTTAAACGCCTTTTCGCCCACCTTTTTCACGTACGGCGGCAGCTCCACCGAACCGTCGTTTCCGGCGTATTCGAGAAGCGTCGTTCCGTCCTCTGCCATTTTGAAATCGTCCGGATTGTTTTGAAGAGCCGTAACGAAAGGACAAATCATTTTTAAAAGCGCGGCGAAAGCGTCCTGCTCGTCGGGATAGTGCGACAAAACGACGCCCTCGTACCTGTTGTTGCCGAGATAATAACCTATCGCTCCCTTTTGCCTGTCCATACTGAAATAGTATCTGTCGATGATAAAAGGAACGAAAAGATGGTCGTCGTTCTTGGTTATTTCCCTTATCATCGAAATTTCCGTTTCCACCTCGGGCGACGTCAACGAATTTTCGGAGGCTACGAGCACGAAAACCGACGCGTCGAGTATTTTATTGTAAATCTGCCTCGCCCACTTCCCGTTGCCGAGATTTCCGTCGTACCAACAGCACACTTTGTTTCGCGTAAGGTATTCGTAAAGCCTTTGCGTAAGTTCCTTGTCGCCCGATTTGTTGGAGTGGCTTATAAAAACGTATTTCTCCCGATTATCCTTTTCCGTCATAATCGTTTCTTCCCCCTTTCGGTTAAAATGTATTTTACCTGTCGCAGTGGATAATGTGAATATCCTCGTCCTTTAACCCGCGCGACGATTTCGCAATGCAGATATTGTGATAAGTTCCGCCCTGGTTTATCGGCTTTCCGTCCTCGTTTTTAAGCTTCGTGGGGACGCCGTCCCAAATGGCGATAAGCCTGTCGCACTTGCCGATTATGTATTTCGAGGCTTCGAGATAACCGAACTTGTCGTCCGGGATAACCTTGCACGAAACCGTTTGCGCAAGAAGATGCCGCATATCCAGTTCGTCCTTTTCGTCGAACTTATAATTGTATTTTTTAGAATCCGCTTTTATTTTCGCGATATATTCGTCGTAAGGGAACGGCAACGCCGCTTTTATGGTTATGCCCATTTCGTTTGCACATTGCGATATAAGCTGGTCCGCGCCGTAAGCGAAATTGGTTCTTACGACGACGCGGTAATCCTTTGAATAAGAAGCTAAAATCGCTTTTATTTTCGCACGCAACTCGTCGTTGTCCATAGGTATGGTTCTGTGTCCGCAGCCCGCGACGTTAAGAGTGGGCTTTCTGCCCTCTCTGTAACTGTAAATTCTCACGCCGTGGCCGTAAGAATAAAGATAATCCACCATATTTTTTATGGCGTCCTCGGATTTTTTCTTTTCCGCTTTTGAAAGACAATCGTAAGGGACTATATCCTTGTTTATTCGTTTTTTATTGCGCTCTTCGAGCGTTTTGTAATTTTTTCCGTATTTCCAGCCGGCGGCAAGTTTTTCCTTAACCCACCTTAAATGCTCTTCTCTCGCCAAAAAACCGAGGTCGTTGCGCGCGTTTTCGTTTTTGCGCTTATCCTCGGAGGACGAAAACCTGTAAATAACGGGATAGTCCAGCTCTTTATCGCTGAAAAAACAGTTTATAAGTTCGAGTTTATAGTCGTAAGACTTCGCCTGTTCGAGGTTTGAAAGTTTGGTTTCGAGGTCGAGTTCGTTAAATTCCGGCACGCTGCCGCTTTTATCGAAGGTTTTATTATAACTTGCGTGAATGGCTTTTGCAAAGTCGCAAAGATTGACGAACTTGTCCGACGAGGCGAACCTGCGGTACGTTTTCTCCTTTTTCTTTTCCCGCGCGACGACTTTAAGTTCGGGTTGGTTTACAAGAAGTTTGTTGATGTCCGCCGCATATTCTCCGCTTTGCATCTTACCAACCGTTCCGTTCAGCCTGCCTTCCTTCCCTGCGGGCGTGAAAACGTAAAACGAATCGTATAAATAAGAAACGCTCAATTTGCCTCTTTTTATTTCAAACAAGGCGTCCCACGGGGCGGGGTCTTTTTTCGTGAGCAAGCCGAACGCCGTTCTGTTCCAATCTTGAAGTTCGTCGCAAAGCACGAGCAAATGCGCAAGCGGGTGCTTCTTCGACGAAAGAGCCGTGTTTACGTTAAGCCGCGCCGCAAGCTCGAATCTGTTCAGACTGTTATGCAGCAAAATCGCCGTAAGCACGTCGAGAGTTTTCAAATCAAGAGTTTTGCCCGCGTCGCTTATAAGCCTTGACAATATCACCGCGCTGAAATAGCCGTGGTCCATATATTTCTTTTGCCCGACGAACCTGTGGTCTAACGCGTCGAGCGTAATCTCGTAAGAATAACCGAATCTTTTTTCGAGATGACGAGCCAAAAGTTCGTTCATCGTTTTATAATGCGGTTCAAAAACCTCGCAAACCGCACGCTTTGAAATCTTTTCCGCCTCGCAGGCCGTATTTAAGTCCTCTCCCGGCTTGCAAACCGAACGCTTTGAACTCTCTCCCAAGGCGAGCAGGTTTTCCATATTTTCATAGGAAACGTAAGGCGAAGCCGCAAAATCCTCTCCCCACAACTCCTCGACGTAAGCCCTTATCTGGGCGTGGGCAAGTTCAAACGGATAGCCCACGTCGTGAAAAAGCGAGGTAAGCCCCCACAAGTATAAAAACTCGGAGTAGCCGTTCTTCAAACCGTAAAAATCGTTAAAAGTTTTTCTGAAATCGCCGTCGTGAGAATAAACCGCCAGGCCGAGCGCGAAAACGAACACCGAATGCGAATAATGGTCGCGATGCCTCGTGAGAAGTTCGCCGGAATGATATTCGTGGTCGGACAACAATTCGAGCAATCGGCTCATCGAGTCGTAACCCTTTCCGAAAACGTTGTATATTTCGCAAAAGCAAAAATAAACGGAAAACGCGTCCCCCTTTTTACCCGTTTTGCAAAAAACGTCCAAAGAGTTCTTTATGCACCTTGCGTCGCTTTCGTTTATATCGAGCTTATTCCCGAAAAACTTATCGCATAATTCGCCGAGCGATTTCATCTTTCCCTTTCCCCCGTCGTGATTTTTTTGGTTTTATCCGCGTTTGTAAATTTTGTAGCCGTTGTTTTTAAGCAAGAGCCACGCGTCGTCGAGAAGTTGATAGTCGTATTTCTTCACGTCGGCCTCCGCCGTCGTTTTACCGTCGCGCTCGGCGATGATTTCGCCGAATTTTTCAAGCCCGGCGTAAGTCGTCAGATTACCGTGATGCCGAAGCTCGAAATCCTTGCCGTCGGTATATTCGCCGTTTTCGTCTTTCGCGGTTTTAATCTCTTCAACCGTGGCCGGAACGAAACCCTTCATTATCATAAAAGCGTTCCAGCGGAAATGTTCCGTTTCGGCGAGAATTCTGCGCCTCGAACGGCTGTTTTTCTCGGAATCGTCTATCTCGATTTTGCCGTCCTCGCCGATAATCTTCTCGTCGCCGGCGTAAATTTTCAAATATTCGTCGTAACCGACTTCCTCTTCGTTTTCGTCCGCGCGGCAATAGTCCAACCCCATAAGGTTGAGCTTATATCTTAAACTCAAACAGGCGTAAACGTTCGATTCCTTTTGCGTAACCGTTTTTTCCACAAACCATTTGAGCCGAGATTCCCTTACGAACTCTTCTTCCGTTTTCCCGTTTTTATCGTCCTTCGCGGCGTCGTAATCGTAATTGCGCATAATCGCCATTTCCGTGAATTTTTCAAGGATTATATGCCCGTAATCGTAAACCACGCTTTCCTTCGAGCCGAAAGAACGGCAAAGAGTCGTATCGGTAAAAAGCCCTGCGGCTTCGCCGTTTCCCTTGTCGTGAACGCGCACGAAAACGCGATAATTTTTCATTCCTTTTTCTTTCAGAAACGCCACGACTTTGTTCGCGACGCAGATACTTAAATAATCCTCCCCGAGCGACACGACGACCGCCGTCACCGCGTTCGCGTTTTTGCACAGCGTCGTTTCCAAAGCGTCGAAAAAACTTATGTCGTCGGTATCGATTGGCAGATACTCGTCTATCGTCGGAAGCGCGGGAAGCGGAAGGTATTCCCCTTCGGCTTTAACGCTCCCGTCGTCGTTGAAAAAATAGTGCTTATATCTGTAATAATCCTGATTGACGGTCGCGCTGTCCACCGAATGTTTTTTATCGAACAAGAAATAACGAACCTGTTTTTCTTCGATTTTTCCGTTTGCGGAACTCGTAAGAAACTGGTTGTTTGCCGCCATAGAAAGGAAAATTTGCCTGTTCGTTCTGCCGAAGCCTATCATTGCGACGTTTATTTCGGCGTTGCTCTTCACAAGCGACGCGTCGTAATCGATTTGCTCCTCCGTCATAAGCCCCGTGAGCGGATAATTATCGATAAAATCGACGGCTATTTGCCTGTATTCGTTGACGTAATGCAAACAACCCTTCGATTTTTCTTCGTATTTTGCGTATAAATCCTCATACTCGCAAGAGCCGAAAACGTAAATATCGATATAATTAACCGCGTCGGCTTTAAAGCCGTTTATAATTTCAATGAGCCTCGAACAAAGGTCGAGATTAGTTTTATCGTCCTTTTCGTTGATTATGATATTGACTTTCTCTTTTCCGCCGTCGAGTTTCTTCAAAAATATTTCCAGCTCGCGTTTAAGCCAAGCCTCTAACTTTCCTATCTTCGCGCAGGATTTGTAATGTATATTCGCCTCGAACATTTTATCCTGTTCGGCCTTCGTAAGCGTGCCTGCGATGAGCTTTTGAACGTTACAGGATTTATAAATATATCTGCTGTTGTCGTTATAACCGAGAATAATACATCTCGAACCCTTGCCTTTGCGCATAGAATTGAGCGAAAACCAGTTCCAGAGAGATTGATTGATGAGCGAAAAGGTAATCATAAGAGCGTTGAGCGTAACGAGCGTATAGGATAAGTAAACGCAAATGCAAAACGCAAGGTTTTCGGCGCATAATTGCATTCCCAACTCGAATCTTAAAACGACGAGATATAAAGATTTCGCTATCGAATTGAAAATACTGTCCGCAACGCCCATTCCGTTATAGTAAGAACTCATAAAGAACATAGGAACGGTTATGAGGTAAATTATTACGCACTTGCCTTTTTTGAAATTTTTGATAAAGGCAATCCTTTCCGCCCTGTTTAAGGTTGCGTATCTCAACGCAAGGCAAAGCAAAAGGCAAGCCATTAACAAAATACATATAATCGAAACAATCGTGTATACCATTTTCCGTCCCTCAGCCAAGCCGTAAAATCCTTACGCGGTTAAATCTCGTTCGGCATAAATCTCGCTCGGCATAACCGAATTAAGCCTCGGAAACGCGAAACCGACGCGGCTAAATTCGTATTCATTTTGTGAAATCAAATCTTTATATCCCATTATATAATACTTTTCGCATTTCTGTCAACAAATATTGCGTTTTTTATCATATTAGTTTACGCTTTCAACGGATAAATTTCGGTTTATGACGGGTTTTTTAAAGTCACACGGCAAATCGGCGCACTGCGGCAGGCAAATCGGTGCGCTGCGGCGATTTACCCGCCGCAGCCATAACCCGTTTCCAAAAAAGCAGGCCGCAAATTGACGCTCGACGGCAAACGGGTTGCCGCGTAACGACTTCGCTTGGATAACACACCACGAAAAAGGACAGGTTGAAACCTGTCCTCGTTTTTCTCGATTTTCATCTCGCCCCTTGCCGTTTCACTTTATTGTTAAGGAATTTTGCCGTTTCCCGCTTGCGGGAACCCTCGGCAAGAATTTGCTTCGCAAATTGACGCTCGACGGCAACGAGTTGCCGCGTAACGACTTTGCTTGGACAACGCACCACGAAAAAGGACAGGTTGAAACCTGTCCTTTTTCGTGGTGCGCCATAAGGAACTCGAATCCCTAACCTTTGGTTCCGTAGACCAACGCTCTATCCAATTGAGCTAATGGCGCATATCGATATTTGATTTTAATTTCGCCACGCAAACGAAACGTCGCCCGCTTGCAAAAGCCGACTCAATACGCAAAACCACGAAAATCTTTCCGCTTCCCCGATTGAGCATTGTTATTATATATACTTTTTCTTCATTTGTCAAACGTTTTTCGGCCC
>CALDMH010000089.1 GCA_937915565.1 uncultured Clostridia bacterium | reverse complement strand
ACTCGGCGGCAAAAGCCCCGTCGAATATTTTGCAGCATTTTCGGACGACGAGCTTATAGCTTGTTTGAAAGAAAGCGTTGAAAAAGGATTTGAAGTGTCGAGTTTTTTATGCGATGAAATCGAAAAAAGAGGCGGACTTACGGACAAACTTTGCGAGGTGATTACGGTTGACGGCAACGACGAACTTGCAACTTACGCCGTAAATCTTCTCGGGGCCGAAGTCGGCGTGGAAAACCTCGAAAGGTTTATCGATATTATAACCGATAAAAACGTTGGAGAAAGCCTTTCGGAAGCCCTTACGGAGTATTTAAGAGATAGAGGCGATATTGTTAAAGAAAAACTCGTTGCGGTTTATCCGACGTGCAAATGCGGAAAAGAAAATTTGATTGAGATTATGTCGAGAACCTCGCGTGACGACAGGATTTTTGAAATTTTGATTGACGAATTGAAAAACGACGAAAAGAATCTTGCTTTGAACGCCGGATACGTCGCCCGTTACGGCGACGAGAGAGCGTTGCCCGTTTTGGAAAGGCTTATCGAAAAAGACGGAATAACGTATTACGATTTCAAAGAACTCAAAAACGCCATAGAAGAACTTGGCGGGGAATGTAATAAAGTTTTTAAAAAATAATTTAAGAGTCTTCTTCATAGATTAAAAATATGAAGAAGATTTTTTTTAGCTCGTTCGGGGCGGCGTTCACGATAATAGGCAGCGTTATCGGGGCGGGGTTTATCACAGGTAAAGAAATTTCGGTTTTCTTTTGTAAGGACTTTTCGGTTTCCGGATTATACGCGTCGTTCGTTTTCTTTTTTCTGTTTATTTTTGCTTTGTCGGTTTCGCGTGGGGGAGTCGTTGAAAAAATCGTCGGGTATGCCGTCGCGCTGACGGGGATAATTATCGCGTCTTGTATGACGGCTGCTCTTAACAGTCTTTTCAAATCGATATTCCGTGAAACGGAAAACTTTAAAATATTTACGATAATTACGGTGTTTTTTGCGGTTATTGTGTGTATAAAAGGCGTGGGCGCGATGAACGCCGTTTCGATGGCTGTAATGCCGTTCGTTCTTGTTTTTATCGTCGTTTTGTCGCTCGTTTCCGCGGGTGATTTATCCGTGAAAATCAGTCCGCAGGGTAAAGACGGCTTGGTGTTTCCGTTGCTTTACGTCGGGATAAATTGCCTGCTTTCATCGAAAGTTATCGTAGATTCCACGAAGGGACTAACGATGAGGAAAAAGCTTGTCTGCGCCTTTTTCGTTTCTTTTTCACTTTGTCTTTGCATTTTCTTTATAGGCGTGCGCGTGTGCGGAAAAGAGGGCGAAATGCCGTTTTTATCCGCGCTCGGCGACAACGTAATTTGTTTAAAAATTGCCGTTGTTATAACGTTTTTTTCGATTTTTACAACGCTTGTCGCTTCGGTGTATTCCGCTTTCACTCTCGCAAAGGGAAAGACGAGCGTATTACAAAAAATTATCATAACGCTCGTCTTTTTAATGTTTTCGAGATTCGGGTTTTCCGAGTTCGTCGAAAAGGTTTATCCCGTCCTCGGCGTTATCGGCGTGATATATTTCGTCAGTGTTTCGTCAGAAATTTTTCTAACAAGGCGACGAGCGCGTACATTACTCCGGCAAGAATGCAGAGTATTACCGTCGAAGCCATAACCAAATCGAGTTTGAAAACCTGACCGCCGTAAACGATAAGATAACCTATTCCTTGCTTTGACGTCAGGTATTCGCCCATTATAGAGCCAATCCACGCCATTCCGACGTTTATTTTCAGGCAGGAGATAAAGGTCGGTAAGCTTTGCGGAAGCACGAGTTTTTTCATAATCGTGAATTTGCTTGCGCCCATCGATTCCAAAAGCATAGTTTTTCCTTTATCGGTGGCCAAAAACCCGTTTTGCATTGTGATTATCGTAACGATTATCGTGATGATTACCGTCATAAAAATTATGGATTTAACGCCGCTGCCGAACCATACGATGATTATCGGACCTAACGCTATTTTCGGTAACGAGTTAAGTACGATAACGTAGGGCTCGGCGATTTTCCTGAAATTTTCCGACCACCAAAGAGCTAAGGCGATAGCCGTTCCCAGGACTGTTGCGATTAAAAATCCAATCACGGTTTCGTAAACGGTTGTGCCTATATGAAGCCATAAATCGCCGGAGAGGAGCAAGTCTTTCAGGGTTTTTGCAATTCTTGACGGACTGCTCGATAAGAAACTGTCGATAACCCCCGTCACGGCAAGGACTTCCCAAAGAACGAAAAACGCGCAAAGTATAAATATCCGCATAAAAACGACGAATATCTTCGTATTGCGCTTCTTTCTTAAAAAGAGTAGTCTTTCGCGCGAAATTTCGCTTTTGTTAATCATAATTCAGCTCCCTCCATAATCTTTCAAACCATTTTGAAAAACGCGGGTCTTCTCTTCGTTTGAGCGGCGAAACGTTTTTATCCAAATCGATGATATGAACGTTAAGCACCTTTGACGGACGTTTGGACAAAACGATTATTCTGTCCGCCGTGGATAGGGCTTCGGAAATATCGTGGGTGACCAAAAGTGCCGTCTTTTTTTCTTTTTTGATTATATCGTATAAGTCGTCGCAAACGGAAAGCCTCGTTTGATAATCGAGCGCGGAAAACGGCTCGTCTAAAAGCAGCAGGTCCGGCGAGGAAGCCATCGTCCGTATAAGCGCGGCGCGTTGGCGCATACCGCCCGATAATTGCGACGGGTATTTCTTCCGAAATTCCCACAAGCCGTATTTTTTCAGCAGGCTATCGACCTTGGCTTTTTCCGTTTCGCTTTTGTTTTTCTTAACTTCGAGCGGGAGATACGCGTTCTTTTCAATCGTTCTCCAAGGGAACAATTCGTCTTTTTGAAGCATATATCCTATCGAGTTTTTTCCTTTTTTTATTTCCTCGCCGAAAAGCGTAACTTTTCCGCCGGTCGGTTTTAAAAGTCCGGCAATTATGGATAAAACGCTCGTTTTTCCGCAGCCGGACGGACCGATTATTGCGACGAATTCGCCGTTTCCTACGCCGAACGATACGGACTCGATAGCCCGTACTTCGTCGGTATCGGTCTGATAGGCGAGAGAAATATTTTGCAGCTTGAGTATTTCGTTCATCTTTTGCGTTTCCTTATTTCCGTATTTCGGCCGTTGGGTATTTTGCGGGTTTCGGCTCGGTTTAGCCGTAAACTTTCTTATAAACCTTTTCCGCTATATCGTTGTACGCTATCGACGCGTAGTCAACGCGTTCGTCGAGTTCGCCGGCGTTTTCCATAACCGCTTGAAGATTGTTGAAAGCCGTTTCCGTCATAGCCGTGTTTTTCGTCCAGGCGTCTATGGAGAGATAGCTTTCGAGCGAATCTTTAACCGAAGTCAGGGCCGTCCCCGGGAATTGCTTCAAAATGCTTTCCGCAACCGTGTTTTTGTCGGTTTCTTCAAGATATTTAATTGCCTTTTGCAAAGCCGTGAGGAATTTTTCGAGAATTTCGCCGTTCTTTTCGATATAGCTTTTGGAAGCCATAAAAGCGGTGTAAGGTATTTCGCCGCTTTCCTTTCCGACCGATGCGACGATATAGCCTTTTCCCGCCTTCGCGTATTCGCTGGCAAGAGGCTCGAAGAGGGTGGTGTAATCTCCCGTACCGCCTTCAAAGGACGGCCCCATAAGATTGAACGCCACGTCGTTGTTTAACGTTATGTTTTCGCCGTTTTTAAGGCCGTGCTTATTGACTACGTATTCAAACGTCATTGCGGGTACGCCGCCCGTTCTTCCTGCAAGAACGGTTTTGTTTTCAAGGTCTTCCCATTTAAAATCAGGCTCGGGTTTTCTCGAAACGAGGAAAGAACCGTCGCGTTTGGTGAGTTGGGAAAAAACTTTGGGATAATCGGTTTTGCCCTCCTTAAAAACGTAAATGGCGGCTTCGACGCCCATAAGACCTATATCCGCATTGCCGGAAAGCAACGCCGTCATAGATTTATCTGCGCCTCCGCCGTTGGTAAGCTCGATTTCGATTCCCTCTTTTTCAAAGAAACCGTTTTCGATTGCGATGTAAAGCGGCGAGTAAAAAATGGAATGAGTAACTTCGTTTACGCGTAATTTAACGAGCTTTTTATCCGTTTCGGCGCCGCATCCGGCAAGGGAGAAGATAAGACAGCAGATGGCGAGAAAAATCGCCGTAATTTTTTTCATTTATAACTCCTTTAACCTAAATTCGACCAAAGCTTTCGAGCGCGGCAAAAAAGACGCGGCAAATACTTTGGTTAATATATCTTATGCGAGCGTTCTTTTATTTGACATTGCAAGAGATTTATACTATAATATACAAGTTATAACTTTTTCGGAGAAAAGATTATGGAGATGAACAAAACTTACAATCCTTCGGATTTTGAAGAGAGAATCTACAAAGAATGGGTGGACAAGGGGTATTTCACGGCTTCGCCGAACAGGGAAAAAATTCCTTTTACCATCGTTATGCCGCCGCCGAATATCACGGGGCAGCTTCATATCGGCCACGCTCTCGACGAATCCGTGCAGGACAGTATAATTCGTTTCAAGAGAATGCAAGGTTACGAGGCTTTATGGCTTCCGGGAACGGACCACGCGTCTATCGCTACGGAAGTTAAAATCGTCGAGCAAATGAAAGCCGAAGGGCTTACCAAAGAAGACGTCGGCAGAGAGGGATTTCTCGAAAGAGCCTGGGCGTGGAAAAACAAATACGGCGGAAGAATAGTCGAGCAGCTTAAAAGGCTCGGCTCGTCCTGCGATTGGTCGAAACTCGCTTTCACGATGGACGAAAGATGTTCGAGAGCCGTAAAGGAAGTTTTCGTCAATCTCTACAACAAGGGTTTGATTTATCAGGGAAAGAGAATAATAAACTGGTGTCCTCGTTGCAGAACCGCGCTTTCCGACGCGGAAGTCGAATACGTCGAAGAGCCGTCGTTCTTCTGGCATCTTAAATATTTCATCAAAGGCACGGACAAATATCTCGTCGTTGCGACGACTCGTCCCGAAACTATGTTCGGCGACACGGCCGTTGCGGTAAATCCGAAAGATGCGAGATATAAGGACTTAATCGGCAAAACCCTTATTCTGCCTATCGTCGGCAGGGAAATTCCCGTTATCGCCGACGAATACGTCGATTTGGAATTCGGCACGGGCGCGGTTAAAATCACTCCCGCGCACGACCCGAACGACTTCGAGGTCGGTCTTCGCCATAATCTTCCCGTTATCCGCGTTATGGACGACGGAGCGATTATGAACGAAAACGCAGGCAAGTACGAGGGAATGAGCCGCTACGAGTGCAGAGAAGCGGTGGTAAAGGAACTCGAAGCTCTCGGCAACCTTGAAAAAATCGAGCCGCACGCGCATAACGTAGGGCATTGTTATCGTTGTCACGATACGGTTGAGCCTATCGTTTCCAAGCAGTGGTTTGTCAAAATGGAGCCTCTCGCAAAGCCGGCAATATCGGCCGTAAGAAAGAAGAGCATTAAGTTCACTCCGCCGAGATTTACGAAAATCTATTACAACTGGATGGAGAACATCAAGGACTGGTGTATTTCCCGTCAACTTTGGTGGGGACACAGAATACCCGCTTATTATTGCGACGAATGCGGAGAAACGGTCGTTGCGAAAGAGCAGCCTTCCGTTTGCCCGAAGTGCGGGGAAAAGAAATTCCATCAGGACGAAGACGTTCTCGATACTTGGTTCAGTTCCGCCCTTTGGCCGTTCTCTACGCTCGGTTATCCCGAAAAAACGCCCGAACTCGAATATTTCTATCCCACCGACGTTCTCGTCACGGCTTACGATATTATTTTCTTCTGGGTTGCGAGAATGATTTTCAGCGGAATAGAGCATATGAACAGGATTCCTTTCAAGGACGTTCTCATTCACGGCATCGTGCGAGACGCGCAGGGCAGAAAAATGAGTAAATCGCTGGGAAACGGCGTAGACCCGCTTGAAATCATCGATAAGTACGGCGCGGATACGTTGAGATATTGTTTGCTTAACGGCATCTCTGCCGGTAACGACATAAGATATTCTGCGGAGAAGCTCGAAGGTTGCAGAAATTTCATAAACAAAATTTGGAACGCCTCGCGTTTCGTCTTGATGAACTGTGAGGGCAGAAACGTTAAAAACGACCTTGCGGACGTCAAACTCGTTGCTGCGGATAAGTGGATAATCTCCAAACTTAATTCGGTGATAAAAGACGTCACCGTAAATATGGAAAAATACGAAATCGGGCTTGCGTGCGCCGCTTTGCAGGATTTTGTGTGGTCTGATTTCTGCGATTGGTATATCGAGCTTTGCAAGCCGGTTTTATATGGCGACGACAACGAGAAAAAAGATAACGCCGCAAGCGCGCTTTGCTACGTTCTCAAAAATATGCTCAAACTCCTTCATCCGTTTATTCCTTTCGTGACCGAAGAGATTTACGACCATATTCCCAACGTAACGGGAAGCATTATGGTGTCCGAGTTCCCAAAGTACAACGCGAAACTTGCTTACAGAAAAGAAAGAGCGAATACGGAAAAAATTATGGATATAATCAAATCCATAAGAAATATCAAGGCCGAAACGGGCGCAGCTCCGTCCGCAAAGGTTGATATTTACGTCGTAACGGAAAACAAGCGCCTTATCGAAAACGGAGCGTCGTATATTCGTAAACTTGCCAACGTCGGTGAGATTAAATACGTCGAAAGCAAAGAAGTAATAGGCGAAAAAGTGGTTTCCAAGATTCTCGAAGGCGCGGAAATTTACGTTCCGCTCGGCGAACTTGTCGATTACGAAAAAGAACTTGCAAGGCTTAAAGGCGAGCTTGAAAAAACCGAAAACGAAATTAAGAGAGCCGAAGGCAAACTTTCCAACCAAGGCTTCGTTGCAAAAGCTCCCAAGGCCCTCATAGACGCCGAAAAAGCAAAATTAACAAAATTTACGGAAATAAAAGAAAAAATCGAAAAGAGTATCGCCGAACTCAAAGGCTGATACGTTGCCGAGCGCGATTTAATCGAACCTGAAACAAAAAGGTTGGTTCCGCCCGGATAGCCGCGGGCGATTGAGTTAAATCTGCCTTGCGGCTTTTCGGCGGTTTAAACGCGGCCGAAAGCGATAGACTTTTTATTTCCGAAAAAACGGAGTAAAAAAAATTGAATAATAAAAAGACATTGAAAGTAAGATTCCTCGGCGGCGTAGGCGAAATAGGCAAAAATATGACCGCTTTGGAATACGGTAAGGACATAATAATCATAGACGCCGGTCTTACGTTTCCGAACGCCGATATGCCCGGTATTGACCTTTTGATACCGGACATATCTTATCTCGTTCAAAATAAGGACAGAATCAGGGGTATCGTTTTAACGCACGGGCACGAAGACCACATCGGCGGGCTTCCTTACGTTTTGAAAGAAATAAACGTTCCCGTTTACGGAACGAAACTGACGCTTATGCTTTGCGAGCATAAATTGATTGAACAAAGAGTTCAGAATTATTCGCTTAATTGCATAAAACCGTCGGGCGTCGTAAAACTCGGGTGCTTCTCGGTTGAATTCGTTCACGTCAACCATTCAATCCCGGGAAGTTGCGCTCTCGCAATCAATACGCCCGTCGGGATAGTGTATCATTCGGGCGATTTTAAAATCGACCTTACGCCGATTAACGGCGAAATGATAGATATTCCACGAATTTCCGAAATAGGGAAGAGAGGGGTTACGCTCCTTCTTTGCGAATCGACGAACGTCGAGCAGGAAGGATACACGATGAGCGAGCACGTCGTCGGCGAAACGCTTGACAGGCTTTTTGCCGATAACGCAAAAAGAAGGCTTATCGTGGCGACGTTTGCAACGAACGTTCACAGGTTGCAACAAATAATCAATCTTGCGGAAAAACATAAGAGAAAAATCGCTTTTTCGGGAAGAAGTATGCTTAACGTCGTAGACGCGGCGTCAAAGGTAAACGAAATTTCGATTCCCGAAAATCTCGTCGTGGATATAGAAAAGATTAAAAACTACGCCGATAAGGATTTGGTTATCGTTTCCACGGGCAGTCAGGGCGAGCCGATGAGCGCGCTCACGAGAATGGCCGCAGGCGAATATAATCAGGTTCAGGTCGGCAATAACGATACGATAATTATTTCCGCTTCGCCAATCCCCGGCAACGAGAGAAGTATTTATCAGGTTATCAACAATCTTTACAGGAAGGGCGCGGACGTCGTTTATAAATCCATAACGAAAATTCACGTTTCGGGGCACGCCTGTCAGGAAGAGTTGAAAACCATTCACACTCTTTTAAAACCGAAGTTCTTTATTCCCGTTCACGGCGAATACAGGCATTTGAAAAAGCATTGCCGTTTAGCCAAGGAAGTGGGAATGAAAGAAAGCAATATGATTATTGCCGATATAGGCGACACTATCGAGATTACTCCGAAGAGTATGAAGAGAGGCGAGAGATTCCAGTCCGGAACGAGATATATCGACGGACTTTCCATTGACGATTCCGAAAACGTCGTTAAGGACAGGAAACATCTTGCCGAAGACGGATTGATTATTGCGATTTGTTGCGTTTCCGAGGATACGGGAGAGATAATTCAAGGGCCGGAAATCATCAACAAGGGCTCTATTCTTTCCGACGCGCAGGTTGCCGAGGCAAAGAATATTATTACGAAAACGCTCGGTTCTTTCGATATGAAGTCGATGGGGGATATGAGCGAAGTAAGAAATACGATAAGGAAAAATCTCAGGAACTTCGTTATGAAAAAGACGAAGAAAAGTCCGATGATAATTCCCGTTATAACCGAAGTATAATGCACGAATACGTTAAATCTCTCGCTATTAAGAGTGCGGAAAACGCAGTGTCGAAAGAACTTTTAGAGTTGAGGGACGATTATAGAAGCAAAGGAATCGCAACGATTTTAACCGAGAGTCTTAACAGCCTTATTTTAACGGCAAAGCTCGTTAAGCCGACGAAGATTCTCGAATTCGGAACTTCCGTAGGCTGCTCGGGCATCGCGCTGCTAAACGCTTGCCCCGAGGCAGTGTTATACACCGTCGAAAGGTATCGTCCGGCAGAGGACGAGGCGATGAAAAACTTTAAAAAATTCGGCTTGGATAAAAGAGTTTTTGCATTTTTCGGCGAAGCGACGGAAGTGGTTGACGAGGTTGGCGAAGGCTTTGATTTCGTCTTTTTGGATTGTAATAAATCGAAGTATAAGGACCTGCTTCCGAAGATAAAAGCGAAGATGAAAAGCGGCGGAGTTTTGTTTGCGGATAACGTTTTATTCCGCGGATATATAACCGGAGAGGTGAAAACTCCGCACAGACACAATACGATAAGAAACAATATGCGAGGCTTTCTCGAAACGATTTCTTCCGACGAGGATTTTATCACAGCCGTGTCCGATACCGGCGACGGGATAAGCGTGTCGTATAAAAAATGAAAGGTTCACGATGAATAAGTTGGAACTGCTTGCTCCGGCGGGCAATTTTTCAAAACTTAAAACGGCAATTTATTACGGCGCGGACGCCGTTTATCTCGGCGGAAAAAGTTTTTCGCTCCGCGCTTTTTCGGATAACTTTTCCGACGAAGAGATTATCGAGGCCGTAAAATTCGCTCACGGAAAAAACGTAAAAATCTACGTTACCGTCAATATTTTTGCAAAGAATTCCGATTTTGAAAAAGCCGCGGAATATTTCCGTTTTCTCGAAAAAGCGGGAGTCGACGCAGTGCTTATCACGGACGTCGGGCTTATTTCTTTGTGCAAAAAAGTTGCGCCCGATTTAAAGATTCACCTTTCCACGCAGGCAAACACGCTCAATAAATACGCCGTTAAGTTCTGGGGCGATTTGGGGCTTGAAAGAGTGGTTTTGGCAAGGGAATTATCTCTCGCCGAAATTAAGGAAATATCGGATTTTTGCCCCGAAACCCAGCTCGAAGCGTTCGTTCACGGTGCAATGTGCATTTCTTATAGCGGAAGGTGCTTGCTTTCCAATTATTTCAACGGCAGGGACGCCAATCGGGGCGAATGCGTTCAGGCTTGCCGATGGCAGTACGAGTTAAGGGAAAAATCCAAAGGCGGGGAGTTTTTCGGGATAGAAGAGGACGAAAGAGGTTCTTACGTTCTTAACAGTAAGGATTTGAATATGATAGAGCATATCGACGAAATGGCGGAAGCCGGTGTC
>CALDMH010000088.1 GCA_937915565.1 uncultured Clostridia bacterium | reverse complement strand
AAAAAAAGAAAAGTGCGCGTTCTGAACGGCAGTCACACGAATTTAGTGCCCGTAGGTTTATGGCTCGGGAAGGTCACCGTGTACGATTGTATGACGGATAAGTGCCTCTATAAGTTCGTTAACGGCACTTTGGCGGACGAAATAATACCGTTCGTTTCCGACGATATAGCAGTTACTACGGCTTTTGCAAAGAGCGTTGAAGAGAGGTTTTTGAACCCTTATCTTAACCATCAGCTCACGAGCATCGCCTTGAATTCCATATCGAAATGGAGAGCGAGAGATTTGCCGTCGTTCAAGGATTATTATGAAAAACACGGCAAGCTCCCCGAGAATCTCACCAAAGGTTTTGCTTGTTTAATGGCTTTGTATAAAATTACGACGAAAGGCGAAGACGGAAAATATTACGCGAAATTGCCGACGCGCACCGTCGAAATGAAGGATGACGAAAGTTACCTCGAATACTTTGCGAAAGGCGGTTGCGTGATTGAATTTATGCGAAACGAGGCTGTTTGGGGCGAAGATTTGACTAAATACGAGGGTTTTGCCTTGGCGGTGAAAACGATAGTTAAAAAATTAAGAAACGGCGAAACGGATATTTTATGAAAGAATTTGTCGTAATAAACGAAAAGGATAACGTAGGCGTAAGGCTCGTTGCCACGGATAAAATTCCCGCAGGGCATAAATTTGCTTTAAGGGATATTAAAGCCGGCGAATATATAATAAAATACGGCGAAATTATCGGAAGAGCTACGCAAGATATAAAACAAGGCGAGTGGGTGCATACGCACAACGTAAAATCTCATCTGGACGAGAGCGTGGAGTATGAATATAACCCGAATTATCCCGAAACGGTAATCGAAACGGGCGCGACTTTCAAAGGTTTCAAACGCAAAAACGGCAGGGCGGGAATAAGAAACGAGATATACGTTATCCCCACCGTGGGGTGTGTAAACGACGTTTGCCGTCGGCTTGAAAATCTTGCAAAACCTTACGTTAAAGGTGTTATAGACGGACTTTTCGCTCTTAATCACCAGTTCGGCTGCTCGCATCTCGGCGAGGATAACGAGAAAATAAAGAAGCTTTTATGCGGCGTTGCGCTTAACCCTAACGCGAGTTTCGTCCTGTTCGTAGGCTTAGGCTGCGAGAACAACGGGCTTGACGGAATAAAGGAATACTTGAAGCCGTTTGGCAGAGATAATATAGCCTATTTTAATTGTCAGGACGTGGACGACGAGATAGAATACGGGCTTGAAATACTGAAAGATTTTTGCGAAAAGGCGGGCAAACTGCAACGCGAGGACGTGCCCGTAAGCGAACTTTGCATAGGGCTTAAATGCGGCGGAAGCGACGGTTTTTCGGGGCTTACCGCAAATCCGCTCGTCGGGAAAATTACCGATAAAATCGTGGAAGAGGGCGGCTCGGCGATACTCACGGAAGTGCCGGAAATGTTCGGCGCGGAGCGGCTTTTGATGAACAAATGCGAAAACCGCGAGGTGTACGAAAAATACCGTGAAATGATTGTTGATTTCAAAAAGTTTTACACTGATAACGGCTTTCCCGTTTACGAAAATCCGAGCCCTGGCAATAAAAAAGGCGGCATAACCACATTGGAAGAGAAATCGCTCGGTTGCGTGGAAAAAGCGGGTTCTACGAAAATCGTAGACGTGCTTTCTTACGGCGAGCAAATTAAAAAACAGGGCGTATCCGTTCTTAACGCCCCTGGGAACGACCTTATAGCGGCAACGGCTCTTGCCGCAAGCGGCGCGCAAATCGTTCTTTTCACCACGGGCAGAGGCACGCCTTTTTCCACTTTCGTGCCGACTTTCAAGATTTCAAGCAACGATTTTTTAGCGGAAAAAAAGAGTAACTGGATAGACTTCAATGCGTATTCGATGGACGAAAAAGCCCTCTATAAGTCGATTATCGCCACAATTAACGGCGAAACAAGATGTAAAAGCGAGGACGTGAGAGAGATAGCTTTTTACAAAACCGGCGTCACGCT
>CALDMH010000087.1 GCA_937915565.1 uncultured Clostridia bacterium | reverse complement strand
GTCACTATCTTGGGCGTTTCTATTTCCATCATAGAAAAATATACCTCCTGATTATTTGTTATGGTATATATTACTTAGAATACAACTCGACAATCATCTGTTCGGTAATCTGCGAATCAATATCCTCTCTCGTCGGAAGTGCAAGAATTTTTCCTTCTAACTTCTCTGCGTCAAAATCAAGCCATTTAGGCATTTTCGCGCTCTTTCCCGCGCCTTTTAACGCCTCGAAGTAAGGCGAAGATTTCTTTCCTTCTTTTACGGAAATAACGTCGCCAACCTTAACTTGGAAGGAAGCTATGTCAACGGGTCTGCCGTTAACGTTGAAGTGTGCGTGAGTTACAAGCTGACGCGCCTGACTTCTCGAAACCGCAATACCCATTCTGTAAACCACGTTGTCGAGCCTTCTCTCCAAAAGAGAAAGCATATTTTCACCCGTGATACCCTTCATTCTATCGGCTTTTTCATAGTAATCTCTGAATTGAGATTCAAGTACGCCGTAGATTCTCTTTGCTTTCTGTTTTTCACGAAGTTGAAGTCCGTATTCCGAAACCTTCTTTCTGTCTGCTCCGTGCTGTCCGGGAGCTACCGGTCTTCTTTCAAAAGGACAAGAAGTCTTGTAGCATTTGTCGCCCTTTAAGAATAACTTACCGCCTTCGCGTCTGCACAAGCGGCACTTTGCGTCTGTATATTTAGCCATCGCTTATTTACCTCCCAATTAAACTCTACGACGTTTCGGCGGACGGCATCCGTTGTGAGGAATGGGGGATACGTCCTGAATAAGAGTAACTTCCAAACCTACGTTTCCGAGCGCTCTGATTGCAGACTCTCTGCCTTGTCCGGGGCCTTTAACGTAAACTTCGACAGAACGAAGTCCGTGTTCCATTGCCGCCTTAGCTGCGGTTTCGGCAGCTTGCTGCGCAGCAAACGGAGTGCTCTTTCTCGAACCTTTGAAGCCGAGTGCGCCCGCGCTACAATGAGCTATGTCGTTTCCGTTCATATCGGTAACGGTAACGAGAGTGTTGTTAAAGGAGGATTTGATGTGAACCTGACCTTTGTCTACGTTTTTTAATTCTTTACGTTTTTTAACGACTTTTTTTACAGCCATTTCTGTTTACCTCCTTTTATTACTTGCTTGCGGTCTTCTTCTTTGCGACCGTACGACGAGGACCTTTTCTCGTTCTCGCATTTCTCTTCGAGCTTTGACCTCTTACAGGCAAGCCTTTTCTGTGTCTTACGCCGCGATAGCAGCCGATTTCCATAAGTCTTTTGATGGAAAGCGACACTTCGCTTTTGAGTTCACCTTCAACTTTAAGGTGATGCTCGATGTATTCTCTCAATTTTGCAACGTCGTCTTCCGTAAGGTCTTTAACCCTCGTGTCCGGATTGACGCCGGTTGCTTCAATAATCTTTTTTGCCGTAGGTCTGCCGATACCGTATATATAGGTGATACCGATTTCTACGCGCTTTTCTCTTGGTAAATCTACGCCGGCAATACGAGCCATTTTGTATATCCTCCGAATTTATTAAAAATTTGTTTTTTGTGTTTCGGTTTCCCGAGAATTGAAAAGTAATTAACCCTGTCTCTGTTTATGGCTCTTGTTCTTGGAGCAAATAACCATAACCTTTCCTTCTCTCTTAATGACTCTGCACTTATCGCACATAGGTTTCACTGATGGTCTTACTTTCATTTTCTAAATCCTCCGATTTTAAGTTTAAATTAACAAAATTGTCAGTTTTTGCTACGCCAGACTATTCGACCTTTCGTCAAATCATAAGGGCTCATTTCAATCTTAACCGAATCACCGGGTATGATTTTGATATAATTCATACGCAGTTTTCCGGAGATATAGGCTGTTATCACGTATCCGTTTGATAATTTAACTTTAAACGTCGCGTTCGGTAACGCTTCTTCGATAACGCCTTCCGCCTCTATAACGTCGTCCTTCGACACAGTTTGTTCCTCCAATTTTATTTTTGGGCTTTTCGCCCTTTCAAGCGTCGCTTTCAGCGTCTTCCTTTAAAGTTAAAAAGTTTACACTTTTTACCATCAGATTTTAGCAACGCTTCGTTTCGGTTTTACTGCTTATTATAACGTCAGTATTTCTACTCCGTTGTCACCGATAAGCACGGTGTTTTCGTAATGCGCGGACGGTTTTCCGTCGCTCGTTACGCATTTCCAACCGTCTATGTCGACTTCGTATCCGCCCATATTTATCATAGGCTCGATAGCTATCGTCATATTTCGTTTAAGCCTTACGCCCACGCCTCTCTTGCCGTAATTCGGTACGGACGGGTCTTCGTGAAGATTTCTTCCGACTCCGTGCCCCACCATATCTCTTACGACCGAAAATCCGTTTTTTTCGGCGTGTTCCTGAACCTGCGCGCCTATATCTCCGAGCGCGCTTCCGATACATATACCTTTAATTCCTTCAAAGAAACATTCTCTCGTCACGTCGATAAGCATTTTCTTTTCGGGGCTGATATGCCCGACGTATAAGCTTCTCGCCGCGTCGCCGTGGAAGCCGTTGAAATACGCGCCCACGTCTACGCTGACGATTTGGTTTTCCTCGATTATCCTATCGGACGGGAATCCGTGAACGACCTGCTCGTCTATCGATATGCACGACGCCGCGGGGAATCCGCCGTATCCGAGGAACGACGGCTTTGCGCCGCAAGACGTTATATAATCGTAAACGATTTTATCGAGTTCCTTCGTCGTCATTCCCGCGCGGATTTTCTCCTCGCAAAGACATAACACGTCGCGCACTATCGCGCACGGTTTTCTCATTAACTCAATTTCTTTATCGCTCTTTATATATATCATTTGTCAGCCTAACCTTTCGGTGATTGCATTAAATACCGCGTTTATATCGCCGTCGCCGTCTACGTTGAAAAGTTTTCCTTTTTTCTCGTAGTGCTCAATCAGCGGCGCAGTTTGTTTTTCATATACTTCAAGTCTTTTTCCGACGGTTTCTTCGTTATCGTCCGCTCTCTGGATAAGTTCTCCGTCGCACTTTTCGCACGCCGTCTTGCCGCCGAGATAATCGATATGATAACTTTCGCCGCACTTGCCGCAAACTCTTCTTCCCGTAATCCTCCTCATAAGTTTATGAAGAGGTACGTCGATATTTACGACGACGTCCACGGTCGAAAATTCGTCAAGCGCTTCGGCTTGGGAAACCGTTCTCGGGAATCCGTCGAGAAGATAACCGTTTTTGCAGTCGTCCTTTTCGAGCCTTTCCCTGACTATCTGTATCGTGACTTCATCGGGAACGAGCTGTCCTTTATCGATATAGGATTTAGCCACAATCCCGATTGGAGTCTTTTCTTTAATATTGCTTCTGAAAATGTCGCCCGTGGAAATGTGAGGAATTTTATATCTCTCCGCAAGTCTAACGGCCTGCGTACCTTTTCCCGCGCCGGGCGCGCCTAACAAGATTACCTTCATCTTATTTAAGGAATCCTTTATATTTCTTCGCCATAATCTGCGATTCGAGAGCAGTGTTGAATTCGAGAGCAACGGAAACTACGATGAGCATACCTGTTGCGCTGAACGAACCCGACGTGCTTGCCGCAGGCAAAATCGCGTTGAGAACGAGTGAGGGAATAAGAGCAAGGAGAGCAAGGAATATCGCTCCGAAAAGGGTAAGTCTGTCGGAAGTCTTTTTAAGATAATCCGCAGTGGGCTTACCGGGCCTTATTCCGGGAATAAATCCGCCGTTTTGCTGAATGGTTTTAGAAATATCTTCCGGCTGGAACTGAATTTGCGAATAGAAGAACGCAAAGAACAGTATGAGCAAGCAAAGAAGGATTGAATAGAACGGAAGCGTCGACGACGCGCCGAGGTATTTACTCCAAAATTCAAGGAAGCCTTCCCATCCGAAGAGAGTTCCCAAAAGTTCGGGGAAAGAAAGAATCGAGAAAGCAAAGATAAGCGGCATAACGCCGTTTGCGTTTACTTTAATCGGGATTTCGGTGGACTGACCGCCGTACATTTTTCTTCCCTTAACCTGTTTGGCATATTGAACCTTAATCTTTCTTTCGGCAAGCTCTATCCATACGATTGCGCCGAAAAGAACGATTATGATGATTAAGTAACCGATAAATTTCCAAAGTTCGGTTTTGTTAAGTCCGCTAGCAGAGAAGATAATGGATACTTCGTTGATAACGAACGTTGCGAACGACGCAATGATACCTGCGTAGATGAGGAGCGAAATACCGTTGGAAATTCCGTGTTCGGTAATTCTCTCGCCTATCCACATAGTAATGCACGAACCTGCCGTGTAGAACAATACTATAATAACGTAACTGAGAGCGTCGGTAAATCCGTTGGTGTTGCTGTCCGCACCCGCAAGAATCGCGCTTAATTCAGCGCCCGTTCCCTGGGCCGAACCGTAACTTATAATGATGCCGACGGACTGGATGATTGCGAGAAGAATAGTTAAATATCTCGTGTAAGAGGAAATTTTTCTTCTTCCTTCTTCGCCTTGTTTGGATAATCTTTCAAGAGGCGGAATTGCCACTGCCAGAAGTTGCATAATGATTGATGAGTTAATGTACGGTCCGATACCCATTGCAAACAACGTTCCGTTTGCAAGCGAACCACCTGTCATCATATTCATTATCTTTAAATAAGAAAAGTCGGTTTCAGCACTATATAACTTATCTCCGACACCCGGGACGGGAATGTAGCTTCCAACTCTGTAAAGAAGTAAGAAAAGCAAAGTCCAGAGTATTTTAATTCTTATTTCTTTGACTTTGAATGCGTTTTTAATCGTTTCAAACATTTTCTACCTCCGCTTAAAAGAAGATTAAACTTCTTCAACCGTTCCGCCCGCAGCCTCGATAGCCTTCTTGGCAGCTTCCGAGAATTTAGACGCTTTGACCGTCAAAGCGACGTCAAGTTTGCCGTTGCCGAGAACTTTAAGTCCGGCGGCGTTCTTAACGACTTTAACGAGTCCGTTTGCAACGAGCGCGTCGTAATCTACAACTGCGCCGGCTTCAAATGCGGAAAGTTTGTCGACGTTTACAACGGTATAAACAACCTTGAAATGATTGTTGAAGCCGCGCTTCGGAACACGACGGGTTAAAGGCATCTGTCCGCCTTCGAATCCCGGTCTCACTCCGCCGCCGCTTCTTGCCCACTGACCTTTATGGCCTTTACCACTCGTTTTGCCGAGCCCAGAGCCGATACCGCGACCTAATCTCTTTTTGGAAGTTCTTGCGCCTTCTGCAGGCGATAATTGACCAATTCTCATTGTGCACCTTCCTTATACGTTCTCAACTTTTACCATATGCGAAACGAGAGCCAACTGACCTTGAAGCGCAGCGTTATCGGTAAAAATTTTAGAATGGTTTATTTTTCTGAGTCCCAAAGCGGCGATTACGGCTTTCTGTTTGGGAAGGCAAGCAATCGTGCTTTTTATAAGGGTTACTTTAACTTGTTTTTCCATTTAAAAGTACCTCCTTATCCTAAAATCTCTTCGGCGGACTTTCCGCGAAGCGCAGCAACTTCTTCAACGGTTTTAAGTTCGTTAAGTCCTGCTATAACGGCTTTAACCATATTTACGGGGTTGCTCGTTCCGTGAGATTTAGTTCTGATGTTCTTTATGCCTACGGCTTCCATTACCGAACGTACGGGGCCGCCGGCGATTACTCCGGTACCTTCTTCGGCGGGCATCATAAGAACCGAGCCCCTGCCGAATTTTCCGATTACGGTGTGAGGAATCGTGGTTTCTACGAGGGAAACCTTACGCATAGCTTTTTTAGCCTGAGCGGTAGCCTTTTCGATTGCTTCGGGAACTTCGTTCGCCTTTCCGCTTCCGCAGCCTACCTTACCGTTTTCGTCGCCAACTACTACGAGAGCTGCGAAACGCATTTTGCGTCCGCCCTTAACGACTTTTGTAATACGGTTGACGGCTATAAGTTTTTTGCAAAGACCGTCGTCGCGTTCTTGCTTTCTTTGAGGTCTGTTATTATCTTTTGCCATTTTTTCGCTTCCTCCTCTTAGAATTTCAAGCCGCCTTCTCTGGCGCCGTCCGCTAAACTCTTAACTCTGCCGATGTAAAGGTATCCGCCTCTGTCGAATACGACTTCTTCGATACCTTTTGCCAAAGCCTTTTTAGCGAGTTCGATTCCGACTACTTTTGCCTGCTCGGACTTGTTCTTGTCGCCGAGAAGAGCCGCTACGGCTTTCTCCTTGGTGGAACAAGCAACGAGGGTGTTACCCTTCACGTCGTCGATAATCTGTGCATAAATGTTGTTAAGACTTCTATAAACGCAAAGTCTGGGGCAAGCCGCCGTTCCGGAGATTTTAGCTCTGACTCTGCAGTGTCTTCTCTTTCTATCGGTATTTTTATCAATTTTCGATATCATATCAGTTTACTCCTTATTTACCGGCAGTCTTGCCTTCCTTACGCTCAATCACTTCATCCTTGTAAGCGATACCGTAGCCGTGGTAAGGTTCGGGCTTTCTGATTGCTCTGATATTCGCGGCTATCTGACCGACTAATACCTTATCGATTCCCTTTACGCTTATCTCCGTGGGAGAAACCGCCGTAAGAGTGATTCCGTCAACTGCGTTTACAACTATATTGTGGCTGAATCCGACCGAAAGCGTTACGTCTTTTCCGGTTTGCGCAACTTTCCAACCTACGCCGTTTACGACGAGGTTTCTTTCGTAACCCTTCGTAACGCCGACTACCATATTGTGAAGAAGCGCTCTGTATAAGCCGTGTTTTGCTTTAATCGCCGCCTCGTCGCTGTCTCTTAAAACGTGAGCGACGTTTCCTTCAACTTTGAAAGAGATGTGCTCTACGTCATAATCCTGAGTAAGCGTTCCGAGAGGTCCTTTTACAGTAAGCAAGCCGTTATCTGCCGTTAAAGTTACTCCTGCCGGCATCTCGACCGGCTCTCTACCTATTCTTGACATCTATTCGACCTCCTTACCAAACGTAAGCAAGAACTTCGCCGCCGTGATTGGTCTTTCTTGCTTCCTTGTCCGTCATTACGCCCTTGGGAGTGGAGATTATTGCGATTCCGAGTCCGCCTAAAACCTTGGGAAGCTCTTCGCAGCCCGCATAGATTCTGAGT
>CALDMH010000086.1 GCA_937915565.1 uncultured Clostridia bacterium | reverse complement strand
TTCGACAATATTTCTGCCTCTTCTTGACGCTCTCTTGTAGTATAACAAATTGTTTTAAAAACTTCAAGCGTTTTTAACGATTTTTTGCTAAAAAATTCTAAAATTTTTTTAAATTGCGCTTCGGAATAGGTCGTTTGCGAAACGAGACACACCTTATCCTCGCTATCAAGCTCAACGCTTTCGTAATCTTCGTCGATAACGACTGCGGAGTTTTCGCACCAACCGTTGATTCCTTCAACTTCCGGATGAGTTTTTTCGCCCGTAATCACGATTTTATAACCCATTGCGTGATACTTTTTGACAATATCGTGGATTTTTAAAACGTACGGACAGGTGCAATCGATAACTTTAACGCCTTTTTTTTCGAATTCCTCGTAAACGCCTTTTCCGACGCCGTGCGAGCGGATAATCACCGTTCCGCCGTCGATTTCGTCTAAACTGTCGACAATTTTCGTGCCGAGTTTTTTTATCTCGTCGGTGACAGTTTCGTTGTGGATTATCTCGCCGAGGATATAAACACCCTCGCCGAAGGTCTTTTTCGCTTCGTCCACCGCCCTTCTCACGCCCATACAAAATCCGCTGTGTTTTGCGAGAATTACTTTCACTTTCTTATACCTTTATCCGCGGCTTTTTGAGCTTCTTTAATGCACTCTTCCATTTTTTCGCGCATCGTTTCGTTAAGTTTTTCGCCGAGTTCCGCGGTGAACTTCTCGTTTTTATATTCGTCCAAAACGTAAGGTTTCCCGATATAAACGTAATTTTTTCCGAAAACTTTAAACTTTTTATTCATTCCGACGGGAACAATCGGCACGCCGGCTTTAAACGCAATCAAATTTGCGCCGCCGTGAATGGGTTGAAGTTCGGTGTTTATCTTGTTACGCGTTCCTTCCGGGAAAACGACCAGCGGCTTATCGTCCTTCAAAACTTTAAGACACGCTTTTATCGAAGTAAAATCGGCCTTTTCTCTGTCGACCGGAATCGCGCCCATCCATCTGAAAAACTTATCCTTGAATTTAGTGTTAAACCATTCCTTTTTTGCCATAAAGTTGATTTTCTTCCACTTGAAATCGACTATGACGAAGACGTCTATTTTGGCGAAATGGTTGCACACCAAAACGTACGGTCCTTTTTTCGGCAAGTTTTTTTTGCCGATTATCCTCGGCATATATAGCAATTTATAAAACGGTAATATCAACCATATAAGTAATTTAAACATAATTATTTCTCTACGTCGTTAAGAATCGTTTCTACGACTTCGTCTACGGAAAGCGATGAAGTGTCGATAAGTTTTGCGTCGGTAGCCTGAACAAGCGGAGAGTTCTTTCTATGGGAATCGTTGTAATCCCTTTGAATAATCTCCTCGTGAAGTTTTTCAAAATCTACGGGAGTTCCGCGCTCGATAAGTTCTTTGTAACGCCTTTCCGCGCGCACCTTGCTGTCGGCGGTTATGAAATATTTAAACTTCGCGTTCGGCAAAACCACAGAGCCTATATCCCTGCCGTCCAGAACGCAATCCATACTTTTTGCAACCGCTCTTTGGAGTTCGACCATCTTTTCGCGAACGACTGCGTGCGCCGAAACGGCGGAAGCAAGCATCGAAACTTCGGGTTTTCTTATATCCGTCGAAACGTCTTTTCCGTCGAGGAGCGTGATCTGCGCGCCGTTTTTATATTCGACGCGAACGTCGACGTTTTTCATTATTTCCTCAACGGCTTTTTCGTCTTTCACGTCAACGCCCGATAAATAGCATTTTAAAGCGCAGGCTCTGTACATTGCGCCCGTATCGAGATATAAAATATTAAGTTTTTGTGCAATTATTTTCGCAACGGTACTCTTCCCGCTTCCCGCAGGCCCGTCAAGTGCAATATTAAGCATATTTATCTCCTTTTTTTGCTTTTTACGGCGTTATCGACGCTTTCGACGTCGTTTTTACATTTTTACGAGCGTT
Source organism: uncultured Clostridia bacterium (assembly GCA_937915565.1). Taxonomy (GTDB): domain Bacteria; phylum Bacillota; class Clostridia; order Christensenellales; family Borkfalkiaceae; genus UBA10281. The sequence continues at coordinate 2,398 of CALDMH010000086.1, read as the reverse complement.
TTTTATGCGTTGCCGGCGGAATAAGCCGTGCAAGCCGCAATCGTTATGTTAAAACCTCCGGTGAGAGCGTCGACGTCGATTACTTCACCCGCGAAAAACAAGCCTTTTACGAGCTTGCTTTCCATCGTTTTGGAATCGATTTCCTTAACCGATACTCCGCCGGACGTTATTATAGCCTCGTTAATATCCCTGAGCGAATAAGGATACGTTCTCATATCCTTTATCGTCGCGACGAGTTTTTTTCTGTTTTCCGATTTAAACTCGCTGTTTTTAACGTCGCCGTTTATTCCCGCTTCTTTGATTATAACAGGAATTAAAGCTTTCGGCAACAAATCGTCGAGTGAATTTTTTACGGCTTTGTTTTTATATTTTTCAAAATCTCTTAAAATCCTCGCGTCGAGTTGCTGCTCGGTGAGCGCGGGCTTTAAATCGAGCGAGATATAAATCTCGTTTAAATTCGTTCTGTTTATATAGCTCGAAGCCGAGATAATCGTAGGACCGGAAACGCCGAAATGCGTGAAAAGCATTTCCCCGAAATCGGAATAAAGTCTTTTCCCGCCTCTATAAACGCTTACGCCGACGTTTTTTAAAGATAAACCTTGTAAACTTTTGTAAAAATCGCCTTTAAGGTTTATGCCCGAAAGAGCGGAAACGGGTGGAACGATAGTATGCCCCAACGCCTTTGCAAACGCATACCCGTCGCCCGTAGAACCCGTGGACGGATAACTTATTCCTCCCGAACAAATTATCACGTTGTCGCAAGGATAAAATCCCTTATCCGTCTTAACGGAAACGATTTTGCCGTTTTCGGCGTTTACGGATAGAACGTTTTCGTTTAATTTAATATCAACGCCGACTTCTTCGGCATAACTTTGCAGGCATTTCGTAACGTCGCTCGCCTTGTCCGAAAGCGGAAAAACTCTGTTGCCTCTTTCGGTTTTGAGCTTTATTTTCCCCGAAAGAAATTCCATAAACTTTTCGGGCGGGAAACGCCTTATCGCGCCGTTTAAAAACTTGGCGTTCGTTACGACGTTCGACAAAAATTCGTCGACGTCGCAATCGTTCGTAACGTTACACCTACCCTTGCCCGTGATGTAAAGTTTTTTCCCGAGCTTCTCGTTCTTCTCGATGAGAATTACGTTTTCGCCGCGAAGCGCGCGGAAATAAGCGGAAATAAGCCCCGCAGGCCCTCCGCCGATGACAACGGTCGTCATTAAACTATGATTTCCTTTATTTTTTGTAACGCTTTATAAGCCGTCCTGTCGTAAATAATCGGCGTAACCGTAATAAACCCTTCGCGTGAAAGAGCCACGTCGCTGTCCACGTCGGTATCCGATGACACGGGATAACCCGTGAGCATATAAGTTCCGTCGTCAAGTTTTTGATACTCGTCGGAATAACGCTGCAAGCCGAGCCGAGCCGACTTTATACCCTTTTCTTCTTCGTTCGGCATATTCACGTTCAAAACGTATTCCGGCGAAGCGGCTTTAACGAGCAAATCAAAGTATTTTTCAATCATTTTCTCGTTTAAAGCAAAGTTGCAGTCCGTGTGTTTGACGTTTGAAAACGCAATTGATTTTATCGAAAAGAAATTCGCTTCGAGCCCTGCCGAAACCGTTCCCGAATAACAGGTGTCGCTGCCGAGGTTGTTGCCGACGTTTATGCCGGAGCAAACCATATCGAATGGTTCGTCGGCAAAATAATGGCAGGCGAATTTAACGCAGTCCGCCGGAGTTCCGCTGAGCGAAAATTTCTCGTAGTCTTCCTCGTTTTCCAAGGGCGTGAAAATCAATTTTTTATATATACTCAAAGAATGAGAAAATGCCGAACGATTTCCGTCCGGCGCAACCATAACGACTTTATGACCTTTTTTAACGAGTACCCGAGCGAGGGCTTTTATGCCCTCGCTTTCGATACCGTCGTCGTTAGTTATCAATATCCTCATACGGGATAAACCCCGTTATTGTTTTTTGCCATATCCTTATCTACGCCCTGCTCCTTTGCAAGTCTCCATTTGAAGAAGTTCGTTGCAACCTCGTTGAAAAGAGCGTAAGAAAGAACGTCTTCCGGTTTATCGGAATATTCGGCAACTTCCTGTTTGTATTTTTCATACTCGGGTTTAATAAGGTCTGCGGGACGGCAAGTGATAATCTTCTCGTCCTTAACGACTTTTTTAACCACGTCCTTATCCGGCTCGGCGGGAAGTTTACCGTATTCGCCTTTCAAAAGACCTTTAAATTCTTTCGTAACCATCTTATATCTCTCGCCGGAAAGAACGTTTAAAACGGCCTGCGTTCCGACGATTTGGCTGGACGGAGTTACGAGCGGCGGATAACCGCAATCCTTTCTCACGTTGGGAACTTCCTTCAAAACTTCGTCGAGCTTATCGAGCTTGTTA
>CALDMH010000085.1 GCA_937915565.1 uncultured Clostridia bacterium | reverse complement strand
GGACGAGTACAACACGGCGGTTTACGACCTTTGTATGATAAACGGCGTGAACGTAAAGGCAAAAGTTCCGTTCGGCGTTCTCGCTTCGGTTGCGCCTATCGTAGATTTTAATCCGCAGGCGGTTAAGGAAATTCTCGCTAAAATCGGCGTGGAATTCGATAAACGCGACGAGGAAAGGCTTATAAGAGTTAAAAACTGGATAACGAAGCATCAACCGTCGAAAATGTACAAGCTTCTCGACAAGAGAAACGACGAATATTACGCGACTCTTTCGGACGAGGAGAAAGCGGCGGTTAAACAGCTTGCCGATTATATCGAACAGCACGACGGCGTTAAGGAGCAGGAAATTCAGCAGTATCTTTACGGGATAATCAACGACGCCTCGCTCACTAAAAAAGAGAATATGGCAAGACAGCAAAAGTTCTTTGCCGTGTTCTACAACGTATTGTTCGGTTGCGACAAAGGTCCGAGATTGTATTTGTTCCTTTCGGCAATCGATAAATCGAAGTATCTTAATCTTCTTAAATTTTAAAAACGGCGCGGAGCGATGAAAATCGCTCCGCTTTGAGGTAATAAAATGGATAAAAATTTTAAGTTCGGAACGATAGAATACGTCCGTCCCGATTTTGAAAAAATGAAAAAGGACGCTCTCGAATACGCCGATAAAATAAAAAACGCAAAGAGTTATGACGAAGCGAAAAAAGCGTATCTCGAATTCGATAAAAAAGAGAACGAGTCTTTCGATATGGTAACGGTTGCGAGCGTAAGGCATACAATCGATACGAGCGACGAGTTTTACGATAAAGAAAACGAGTATCTGGACGAACAGATACCCGAATATATGAGCGCGTATATGACGTTTGCCAACACGCTTTACGATTGCGCGTTTAAAAACGATTTCGTAAAAGAGTTCGGAAATTCTATGTTTTCGAGCATCGAACTTCAAAGAAAATCGTATTGCGAAAAGAATATTCCGCTTTTGCAACGCGAGGCCAAGCTTCGTAGCGAATACGAGAAAATAATCGCTTCGGCAGACATCGTTTTCGACGGTAAACATCTGAATTTGTACGGAATAATGGGATATTTTGAAAATCCCGACAGAAACGTTCGTCACGACGCCTGCAAGGCTTATTCCGAGTTTTACGCTTCTCACGAAAAGCGTTTCGAGGAAATATGGGACGAGCTTATTTCCGTGAGAAACGAGCAGGCAAGAAACCTCGGATTCGAGAACTATATTCCGCTCGGATATATAAAGCAGGGGAGAACCGACTATAACGAAAAAGACGTCGCTTCCTTCCGCGAGCAGGTAAAGGAAGAACTCGTTCCGTTCTGCGAAAAACTTTATGAAGCGCAAAGAAAACGTATCGGTGTGGACGAACTTATGGCTTACGACGAAAAGTTTATTTTCAGCGACGGAAACGCAAAGCCCATCGGCGACGACGATTTTCTTATTGAAAAAGCCCGTGAAATGTATCACGATATGAGCAAGGAAACCGGCGAGTTTATCGATTTTATGTTAGACCACGAACTTCTCGACGTGAAAAACAGGCCGCACAAGGCGTCAACGGGGTATATGACCTCTTTGAATTCGTATAAAGCTCCGTTCGTATTCTCCTGTTTCAACCAGACCACGGCTGACGTTGACGTTCTTACTCACGAAATGGGACACGCCTTCGCCGGTTATACGGCTATGAGGAATCAGCCTATTTCGGCTTACTATTCCGAGCCTACGGATATAGCCGAAATTCATTCGATGAGTATGGAGCAGTTCGCATATCCTTATGCGGAATCGTTCTTCGGCGATAAAGCGGATAAGTTCAGATTTGCTCACTTGCAGGAGGCTTTGACGTTCGTTCCGTTCGGCGTTGCCGTGGACGAATATCAGCATATCGTTTACGCAAAGCCTGAACTTACACCGAAGGAGAGAACCGCCGAATGGAAGAAACTCGAAGAGAAATATATGCCGTGGAGAAAATACGGCGATATAGAATTCTTCGCAAGAGGCGGCTGGTGGTATCATAAGATACACATTTTCCTTTATCCGTTCTACTATATAAACTACACGCTTACGACGATGGGAGCAATGGAGTTTAAGAAAAAGATGAACGAGAATAAGGAAACTGCGTGGAACGATTATCTTAACCTTTGCAAGACGGGCGGAAGTCGCGGTTATATAGAAACTCTTAAATATGCAAACCTTTCCGTTCCTTTCGAGAAGGGAAGCGTTAAAAAAGCCGTTTCTTACGCAGAACAAATTTTATTGAGCGAAATCGAAAAAAATAAATAAAGGAAACAATATGGATTGCATTTTTCCGATAAGGATAGTAGAAGAAAAGGGAATTGCGGATTCTCACAGGCTTCTCGAAACCAAACCGGTGCAAATCGGGCTTAACGAAACCGAACTTACCGTTTTTGAAAAAGGTTCGCATATCATTCTCGATTACGGCAAAGAACTTTCCGGCAGCCTCAGATTTTTAAATTTTTGGTCGGAAGGCTCGGGAAAGGTGAGAATACGCCTCGGAGAGTCCGTTTCGGAAGTTTGTCACGATATAGGCGACCATAACGCCACAAACGACCATTCCACGAGAGATTGGACGTTTTTCATACCGAGATTCAGCGACCAGCTGCTTATGAACAGCGGATTCCGTTTTGCGAGAATAGACGTTCTCGAAGACACGGTTTTATCCGTAAAAAGCATAGTTTGCCAAAGCGACGCTTACGACAAACCTTTCGACGGTTCGTTTAAATGTAACGACGAACTTGTCAACAGGATTTTCGACGTGGCTGCTTACACGCTTCGCCTTTGTATTCATAACGATATGATTTGGGACGGAGTGAAGAGGGATAGACTCGTATGGATAGGCGATATTCACCCCGAGCAAATGGCTGCGAACTCTCTTTTTTCGGGTACGACGTTTATCCGTAATTCTATTAAATTCGTCAAAGACCAAGTTAAGCTTCCGGGGTGGATAAACAGCATACCTACGTATTCGCTCTGGTGGATTATAAACCTTCGCGATTACTATTTCAGGACGGGCGATAAAGCGTTTCTCGAATCTATGAGAGATTATCTCGTTCCGCTTCTTAAACAAATCGACGAGCATATAAGCGACAGCGGAGAACCGGCGTTCGGATATAATTTTATCGACTGGCCGTCGCACCCGCAAAGCGAAACGGAAACGGTTAAAGCGGCCGATGAAGAGGCCGGCGTACACGCGCTTACGGTGTGGTGCTTAACCTGTGCGAAGGAACTTTTGAAGGAACTCGGAGAGGACGATAAAATCGTAATTTCATCTCTCGTAAAACTTTCCAAAATCACTTATAGCGTAAGGGAAATGAAGCAAATTTCCGCAATCAGATTAGTCGCGAGAACGGGCGACGAAAAGGACGTTAAACTTATCCTCGAAAACGGCGCGAAAGGGCTTTCTACTTTTATGTCTTATTATATCCTTTCGTCCGTTACCGAAAGAGGACACGGCGCGGAAGCGATGAAAATGATGAAGGAATATTACGGCAAGATGCTTGAACTCGGAGCGACCACGTTCTGGGAGGATTTCGATATTTCCTGGGCGGAAAACGCGGGGAAAATCGACGAACTTCCGACGCTTGGGAAAAAGGACGTTCACGCCGATTACGGCGCGTTTTGTTACAAAGGTTTGAGACATAGTTTTTGCCACGGTTGGTCGAGCGGCGTAATTCCTTTTCTTATGAGATGCGTTGCAGGCGTTCGCGAAGTCGGCGCGGGAGGAGAGGAATTGCTCGTATCTCCGAACTTGTGCGGGCTTGAAAAAATAGAAGCGGTTTATCCGACGTTCAAGGGCAAAGTTAAAATAGTTGCCGAAAACAAAAACGGAAAAACCGTAACGAACGTTGAAGCTCCCGACGGAATAAAAGTGACGATTAGATAAAAACAAAGCTCCGATTTTTTTCGGAGCTTTTTTTGTTTAACCTTATTATATAACTTGAAAAAAAATTTTTTATATGTTAAAATAGGAGTAATTTGTAAAAAGGGTATTATGCCGATAAGAAGGTCGTTACGCGAAATTCTTGTTCCGGTATGCCCAATCGGAGGAAAGAATGGCGCACGATTATAATTCTCAGGACATAAAAATTCTTGAAGGCCTCGAAGCCGTGAGAGTCAGACCCGGTATGTATATCGGCTCGACCGGCCCGAAAGGTCTTCATCATATTTTATGGGAAATCGTAGACAACGCTATCGACGAAGCCGCGAACGGATTTGCGGATAAGGTCGAGGTAATTTTGTATAAGGACGGAAGCGTTTCCGTAGAGGATAACGGAAGAGGTATTCCCACGGATATTCATAAGCAAGCCGGCGTTTCGGGCGTTCAGGTCGTATTCACGCAGCTTCACGCGGGCGGTAAGTTCAACAACGAAAATTATAGTTTTTCGGGCGGGCTTCACGGCGTAGGCGCGTCGGTAACCAACGCTCTTTCGGAATGGCTCGAAGTTGAAGTTTACAACAAGACCATATACAAAATGAGATTCCACAGTTATTACGACAAAACCCGTAAAAAGACTATTTCGGGCGAGCCGGAAGCCCCGCTTCAAAACACGAAAATAAAAACGGACAAGCACGGTACTTTCGTTCGTTTCAAGCCGGATAAGGACGTGTTTGAAACGGTGGAATTCAGCCTTGAAACGATTGCGAAACGCTTGCGCGAACTCGCATTTTTAAACAAGGGCATAACCATAAAACTTACGGACCTCCGCGACGACGACAAATTTTACAGCAAGACGTTTAAATACGACGGAGGCCTCGTTGATTACGTTCTTTACCTCAACGAGGGTAAAACGAAACTTTACGACCTTCCCGTTTACGCAAAAACGGAAAAAGACGGAATTTTGATTGAGTTTGCCATTCAACACACCGACAGTTACACCGAGAGCGTTTTTTCCTTCGTAAACAATATTCCCACGCCGGAAGGCGGAACTCACGAAGTCGGCTTTAAATCGGGCGTCACGAAAATTCTTAACGACTACGCAAAATCGAACAATCTCGTTAAAGAAAAAGACGTAGTGTTCACCGGCGAGGACTTCCGCGAGGGTATGACCGCTATTATTTCGGTTAAAATGAAAAACGTCGAGTTTGAAGGTCAAACCAAAACCAAGCTCGGCAATCCCGAAGCGAAAGCCGCAGTCGAAGCGGCGACGATAGAGGAGTTGGACGTTCTCGTAAGAAACAAAAAGAACAAGCCGATTTTCGACGCTATGATTAAAAAGGCGGTCGGCGCGGCGAAAGCGAGAAACGCCGCAAGACACGCCAAAGAGATTGCGAGAGCAAAAAACGGCGCGGATTCGGCAAAGCTTATAGGAAAACTCGCTTCTTGTTCGAGCAGGAAAGCGGAGTTTAACGAAGTATTCATAGTCGAGGGCGATTCCGCAGGCGGAAGCGCGAAACAGGGCAGAGACAGGCAGCATCAGGCTATTCTCCCTCTTCGCGGAAAGCCTCTAAACGCGGAAAAGAAGAGAATCGAAGAAGTTCTTAAAAACGAGGAAATAAGAACGATAATAAGCGCGCTCGGAACGGGAATCGGCAACGATTTCAATATGGATAATCTCAATTACCATAAAGTAATTATTCTTTCCGACGCAGACCAGGACGGCGCGCATATAAGAGCTATTCTTC
>CALDMH010000084.1 GCA_937915565.1 uncultured Clostridia bacterium | reverse complement strand
TCTTCTTGTTTTCAAGCCAGAGTTTGCAAGCCTCGCCGACTCTTCCGTGAAGGTTGAGGTCGAGAATACCTCTCATAACGTCCGCAAGTTTTTCTCTTCTCTGGAAGTAAGCAAGGTGGAAGCCGTAGCCGTATTCGGCGTTGTCTTCAAACAAGCTGTTAGCCCAAGCCGGACCTTTGCCTTCCGCGTTCTTGGTGTAAGGACACGTCGGCGACGAACCGCCGTAAATGGACGAACATCCGGTTGCGTTGGCGATAATCATACGGTCGCCGAACATCTGGGTGATAACCTTGATATAAGGAGTTTCGCCGCAGCCTGCGCACGCGCCGGAGAACTCGAAGAGGGGTTTGCTGAATTGAGAACCCTTAACGGTATTCTTCTTGAATACGGAGGTGTCTACTTCGGGAAGTTTCTCGCTGAATTCGTAGTTTACGGTTTCTTCGTCAACCACTTTTTCAAGCGGAATCATCGTAAGAGCTTTCTTGTCCTCTTTGGTGGGGCAGATATTAGCGCAAACTCCGCAGCCCATACAGTCAAGCGGGCTTACCTGCATTCTGTAAGAGTAACCTTTAAGGCCGATAGCCGCTTTCGTTGCAAACGTTGCGGGAACGGTTTCGCCGTCCTTAACGAGAACGGGACGGATACAAGCGTGCGGGCAAACGAACGAGCATTGGTTACACTGAATACAGTTTTCAGCGTTCCAAGCGGGGATTTTAACCGCAACGCCTCTCTTTTCAAACTTCGTAGTTCCGGTGGGAACGCTACCGTCCGCATTGAACGCGGAGGAGGGAAGTTTGTCGCCTTCGAGAGCGATGATGGGGTGAATAACTTCACGGAAATACTTATCGTCCGCAAGTTTTGCGGGAGCAGCTCCGGTCGTAGCGTCCGCCCAGTCGGCAGGAACTGCGATTTCTTTAAGTTCGGAAGCGGCTTTGTCGATTGCGGCGTAGTTCATCTGAACGACTGCGTCGCCCTTCTTTCCGTAAGATTTCTTAACGTACTGCTTCATCCAGTCTTCCGCTTCGGCGTAAGGCATAATTTCGGGATTGATTTTGAAGAACGCAGCCTGCATAATAGCGTTCGTTCTTCCGCCGAGGCCGATGGAAGCGGCAATCTTTATAGCGTCGATAACGTAAAGTTTTGCGTGCTTTTTGGCAAGAAGGCGTTTCATCGAAGCGGGGAGGTTAGCCGCAAGGTCTTTTGCGTTATCCCATTCGCAGTTCAAAAGGAACTTGCCGCCCTCTTTAAGGTCGGTAACCATATCGTATCTCGTAACGTAAGAGGGTTGCGAGCAAGCGATGAAGTCTGCCGCGTCGATAAGGTAAGAAGACTGAATAGGCGTCTTACCGAAACGGAGGTGCGAAACCGTTATGCCGCCCGATTTTTTGGAATCGTAGAAGAAGTAACCCTGAGCGTACATATCGGTGTGGTCGCCGATGATTTTAATGGAGTTCTTGTTTGCGCCGACCGTACCGTCCGAGCCGAGACCGTAGAACTTACAGCTGATAGTTCCTGCGGGAGCGGCGTTATACTGTTCGGAGAAGTCGAGCGAAGTATGAGTAATATCGTCGTGAATACCGACGGTGAAGTGGTTCTTCGGTTTAGCAGATTCGAGGTTTTTATAAACCGCATAAACCATCGAGGGATTGAATTCCTTCGAGCCGAGACCGTATCTTCCGCCGTAAACCTTGATTTTCTTCTTTCCGAGTTCGGAAAGAGCGGTGACGACGTCGAGATAAAGAGGTTCGCCGAGCGAGCCGGGTTCTTTGGTTCTATCGAGAACGGCGACGTTTTTAACGGTTTTGGGAAGAGCTTTAACGAAAGCTTTTGCGGAGAAAGGTCTGTAAAGTCTGACTTTCAGAACGCCGACTTTATGTCCTTCCTTGTTCATTTTCGCGATGGTTTCTTCGATAGCTTCCGCTCCGCTGCCCATAATAACGATAACGTTCTCCGCGTCGGGCGCGCCGACGTAATCGAAGAGGTGATAGCTTCTGCCGGTGAGAGCGGAAACCTTGTTCATCATCTTCTGAACGATTGCGGGAACTTCTTCGTAATATTTGTTTGCGGTTTCCCTGTTCTGGAAGTAGGTGTCGCTGTTTTGCGCCGTACCTTTCTGAATCGGATGGTCGGGGTTCAAAGCTCTCTTTCTGAAATCCTCGACGTCTTTCATATCAACGAGCTTTTTCATATCCTCGTAATCGATAGCTTCGATTTTGGAAACTTCGTGGCTCGTTCTGAAACCGTCGAAGAAGTGAAGGAACGGAACTTTGGATTTAAGCGTGGAAAGGTGAGCTACCAAAGCGAGGTCCATAACTTCCTGAACGGAGTTGGAAGCAAGCATAGCAAATCCGGTCTGGCGGCAAGCCATAACGTCGGAATGGTCTCCGAAAATGTTAAGAGAATGAGCGGCCAAAGCTCTTGCGCTGACGTGGAAAACGCA
>CALDMH010000083.1 GCA_937915565.1 uncultured Clostridia bacterium | reverse complement strand
GGAACTGCGGGGGCGAAACTTAAAGAAATTTCCGCGGAAGTAAAATCGGAAAGAATGGAAAGAATTCTCGCCTTAAAGCGGGAACTTAAACAGGCGTTTATTTTAAAAAATATCGGGGAAATCAGGGAGTTTATTCCCGAAGAGAGCGAGGACGGGTATCTCGTCGGTTACACCGAAAATTACGTCAGGTGCTATATAGACGCGGATTTCGTTCGCAAAAAACTGAAAATAAAGCTCGTCGAACCGTTTAAGGACGGTGCGAGGGCCGAAATAATCGAGAAATAATTGAATTAGCGGGAGGTAAAATATGGAAGATTGTTTGTTTTGTAAATTCGTAAGCGGCGAAATTGCCGTGAACGAAGTGTTTGAAAACGAGGATTTTATCGTTATAAGGGATATAAACCCGCAGGCGAAAAATCATTTTCTGGTTATTCCGAAAAAGCATTTTAAATACCTTGCCGAAATGACGGAGGAGGATTCCGCAATGCTCGGAAGAATTTTGAAAACGATTCCCGAGCTTAAAGAACTTCTGGAACTCGACGGCGGTTACAGGCTCGTTATCAATCAGGGCGACGACGCGGGGCAAACCGTGCCGCACCTGCATATTCACGTTCTTTCCGGACAAAAAATGGGTTGGCAACCGGCTTAATCGGCGGGCGTAACGGTAATAAAACAGGCCGCGGCTATCAACAAGCATAAATAAGCGTAAGACAGACCGCCTGTGACCGTCAATAATTATAAATAGTCATAAATAGTCATAAAAAACGCGCCCCGAAGGGTTTTAAAACCCTTCGGGGCGCGTTTTTCGTTATAAACTTATAAACCTTTTAATTTAATCGAAGTTATCCGATTACGTTTTTTACATTTTTTCGTGAATGGTACGCGAAATAACCTCGTCCTGCTGTTCTTTGGTGAGCTTGTTGAAGTTCACGGCGTAACCGCTTACGCGAATGGTGAGTTGCGGATATTTTTCGGGGTGTTTTTGCGCGTCGAGAAGAATTTCGCGGTTGAAAACGTTCACGTTGAGGTGATAGCCGCCGGAGCGAACGTATCCGTCAATCATATCCGAAAGGTTTTCCGCGCGGTCCTCCTCGGACGAACCGAGCGACGAGGGCGTTGCGCTAAACGTGTTGGAAATGCCGTCGCGAGCGTAATCGTAAGGGATTTTCGCAACCGATTCGAGGGAAGCGAGCGCGCCGTGGGAATCTCTGCCGTGCATCGGGTTAGCTCCCGGGGCGAGCGGTTCTCCCGCGCGTCTGCCGTCGGGCGTGCTGCCGGTTCTCTTGCCGTAAACCACGTTCGACGTTATCGTTAAAATCGACATCGTGGGAACGGAATCGCGGTAAGTATAATGGCTGCCGATTTTCTTCATAAACGTTTTAACGAGCCACACCGCAATTTCGTCGGCGCGTTCGTCGTTGTTGCCGTATTTGGGGAAGTCGCCTTCCGTGCGATAGTCCACTACGAGCCCTTCGTCGTTTCTAATCGGGTAAACTTTGGCGTATTTGATTGCCGAAAGCGAATCCACCGCGCAGGATAGTCCGGCTATGCCCGTGGCGAAAAATCTTCTCACCTTCGTGTCGTGCAAAGCCATTTCGAGAGCTTCGTAGGAATATTTGTCGTGCATATAATGAATGAGGTTGAGCGTGTTGACGTAAAGCCCCGCAAGCCAGTTCATCATATTGTCGAATTTATGAATCACGTCCGCATAATCGAGCGGTCCGTCGCCCGAAACGGGCGCGAATTCGGGCGAAACCTGCAACGGTTTTCCCGTAACCTTATCTTTGCAAAGTTCGTCCTTTCCGCCGTTTATCGCGTAAAGCAAGCACTTCGCAATGTTTGCGCGCGCGCCGAAGAATTGCATATCTTTGCCCACGCGCATACTGCTGACGCAGCACGCGATGCAGTAATCGTCGCCCATTTCGGGGCGCATAAGGTCGTCGCTTTCGTATTGAATGGCAGAGGTTTTAAGCGAAACTTCCGCACAGAATTTCTTGAAGTTTTCGGGAAGATTTTCGCTCCATAAAACCGTGAGGTTCGGCTCGGGCGCAGGACCTAAATTTTCAAGCGTGTGGAGCATTCTCATAGACGTTTTCGTTACGAGCGACCTGCCGTCCGTACCCATTCCGCCAATCGATTCGGTAACCCACGTCGGGTCGCCGGAGAACAGTTCGTTATATTCCTTCGTGCGCATAAATTTAATTATGCGGAGTTTCATAACGAAATGGTCGATAAGTTCCTGTGCTTCCGTTTCGGTGATAAGTCCGCGCTTCATATCGCGTTCGATATAAATATCGATAAAGTCGGTGTTTCTGCCGATACTCATCGCCGCGCCGTTCTGGTCCTTAACCGCGCCGAGATAACCGAAGTAAAGCCACTGAATGGCTTCGCGTGCGTTTTCGGCGGGGCGGGAGATGTCGAAACCGTATTTCGCCGCCATTTGTTTCAAGGCTTCCAATGCTCTTATCTGCTCCGAAATTTCCTCGCGGTCGCGAACTCTATCGGGAGTCATATCCCCGTCTATAAGTCGTTTATCTTCGTTTTTCTTTGCGATAAGAAAGTCAATTCCGTAAAGAGCGACGCGCCTGTAATCGCCGACGATACGCCCTCTTCCGTAAGCGTCCGGAAGTCCGGTGAGAATATGCGCGGTGCGCGCGTGGCGCATCTCGGGCGTGTAAACGTCGAACACTCCGTCGTTGTGCGTTTTTCTGAATTTCTTATAAAAATCGTGAATTTCGGGGTCTACCTTATAGCCGTAAACTTCAAGAGCCTGTTCTGCCATACGAAGTCCGCCGGAAACGTGCATCGGGCGTTTAAAAGGCTCGTCCGTTTGAAGCCCCACGATTTTTTCGATTGCTTTGTCGATATAACCCGCCTCGTGGCTGTTCACCGACGAAACGATTTTCGTATCCGCCGAAAGAACTCCGCCGGCTTTGCGTTCCTTTTCCGAAAGGTCGCAAATCTCCTTCCAAAGCTTTTTCGTGTCCTCCGTTGCGGGGGCGAGGAAACTTCCGTCGCCGTCGTAGGGGGTGTAGTTGCGCTGAATAAAGTCTCTTACGTTAATTTCGTCTTCGCTCCATTTCCCGGGAACGAAGTCTTTCCATTGAATGTAGTTCATAATATCTCCGTTTTGTGCGGCGTAATCGGGAAATCCGATTTACTTGCCCACGAGTATTTTTTCGGCTTTTTTAACCTCTTCTTGCGAGGGCGTCGGCAAATCTCCCAAAGGGTAAGGCACGCCGAGTTTTTCATATTTTACCTTTCCGAGCGTGTGGTAAGGCAAAATCTCCGTTTTCACTACGTTTTTGAGCGAATCGAGCCACTCGCGCGTTTTTTTCAAATCGTTTTCGTCGTCGGTGAGGCTCGGAACGAGTACCTGCCTTATCCATACGGGAATATTCAGCTCTTCCAGCCTTTTTGCAAACGCTTTGGTTTGTTCGTTGCCTTTACCCGTTAAGTATTTGCATTTTTCGTCGTCGATATGCTTTATATCGAGAATAACGAGGTCGGTTAAGGCGAAAAGTTCTTCGTATCTTTCGTCCGCAGGGGTGTAATCCGCGCCTGACGTGTCGATAGCGGTGTTCACGCCCGATTTTTTCATAAGACGGAACAATTCGATAAGGAAATCGAGCTGCAAAAGCGGTTCGCCGCCGCTGACGGTGAGTCCGCCCTTTTTCCCGAAATAATTTTTGTATTTGAGAATCTCTTTGGAAATTTCCTCGGGGGTAACTCTTTGCGCTTCGCCGTTTTTCGCCCAGGAATCGGGATTGTGACAGTATTTGCAGCGGAGATTGCAGCCTTGCATAAACAGCACGAATCTGAGCCCCGGCCCGTCTGCCGCGCCGAGCGTTTCGTATGAATGAATCTTGCCGTAAATTTCCTTTTTTTCGCCCATATTTCCTATAATTTTTCCCCCTTTTTGTCAGGACAATATATTAGCACACGAGGGGTTCGTTGTCAAGCGGTTTTCAGGATTTTCACAAACGCTATATATTGATTATATCAGTACGATTATATCAATATATTGTGTTTTTTAGATGATTACAGGGGAAAAGAAATCGGTACTTTCGTATCGATTGAACCGTAGCGATTGAGATTTCCGGAAAAGATACTTTTATATCGATTTAACGGGAGCGATTTAAAAGAAAGGAGAAAGGAAGGAAAAGTTTTATGGCAAAACTTAAAGCAACGATTGACAAAACGGTGAATATTGAGATATAATATTCAAGATATAGCTATTAGGAAATTTATAACGAAGGAAAGTTTTTATGCCCGTCAGTTTATACGTCGATTGCGTTTGCGGCAATTACGTCGGAGCGGTCGCCGAAGGCGATAAGCTTATCGAATACAGAGTTGAAAAAAAGAATACTACCGTACCGATAGGCAGCGTTTTCAAAGGCAGAGTGGAGAACGTGCTTTGCGGAATGCAGGCGGCGTTCGTGAACGTGGGGCTTTCGAGAAACGGCTATCTTTCGGCGGACGATATGCTGATGGATAAAGCGGAAATCGAGGGGAAAGTGGATATTCCTTCCGCGCTCGATTTAAAAGAGGGCGACGAAATTATGGTTCAGGCCGTGAAAGACCCTGCCGGAAACAAAGGTGTCAGGCTCACGCGGCATTTGTCCTTTGCGGGGAGATACGTCGTGTTTTTGCCAACGTTTTCTTTCGTGGGGGTTTCGCGCAAGATAACCGACGAAAAAACGCGGGAAAAACTTCTGAAAATAGCCGAAAAATTTTGCCCCAAAGGCAAGGGGATTATTATCCGCACCGCCGGCGAAACGGCAAGAAAGGGCGATATTAAGCGGGAAATACGCTTTTTGCAGGAACAATACGAGGATATAGAAGAGAATTTTAAAACGGCGAAGCCCGCAACCTGCATTTACGAAGAGGGAAACGTGGGGATAAGGCTTCTTCGCGACGTTTACAGCGAAGACGTGGAGAAATTCGTCGTTTCGGATAGAGAGCTTTTCGATAAATTGATGCTTTACGCAAAGCGGCGCGACAAAGCTTTGAAAAGCAAACTTAAATTTTACGATAAGAAGATAGATATGTTCCGTTATTACGGGCTTTCGGTCAGCGTCGACAATATGCTTTCGTCGTCCGTTCCGCTCGAAAACGGCGCGTATATCGTTATCGACAAAACGGAAGCGATGACGGTTATCGACGTGAACACGGGTAAGTTCACCGGCGAGGACAGTTTGGAGGAAACCGTTTACAAAACCAACTTGCTTGCGGCGGTGGAGATTGCTCGCCAACTTCGGCTCAGGAATATTTCCGGAATAATCGTCGTCGATTTCATCGATATGTGTGACCGCGAGCATAACGAGGAGCTTTTGAGGGTTTTGGGCGAGGAATTGAAGCAGGACAGGGAGCGTTGTCAGGTTATCGGAATGACGCCTTTGGGGCTTGTGGAAATCACCCGCAAAAAGAGGAGAAGAGAAAGCGTTTCCGCACTCGTAAAGGATTGTCCTTATTGTCAGGGAACGGGGCATATCGAATCCAACGATTATATCGTTATGCAAATAAGGACGGAGCTTTTCAACGTTTTTGCCAACGGTTACAACAACGCCAAAATAGATTTGAACGTTGAAATCGCCGATTACGTTCTTGCGAAAAAATCCTTAAAAGCGGACGTCGAAAGAATCTGGACGAATAAAAGAGTGTATCTTATTCCGCACAAAACCTATCATCAGCAATTTTTTATGGTTAAAGGCGACAACGCCGAGGCTATGGACGTTCCGGATAAGGCTATACTTCTTTTATAAAATACGACTAATGCGTTATAACGCCGCCAATCGATTAAAACGGCGGAAATTTTAAGACGAGATAATATGAGCGAAACGGAAAACGAAAAACTTAAACTCGATTTCGAGCTCGTTCCGGACGGCTGTTGGTATTCCAATCTGCGCAGTATTTTAAAGCCCGCGCAGTGGGACGTCGTTCGCCGCGAGGCTTACGCGAGGGCGAACGGGAAATGTATGATTTGCGGCAGGCCGGCAAAGCGGCTCGAAGCGCACGAACGGTGGAGTTACGACGAAAAGAACGCCGTTCAGAAGCTCGAAGACGTAATTGCGGTTTGTCACGCCTGTCATTCCGTTATCCACGTCGGCAGAACGCAACTTATGGGCGACGAGGACAAAGCGCTCGCGCATTTTATGAAGGTGAATAAGTGTTCTTATGCGGATTACGTTAAGGCTCTCGGCAAGGCGAACGAAATCCACAGGCGCAGAAACGAGATACCCGAATGGAGCGTTAATCTCGAATATCTTAAAAAATTCATCTGAAAAGGTTAAAAAAACGGAAAACGGTCAATAATTACCTCCGAAAGATTGTCGGGAGCGGAATCCCCGACGGCTTATGGAGGTATTTTTTTATGCAACCGAAACTCACTGCAAAAGAGGTCGATTTTATTTCCGACCTTATGAATCTCGAAGAAAGCGTGGCGAAGAAAGCCACCTTTTATTCAAAAACGCTGACGGACGTCGCTCTCGCCGAAGAAATGAAGACGATTGCCTGCAACCACGCGAGGCGTTACGCCGTGCTTTTAGGACTTTTAAATTGATAAAAGAGGTGTAAAAATGAAGAACGAAAACGTTTTGAACGAAAAGGACGCATTATACGATATTTTGACGGGCGAGAAAAATCTCGTCAAACTTTACGGCTCGGCAATGACCGAGGCAAGCGGCAAGGACGTGAGAAAAGCCGTTAAAACGAATATGTTTGAAACGGCGGAGGAACAATACAAGGTTTTTGAAGCTATGCAGAAAAACGGTTATTACGAGGTTCAGCCGGCGGATAAAACTTTGATTGACGAAAAAATACACGCGTTTTCCAAAACCTTAAAGAGTCTTGAAAAATAAAAAGAGTGGGGCGGCGGCTATGCTTTCGCATAGCCGCCGCCCCTTTTAATTACCGTTAAAAAGTAGGGCTATAAGCCGATTAACGCTTGTTTTTGCCTTTTTTGCCGTACTTAATGCAGGAATCGATAACGCGCGCGAGCGGATAGAAAACGGGGATAAGAAGGAAAATCACCCAAAGGGGATGCCAGATTCCGAAAATCAATCCGAAGAGCAAATATATAAAGGTTACGAAACACGGGAAGTTAAACGGCTTCACGCGTTTTTTTCTAATGCACTTAACGATTGAAGTGAAAATCGGAATCGTGATAAACAACGTCCAGGCGATTCCCCAGCCGTTGAACACCGCGCCCCAGACGAAGAACGCCGCAATCGCGAGAAGAACGTAAATTCCGTCGATTACGTCGGAAAGGCGCACTCTTTTGCGCGGATAATCGTAGTTGGCAACGTCGTTGTCCCCGTCATCGTCGTCATCATCGTCATCATCGTCGTCATCATCGTCGTCCTCGTCGTCGCCGTTGAAAACTATATGCTGCTCGTCGCCATCGTCGGTAAAAATTATGCTTTTTTTCTTTCCGTTTCGCTCAAAGGTAATTTTGCTGCGTTTCTTTTCTTGGGTGAAAATTTCTTCGCCGTCGCCGTTTTCATTGCGGTCTTCGGTTTCGTTACCTCCGTTTTCGTCGTCGAAATCACTTGCCGCGGCTTCCTTATCCGCCGCGGATTTTCCG
>CALDMH010000082.1 GCA_937915565.1 uncultured Clostridia bacterium | reverse complement strand
CGTCCGCTCCGCAAGAGAGTTTCTCATCGACTTCAACGTTAAAAAACCGCTCTATAAGTCGTTCAACGCCGCTTTTCGTGCTTAATCGATAAAAATATCCCGCGGCTGTGAGATACAACAAACCGTCGTCGCCGCAAACGGTGGTAACGCCTTTCTTCCTATAAATCGAAAGGGTTTTGCCTTTATATTCAAACCTGCAATAATCGTCGCCGAGTTCGGTTTTAACGCCTTTGATTTGTTTATAAACGTATTCACAAAGACTTTCGTATTCGCCGACGCCGCTTATCTTGCAACCGATTCCGCTCACAAGTTCGCGTTTTCCTTCAAAAAGCGCGGCTTTGGCAAGCTTATCAACCGCCTCGTTATAGCTGTTGTTGCTATGCCCCTTCACCTTTTCAAACGTGATTTCCACCGCGCCGGAATATTTTTTCAGTTCCCTAACGTAAAAAAGCGAAACCGCGCCTTTGGCTTGCCAAACACCTTTCGCCCAAGCCGACAAACCCTCGTAATCGTGATAAATTTTAAGCTTATCGTAACCGTTTAAAAAAGCCCATTTTACCGACTCGATAACCCCGAGAACTTCGCCCGCAACGTTACGCGTCGAGATAAAATCGGGATTTTTCCCGCTATCGCAAAAGGAATATCTTTTCCCGTCGGGAGAAAAAACGAGCGCGCCGAACGAATATGCGCCGAGCGTTTCTTCAAAACTTCCGTCCGTATAGGCTACGGCAAATCCGTTTTTCAAATCCTCGTTTACGGCCTCTTTGGCAAAATCCCTGTCGTTTAAAAAGAATTCCGCCTCTTCGCGCGTTGAAAAACTCTTGTGTTTATATCCCTTTTTATCCTTGATAAACTCTTTGCAAGCGTCCCAATCGGTAAAAAGATGTTTTTCTCCGTTACCCTTAACGGCGTAAAACTTACTCAAATTCACTCCTGTTTGAAAATATTATTTTCCATTATCTATTTTAGCACAAAAAACAGTTTTTTACAACCGTATAACTAAAAAATAGATTTTATCTCGATTTTCGGGCGTTCAGCAGAGCGGCTCGAACCTTATTTTTTCGCATAATTCGTCAAATTCGGCGCGATTTTCCGGAGTTAAAGCGCGCGAATATTCTTTAATCGCGTTATACACCGCCTTTTCCTTTTCGTTATCCGAAAATTCGGCCGACGAAAAACGGCAATTTAAAGCCGCAACCGCGTTAAGCGGCATTTTCGACAGCAAATCGGCATACTCGCTTTCCGATAAATCGGCGTCCGCAAGAATCTCGAACAAATCGGACAACGAACCGACGTTTTTAAGAATTATTTCCGTTTTATCCGCGCGGGTTGCCGCATTTACGCGCTCGATTAAAGCGTTATACTCCCCGTCGGACATTCTGCCGCCGTAAGAAAGCGTGATATATTCGGTCCGTTTCGTTTCCTTTGATAGGAAATATCTATTCAAAACGCCTGCGCTTTTTGCCGTTTTTAGCCGCAAAACCACTTGCGGAATGGCTTTTAACGCATAGTCTCTCGTTTCTCCGTGCAAATCCAACTCGTTTAAAGCCGTTTCGACGAAACTTAAAAATTCACTCAAACAATTTTCGTTTTCCAAAAGCGCGGAAACCTGCTCTTCTCTTCCAGTAAGTTCTCTTGCCGGTTCGCCCGAAATTGCCGCGCACACGGCGGCAGTTAAAAGCGGCTCGAAAAGATTTATCGGCGAGCGTTTATATTCTCCCTCTCGCAAATTCAAAAGTTCTTCGGCCTTTTGCAGCGAAAATCTATTTAAAAAAGCGTTTTCGTTGTATATTGCGCGGAGATAATCGCAAATAAATTCAACGCCCAAGCTATTCGGATAACCGAAAAACACGGGGTAATCGGCAACGATATGCTTTTCCGCAGCAAATAAACTCGGCGTGTAAAACCCGAAAAAACCGTTTATTCCTTTTAACGTCACGTTCCAGAAAACGTTTTCCGTTTTGAAAAGATTTTTAGCGATTTTTTTATAAAGAAGCTTTGCGTAAGAAAGTCTTGAAGAAATAATCTCCTGCCCTTTTTCAAACGCTTTTTCAACCGAAACAAGCAATTCGCTTATGGCCGCCCGACGGCTCGAAAAGCTTTTCATAGATAGCCCGAGAGAAAAAACAACCGATTCCGCAAGTTTTTTGGCCACCGAACTGCTAACGGAAGAACTTTCGCCGCGCGTAAACGCCTCTATCCTGCCTTTCAAAACGAGCGATATACCCGTTTCTACCGACTTTGCTTCATCGTCCGTAATAACGCCTAATTGCAACGCGGCGTTCATAAGGCTCAAAAAATAATTCTTTTCCGGCAAGGCAACGGTTTCAAACAAATCGCCCTTGCTTATTATTCTCGTATCCTGCATATCAATCGTTTGTGGGAGCTAAATTATCAAATAAACTTCTCCCCCTCTCTCTTTTGATTTTACGGGCAAATTCAGGCAAGGCCTTACCCTCTAAAAGTTCAAAGCTTCCGTTACATTCACCGTTGAAAGCTCCCTTCATAAAATCAATCAACTCATTGTCGTTCACAAGCTCTTCTGTGTCATTCTTAAACTCATAAAACAGCTCTATAAGTCGATTAACGGCCGTTTTATACGAGCATTGGTCAATAAAAGGCGAATCCGAAAACTCGTCTATAATCTTCACGGCAAGGTTACTTTCAACCTCAACTCGGCCTGCGTTTTTTAACGCTTCGCGCCTGAAAACGACTATTTCTTCGGCGTCCTTTCGGGTTAGAACGAGATTATATTCCGCCGTTTTTTCGTTGAGCGCGGTTATTCTTTTAACCTCTTCCTCGGCAGGCGTAACGACAATCGCTCCGTACAAATCCAAATCAAAAACTTTCATACTCCCTCTTTTTAAAAGACTATATAAAGACTATATATATTTACTACTCTTTTTTTAAAGAAAAGTCAAGCCGGATAGGCAAATCCGTGATATTTTACAATATTTTTATACAATAAATTGCGCGCCGCGTTTTGTTTTAAACAGAACGCGGCGCGCTTTAAACTTTTCGTTATACCGGCCGAGGATTTTAATCCACGGATAAATCCTCGCCGTTCGTTTCGATAACTTTTTTAAACCAATACGCGCTCTTTTTGGGCGTTCTTTCCAACGTTTCGTAATCGACGTAAACGAGTCCGAAGCGTTTGGAATACCCCTCCGCCCACTCGAAATTATCCATAAAACTCCAATAAAAATATCCGATAATCGGGTATTTTTCAGCCGCCTTTTTAAGGACCTCTATATGCCGCTTCATATAATCGATTCGCATATAGTCCGGAATTTCCCCCTCGATGGTTTTCCATTCGGTTGCCGCCATACCGTTTTCGGTGAACAAAATCGGTAAGCCGTATCTCTCGTAATAATACTTCGCGGCGTACCCTATCGCTTCCGGCGTTACGCACCAGTTCATAGCCGTAAATTTGTCGCAGGGGGCGACTGCCGTCCTCTTCATTCCGTCCGCGGTTTTTTCGACGTAAAATCCTCGATAAAAATTGATTCCGAAAAAGTCTAAATCGCTTTTGATAATTTTCATATCCTCGGCGGAGGGGTTATATCCGTATTCGGCAAACCACTTCTTATATTCTTCGGTAAACTCTCCCTTTATAATCGCGTCGGTGAAGAAACACCCGTCGTAAAACTCGCCGTTTGGCATAAAGTTAAACTCTTCGGCAGATTTTGCGTCCTTTTCGTTTTTCGGAATCATCGGAGTGAAGCAGGGCGCGCAACCGAGGTTTAACTTATGCTTCGCAGCCGCTCTCATCGCCTTTTCCGCTTTGCCTATGCAAAGCAAAACGTTGTGAGCAACGCGGAATACGTCGCTTCTCGAAAGGCGCAAAAACGGCGCGTGAGCTCCCGTATAATGCCCGTCCTCAACGACAACCTGCGGTTCGTTGAAAATAACGTAATCGGAAACTCTGTCGCCGAAAATTTCAACCAAAGTTTTTGCATAATCGGCAAAATAATCGCTGATTTTGTCGTTCAAAAATCCGCCCTCGTTGAAAAGCGCGCGCGGGAGTTCCCAGTGAAAAACGGTTATCCACGGAGTTATTCCGGCTTTGATAAATTCGTCGACGAGGTCGGAATAAAATTTAACGCCTTTCGGATTGATTTCACCCTTTCCGTTCGGCATAATTCTCGGCCAGCTTACGGAAAACCTATAATTTTTTATGCCGAGTTTTTTAAGCAAAGCAACGTCTTCTTTATATCTATGATAATGGTCACAGGCGATTTTGCCGTTCATATCGCCGAGAGTTCTGCCTTTCGTAAAATCCGAATCCCAAATGCTTTGCCCTCTGCCGTCTTCATTCTCCGCGCCTTCTATCTGATAAGCCGAAACGGACGCGCCCCATTTAAAATCCTTGTTTAAGCTCATATCTTTCTCCGTATTGAAAAATTATCGTTTTTAATTTGCCGAATTATAATCCGTAATCGTGTTATAAACCGCAAAATCGTTGAGGTTTGCCTCGTATTCCTTACCGAAAAACGACTTCATCGTTTCTTTGCCGGCAACCTGCGTTCCCGAAGCGGTTGTTAAAACGGGGCGAATACCCACAATCGTTAAACCGTTTATGAAAATTTTCGATTTATTCGTTTCGTTAAACATTTTTCCGAGCGCGCTCGAACGGTTGCGATTAGCCAGTTTATCGGTTGCGGAACTTTCGATTATCGTAACGTTTTCTATATAAACGTTATCGAGTTCGCCCTGTTCGCCGATATTTCCGAGCAATGCCGAAGCGGAAGTTTCCAAGGGCTTTGTGCCGAGCAAAACCTCGATTTTAACGTTTTTGATTTTTCCGCCGGCCGTGGAAGCGCACAAAAACTGCGAATTATCGTTTACGGCTTCGCCTTTTAACTTAACGTCGGAAATTTCGCCGTTGAAATTATATACGAGACCTGCGCCGCTTTCCGTTTTTAAGCCGCTTATCGTGTGGCCTCCTCCGCAGATTTTTCCAACGAATTCATAGCCTTTCGTATTGTAACCTATCGAATTTTCAACCGTCCACTCCGTATTGAGAGCAACGTCATTTTCGATTAAATAATAAGCGCAAACGGTTTTCTTAATCGCGTTTTCCGTTATAACTCCGTTAGCCGCAAGCAAGTCGCTTTGATTTTTGATTATTTTCGACCAGACGTTGACTTTTGCTATTACGTTCTTTTCTTCCGATTTAACGATATAATAAACCGTAGTTCCGCAAGTTTCCGCGCCGAATTTTATCGAGGATTCAACAGCGTTTCCGAAGAGGTCGGTTACGTTCGACTCGCTTAACTTAACCGCCGATTTTACGTCGAGTTTTTCGGTAAGTTCGGCGTTTATTTCTTTAACTTCACCCGAAAGCGAGCAGGCCTTGCATACGGCCGTTCCGTTTTCGATAGTGAAATTATGCCCGAGAGCGTCGGTTGCAACGGTGAACTTTTCGCCGTTTTTAAGCTTATAAACCTTTACGCCGCTTTGTTCGCAAGTGGTTTCCTTCGCCATCGAATCGGTTTTGTCCTCGTTAAGCCCCAAAAGCAACGCTTTTATTTTGTTTAAGTCGTTTTGAGAAACGCCCGCTTCGAGAAGATATTTTTCAATTCCGCCCGAAAGATTCGTAATTTCACCCTTAACGTAATTTTTTTTGATATAATTTACCAAAGGCCCCCAGGCGACGTAGTTCGACGAATCGTTTTGCATAACGCCGTCGTCACTGTATCCGCTGCCCGTGTCCTTGCCGCGCAGACGTTTACCCTGCCCGCCGAATGAAGTAAGCTCGAAATCTTTGGTTAAATCAGCTTCCGAAACGCCGAGCAAGCCGCCGACGAGGAAAGCTATCGTTCCCGTTCTGTCCGCGCCCGCATTGCAATGGAAATAAAGCGGATAATTGTTTTCGTCCGCCAAAACCTCGAAAATTTGTTTTAATTGCGTTTTATTGCTTTTAAGCGCGGAATCGTATTGACCGATAGAAATTTTAACGTAATTTTTATCCGCGCCGAAAGCGCATTCGGTTTGCCCGCCGTCGTCGGTTACGCCTCTTAAATCGAGCTCGGTAACGACGTTTAAATCGTTGCGGAAGGTATCGATTCCGTTTTGAGTAAGCTTCGGCCCGCCTTTTCTGCCGTTAAGCTGTGCGCCACGATATAAAAGTCCGTATTTTACGGTATCGCCGCTTTGCGTTTTCCAACCGCCCGCGTCACGGATATTTCTTCCGCCCGAAGCGTTTATAATGCGCACGGGCGCGTTTTCGGGTTTTATCGTGCCGCGTTCCACAACCTTTCCGCGAGCGTCGATTGCTTCGTAATAATAAGTTTTATCGGGATAAAAATTATCCGATAACGTAACTTTTCTGGATACGCTCGACTTCTCTTTTGCGTTTTCCATTTCCTTGTTATCGGCATAACGCAATTTGATGGGCGTTTCGCCGCGTTTTACCGACACGGAAACGGCGGTCTGACTGTCGTGAGTCGTGCCCGCGTAAGTACGCATCGTTTCATACTCTTCCCCGACGGACTCCGCGTTTAAATACGAACGCACGACGCCGTCGCACAAATCCACGTTATACACGTTATCTTCAAACTTAATCAGCGACTCGTCCTCCTCCGAAGAACTTGAATCCTGCGAATCGGAAGATTCCGACGATTCCTGCGAAGTCGATTCAGAACCGGCCGAATCCTGCGTGCCGGCGCTTTCCTTTCCTCCCGTCGAGCTGCCGTTTGCTCCGCCCTGGCACGCAAAAAGCGTAACCGTCATCGAGAGCGCAAGCAAAACGCAAGTAAGTTTCGTTGCGATTTTTGAAAATAATTTTCCCATATTTTCTCCTTAATTTGCACGCGTCTTATGCCGGTCGAGAATAACCTGACGGCTTTCCAGCGCGCCGTTACTTTGTTGATTATAAACAAAAGATAAAACGCTGTCAATACTTTTTTCGTCGTATTTACCAAAGAATAAATACCGGATTAAACAACGTTTTATCTCAAATTATCTTTCTTCGATTTTAAGCCCTATTTCAAAAAGTCTGCTCCAAGGCATATAACAATCGGAAATTTTGAATTTCTCGTATATTTCGGGGAACTCTCGGCTCGTGAATTCGTTCAAAAGCTGCTCCGCTCTTTCGGAAACCGCGCCCCTTTGCCCGTTTGAATTAAAATACGTGCAATGAAGCGTTTCAAGCTCGTTATCCCAGATATATTTCCTGACGTATGCGCAATAAGAAATGTCCTCGTAAACCCTTTCGGCCGTAAAAAGCCGATGAGTTTTCGTGTTTCCGTAAAAACGGAAGAACGTAGCTTGGCAAATTACCGTTCCGAGCGCGTTGGACGAGGTATTCCACCCCGCATAGCCGCCGAGATTTAAAAGCCCTATGGACTTTGAAAGCATTTTTGCGAATTTTATATCGCCGCCGTTACTGTACGCTATATCCGCCACGGCAACGACCTTGCCGCTTTTTGCCAAATTTTCGGCTTTTTTTACGAACGCGGGCAAATCCCTGTCGTCATACTGCTTGCCCTCGGGCTTATCTATATTGTGCATTTCGCCGACGGGAAGATTGCAAAATAAATAAATTTCCGCGTCGTTTTCGTCCGCAACGGTTGCGCCCGCGCTTTCGATTTGCGCGCGTATGTTTTTATAGACCTCCCTGTCCTCGAAAAGCGGAATAACGTTTTTACATTCTTCCTTTGGATAAACGGGGCAAATTTTGGGCGAATACCCCTTAATTTGGGTTAAAGTTCTGGCAAGCAAGGTAAGCCCGCCTTCGTCTGCGCCCGAATGAACCTCTATGTTAATATTTTCGCTTTGAGTAAACTCTCTCACTCGCCTTTGGTCAAGAGCCGTAAACCCGTAAGGATTGGAGTCGTCCTGCAAAATAAGAAATTCGTCTACGTCTTTCCCAACGAGCTTTAACGTGCGAAGAAGCGCGGCAAGATTTACTTTTCTTCTCGAAACGTAATCGTTCAAAAACTCCTGCGGTACGTTAAGCCACTTTTTTTCGGCTTCGTATTGTTCCTTCGTGATAAGCTTATCGATAAATTTATGCTCGTTCACCCCGTAACGAAAAATTTGTTCGCCGTAAGTTCCGTAATAATCGGGTTCTTCGTCGCCGCAAGAATACGTCGGGCAACGCATCACCAACGAAAACGCGAAAATCTTTAATTGCGGATTGGTTCTTTTTAACGTTCCGATAAAATCTACCCTTTGGAAAATTTCTTCCTGCGAAAGATGATGCAGTCTGGACGGAACGATTCCGCCGTATAAAAGCATATCGACGGCCAAAATAAGGTAATCGGCGTCGGCACATTCGCGCGATAAGAAATTTTTCACCGAAAGGTATTCCGCGGGCGTTTTCTTTAAGCCTAAATCCGATTTTTCGGGTCTTACGAGATTTATTTCGTTGTTGTTTTGCACTATAAACCCGCAAAAATCATAATTGCACGGTCTTTCGTCCAAGGGTAAATATACGATTTTTTTCATAAAACTGTTTATCCGTTATGGTTTATAAGTTTATTTTTCGGCGACGAATACGAGCGAAATATATCCTTTCGCATACCTTCCGTTCACGCTCGTTTCGATGAGAATCTCGTTTAACGCGCTGATTTTTTCGTCTGCTTTTATCTTAATTTTTATTTCTTCGGACACGCAATCGAGCGTTATAGGCGTCCAGTGCGGCACGAATACGTCGAACGACGATTTATCCGCTTCAAAGCCCTCGGGAAGCCAAAGTTTGAACCTCGCCGTGTGCGGCAGGTTTCCGTATGCTTTCACGTCGTTTATTACTTTGAGCGATACTGTCTTTTCTTCATTCGGCGTTATATTTAAACCGTTTTCATAAGTCGTAACGACGGTTATGCAGCCGATTTTTTTCGTAAACGCATTTTCTTTAAGCGAAAACAACGAAGCGCGCATTCCGTCGGTTTCCTCGGCTTTGCCGTAAGGCATAAGAATTTTCGCCCTTTCTTCGGCGGAAAGTTCGGTTTTATCGCACAATTCCACTTTAATGGCGTTGGCAGAATTCAAGCGCAAAACGGCGGGAGCAAGCGAACAAACCTTTTCGGTCAATTCTTTGCAGGTTTTTACAAACGGAAAAGAAACGCACGGATTGATAGTTCCCGTTACGATTTTGTCGCCGATATACTCACACCAATCCTTCGGTAAACCTTTTTCGCCGTACATAATGCCCATTATAGAGCCTACCGTGCCTGCGGTGCAATCGGTGTCGTCGCCGCAGTTAAGAGCCGTGAGCATAGATTTTTTAAAGTCGCCTTCGCCGTATAACAAGCCGATTACAACAAACCCTACGTTTGACGGAGATTGAAACCACCCGTCGCCAATATCGGCGTTTGAAGCCTGAACGATATTTCTCGTTTCGAGCGGCGTTTTTCCCTCGTTAAAGCACTTTATTACGAGCCGTACAGTTTGAGCCATACGGCAATTTTCCGGAATTTTGGCCAATCCGATTTTTATAAGTTCGTTTACGTCCGAAATCACGAAAGCCGCGCTTTCGATTGCGGCAACGAACGCCGCCGCGTAAGTTCCCTCGCCCAAACCGTGGTCCAGCTTTGCGTCCTCTATCGCAAACCGAACGGCAAGGTCGGGATACCCGGGGGCTAAACTCGCCCATATTTCGGTGCGTATCCACGCCCCGTTGGAATGTTTCCACGGGTTTTCAAAATCGCCGCAAAGAGGCGGAATTATCCCCCTTTGCATATTTTCCTGGGCGATGCCGTATTCGTTCCAGTAGCCGCTTATAAACGACAACCAGTAGTCGCCGAGAACCTCGGCGGTGATATTTTTCGGGCCTTCGGATTCGACGGCGTGCAACCACACGAGCTGCAAATCCAAATCGTCGTTAGGCAACGCTTCGCCGGGCTTTGTGGAAAATCCCGTTACGTTTAAAATTTCGCGTTTGCCCTCGTAAGGTCCGCCTATCGTACCGCCTATGTTTTTACCCGTCCAGCAAGCGTAAACCTTGCTTTTATACTCTTCAAAATTTAATTTCATATAAAATGCTTTCGTTTTTTAGTTTTTTAGTTTTTTAGTTTGTTAGTTCGTTAATTTGTTGCCGTCGCCGACATTCGGTCGGCGACGGCAACGCCGATTATTCGTTAATTTTATTACTTGAATAATTACGCTTCGGTTGTAGTAGCCGTTTCGGTGACGGTTACACCATCAGGAAGAACCTTTTTATCATCGGTATTTTTCACGTCAGAACCCCTATTTGCGAACATTGTATAAGATTTAACTTTTATTTCCACATCGTTATAGGTATTGTTTTCCGCTTCGTTTCCGAATAACGAATAAAAGTCACAGTTGCTTGCGTCGACCTTTATTTTTGTCAACGTACTATCACGCATAAGTCTGCCGCCAAACAATCCCTGGTCGTTCGGATTAGAAGCGCATTTGGCGTATTCTACGCCGTTAAGAGTTATATCCGTTATTTTCGCTTCCCTTACGGTTCCGCCGAACAATGAGCCAAGATATTGGCCGTTATATTTGAGTTTGTTAAAATTAACGTTTTTAATAACGGCGCCTTTACCGACGTGTCCGAACATACCGTTGGCGTTGACGCAGAAATTGGATATAGTGTGACCGCGTCCGTCAAACGTTCCGCGGAAGCCTATATTTTGATTCCAATAATCCGTTTTACTGTAATTCAAGTTTGTTCCGATTGCCGTTCTCCAATTTAAATCTATATCTTCACCCAAAACGTAGTAACCGTATATCGATTCTTTGTTGTCGATGATGGTTTGAGTTACTTTTACAACGTTAAGGTCGTCTACGGTGCGGATTATCTTGGTTGCCAAAAGAACGTTTACGTTGAACGTGTAAGTAACGCTGTCTTTTACCGTTGAAGCAAGGAAAACAAGCTCGCCCGTTTCGGCCACGTCGCTTAAATTTACGGTAAGTTTTCCGTCCGTAACCGCGCCTTCGCCCAAAACTTGGCCGTTATAAGTTAATTTCACGCTGTCGCCGAGATATTCGCTTGCAAACGATAAATCGATTTCGGTAGAGGTTTTTTCAACCAAAGCCGCTTCGTGTTCGATTTCAACCGTCTTGCTTGAAAATACGGTTATGCCGTCGGGAACAACGGTTTTATCGTCCTTATTAACTCCGTCGCCCCCGGAAGCAAGCATAACGTAAGATTTTACTTTTATTTCAACTCCGCTGAACGTGCCGCTCTTAAATTCTTTTCCGAACAAAGAGTAAAAATCAAATGCGCTTGCGTCGATTTTAACGTTAGTATACGTGCAACCTGCCGTAAATTTCGCATTTAATAAGCCCTGCGTTTCGGGATTTTTCGCAAAATCCTTATACGCGGAAACGCTCACGTTTACGTCGCTAACGATGGCGTTGATAACGGAATAACCCAACAACGAGCCGCAGTATGCGCCGATATACGAAACGTTTTCAAAATCAACGTTTTTAATAACCGCGCCTTCTCCCACGAATCCGAACATACCGCCCTGACCGACTTTTACGTTTGAAATCTTATGGTTAAGTCCGTCAAACGTTCCGTGGAAGCCTTGTCTTTGATTCCAGTAATAACCCGTAAGAGAACTAAGAACGCCTTCGTAATCGAAATGTAACTGTGCGTTTGCAAAATCTATATCGTTGCCGAGAACGTAATAACCCGTTATCGGAGCAGTATTTTTAAGTTGCTCTTCGGTAATTTTAACAACCGCCCAATCGTCCGCCGTGCGGATAATCTTGGTTGCGAAAAGAACGTTTACGTTAAACGAATAGTAAACGCCGCCCTTATCGGTGTTGGCAACGAAAGTAAGTTCGCCCGTTTCGGCTATATCGCTTAAATTTACGGTAAGTTTTCCGTTCGTAGCCGCGCCTTCGCCCAAAACTTTGCCGCCTTGGGTTAAGCTTACGCTGCTGCCGAGATATTCGCTTGCAAACGACAAATCGATTTCGGTAGTTCCTAAATCCGCAAGAATCCTCTCGTGCTTAACGTCGACCGTTTTATTTACTCTTTCAACGGTTACGGTTACGTCAATATGCGCTTTTTTGCCCTCTTCGTTCACGTAAGTTACGGTTAAAACGGTTCTACCCAAAGCCAAAGCTTTTATGGTGTATTCGTTCTCGCCCGTGACTTCGACGATACCTGCGGGCGTTTGCTCCCAAGCCATAACGGGGACTTCGATTTTATTGCCTCCGAGCGTTATAGTGAACGAAGTGACTGCTTTGTTAGTCTTGCCGTCCTCTTCCGCGCTGTAAAGCTTAATCGCGTAGCCGCTTTCGGTTTTTTCAAAATCGTCCGAAGTGGGGGTTATAACGAGTCTTTTTTCGTCGCCGCACGCGCAAACGAGATAATCGTTACCGTTCTCGTCGGTTGCCCAATCGTGCGAGTGTTTGACGGTGAGCGTTACAGGCTCGCTTTCGGCAGGCTCGTAGTTTCCGTTGCCTGCGGTGTAGGCCTTAACGCAATAAGTTCCGGCAACAAGTCCGTCTGCGGGAATATCGACGTATTCGCCGTCCTCGTCGGCCGAATTCTTATATTTATAGGTTACCGTTCCGGCGGTTGCCGTCGCGCTTAAAACGAGAGGCTGTTTACAAACAGCTTCGGCAATTTCAAGATTGCTTATCGCATTGTCGCCTTTTAACATTTCAAATTCGGCAATGGCAAACGCGCCCTTATAATCGTCGTCTTCGGCAACGGTGGCTTTTACGTAATACTTGCCCGCGCGCTTTTCGATTGTTTCCCACGAAACGTATTGTCCGTCCGACGTAAGAGCGTAAGCGTATTCTATCTCGCCGTTTTGGGGAACGTGAGTGGCGTCAGCCGTTACTTCCGGCATAACGTTTTCACCGTATTTAACGTTTACGGCGGTGACGCTTACCGAGTTTTCCTCTTTGGCTTTTGTAATTTCAAACGAAATTATAGCTCCCGCTCCGTTATAGTTTGCGGTTTCTTCAACGTATGCCTTAACGAAATATTTACCTGCCGCGGTGGGAACGGTTTCGCTGTAAGTTCCGTCCTCGGCGGTAGAATAAGCGTATTTAACTTCGCCGAAATCCGCAGTTGCGGTAGGTACGTTTGCGGTTTC
>CALDMH010000081.1 GCA_937915565.1 uncultured Clostridia bacterium | reverse complement strand
GTTCGCGGCGACAACTCGGTTAAAATACGATTAACTCCTCTTGCAAAGTTCAAGGTCTTCGATAAAATTTCGCTGCCCGTGAGAATGGCGTTCAGAAATATGAAAAGGAAAATCAGCCGTTCGCTTATGGTAATTTTAGGCGTTGCCGGCTGTTCCGCGCTTTTGCTTTGCGGCTTCGGAATCGAAAACACCATAAACTACGGACTCGACCTCGAACTTAAAGGCTATATTCCTTACGATATAAGCGTAAACTACTCGGATTACGCCTCCCATTCAAACGAACTTGCCGCATTAAACGGCGTGGTTTCGGTTGACGAATACGCAAAATATTCCGTCACGACGCAAGGCGAAAAAACGCTTTCGTCCTATATTTACGTTTTGCCGTCCGCCCCGAAGGTCGTCAATATCGAATACGGGGACGATTCCATTCTCGTTTCGTCGAAGCTCGCAAAGGACATCGGCGTTAAAGAGGGCGACGTCGTTTCGTTCGTTTACGAAGGGGTTACTTACAGCGGCGAGGTTACGAAAATAATCGACCTTTGCATCACGCAAGGAATAATCTTCTCGGAATTCCGCTTTGCGGAAACGTTCTTCTCTCCGACGGGAGCGTTCGTTAAAACGACTTCTTCCGAGGCCGCAAGCGAAGCCTCCGAAACGATTTCTCATCTTGACGGAATTCTTTTCTCGATGACGATGGACGAAATGCTCGCCCACGCAAACGAAACCGTTTCCTCGATAAGGATTATGACGCTCACGATAAGAATTTTCGCGATTTTGCTTGCAATCGTCGTTCTTTATAACCTCGCGCTTCTCAACTTTAAAGAACGAGTTAAGGACATTGCGACGCTTAAAGTTCTCGGGTTTTCAAAATACGAAATTGCGTCGTCGTTTATCATTGAAATAATCGCGCTCACGTTTTTCGGCTCGCTAATCGGCTTAACGCTCGGCTACCCGCTTTTATACGCGGTTCTTTCGATAAACGAAACCCCGCTCATTTGTTACATTTACCACATCTCGTTAAGCTCGTATCTTTTCACCGTGCTTTTAACCTGCGGAACGAGCTTCGTTATAAACCTGTTCTTTGCAATGCTTACGAACAAGGTCAAGATGGTGGAATCGCTTAAATCCGTGGAATAATTACCGCTATTAAATGCAAAAAGTCGGCCTATAAGTCGATTAACTTGGGTTTCACACTATGATTACGTTACTCGTCGTTATATTCACGGCGTTCGTCGGGCTGGGGCTTCCGGATTCGATGACAGGCTCTGCGTGGCCTGCGATTTATCAGGAGCTCGGGGTTTCCTCGTCGCTTAACTATTGCCTTACGATGCCCGTAACGGCTTGCTCGATTATGGCAAGCCTTGCAAGCGGAAGGCTTCTTGAAAAGTTCGGAACGTTTAAAGTCGCCGTATTTTCAACTCTTCTCACCTCACTCGGGATTCTCGGAATCTACTTTTCGCACAGCCTCGTTTGTATGAGTCTTTGCGGAATAGCGTTGGGGTTCGGCGCGGGCGCGATAGATTCGGGCCTGAACGCGTTCGTCGCGGAGCATTATTCGGCGAGCGTGATGAGCTATCTACACTGCTCTTACGGAATAGGCGTGGCCGTTTCGCCGTTTATCATCTCGATTGCCATTAAAAACGGAAATTGGAGAAACGGCTATCTCACGCTTTTCTTTATTCAAATCGCCATAACGGCCGTAATCGCGCTGTCCGCCCCGCTTTGGAAAAAATACGAAACCCCGATTGCCAAAACGGAAAAAACGAAAGAAATTACGACGAAAGAATTGTTGAAAACCAAATGTCTTTTTCCCGTGCTCGGCGTTTACTTTTTCGCTTGCGCGCTGGAATTTTTAATCGGGAGCTGGCTGCCGACTTACCTCGTTACGCAAAAGGAAATCGTTAAAGAAACGGCCGCAAAGGTGTTGTCCGTTTATTACGTCGGGCTAACTTCCGGCAGGTTTTTGTCGGGGGTATTCGTGAACAAATTAGGCTCGAAAAGGATTATCGTCGCTGCGTTTTGTTTTCAGGCGATTGCGGTTGTATTGCTTTTCACGCCGTTTTCGGCGGTTTGGTTCGCAATGACGATAGCGTTCTTCGCGGGGCTCGGCGTAGGGCCGATTTTCCCGAATTACACCCATTTAACCCCCGAATTTTTCGGCGAAGATAGGTATAAAAGAGTTATCGGGCTGCAAAACGCCACGTCGAACGCAGGAATACTGCTCGTGCCGTTTCTTTACGGTTTAATTTCGTCGGTCGCAACGCACGCGGCTTTTCCTTACGTTGCCGCCGTCACTTATTCGGCCGTAATTACTTTGGCGATAATAGTCAATAAACGCATAAAAAAGAAAGAAAATGAATGAAAAATTTATAAGAACGGATATGCTTTTGGGCGAAAACAGTTCCGAAAAGCTTAAAACGAAAAAAGTTGCCGTGTTCGGCGCAGGCGGCGTGGGCGGTTATTGCGTGGAAGCGCTCGTCCGCTCGGGCGTTGGAACGATTGAAGTTATCGATAACGATTCGGTTGCCGTTTCAAATATAAACAGGCAGATTATCGCGACGGAAAAAACGGTGGGTATGCCCAAAACCGCGGCGATTGCCGCGCGCGCGAAAGAGATAAACGGCGAGGTGAATATTATCGAAAAAAGAGAGTTTTTCCTGCCGGAAACCGCCGACGATTTCGATTTCTCTTCTTACGATTACGTCGTCGACGCGATTGACACCGTTTCGGGAAAAATCGAACTCGCCCGAATTTGTTATGAAAAAAACGTTAAAATAATAAGTTCTATGGGCGCGGGAAACAAACTCTCCCCCGAACTTTTCAAAGTTGCGGATATTTATCGGACGTCGGTTTGCCCGCTTGCGAAAGTTATGCGCCGCGAGCTTAAAAAACGCGGAGTTAAAAAACTTAAAGTGGTTTACTCCGAAGAAGAGCCGATAACCCCGCATTTTCAGCCGCAAAGCGAAGTTTGCTCCAAAAGACAAACTCCCGCAAGTTGCGCTTTCGTCCCGGGGGTCGTCGGGCTTATCATTGCCGGCGAAGTGATTAAGGATTTGCTGAAAGATTAAGAACTATAAAACGGCTCGGAAAGGCTTGGTGAGGCTCGAATCGACTTAACTCGGCTCGTCCGAATTTGACCGTATTTGACAAAATTTTGCTCGGATATATCGATTTAAAAACGGCTCGGCGGTTTGCTTTTTTGGGACCGCCGAACCGGTAAAAAAAAAAAATTTAAAAGGCGGGGCGGGTTTTTTCTTTCCCCCACCCGGGGGAGCCGTTAAAACTAAAACTTTGAAATTAAGCTTTTATCATCGTTTTTTGGGCGTAATACTATATATGGAATAACCGATATAAGGATTTGTGTAAGTCAGATAGCTCATTTCACCCGTTTCGAGGTTAAACTCGAATACCATACGCGGAGTGCTTCCCCACATAAGGATTGACCTTCTGAACGAAATGAACAACCTGTTTTTATACGATTTTACGCCTGCGATTTCCGCCCAAACGCCATCAAAATAAAGGCGGAACAGCTCGGTAAACTTTTTGCTATGTTCCTGCGCGTAGTCGCTGTCAACCGAATAAAGAGTGTTTCCCTCCTTATCCTCGA
>CALDMH010000080.1 GCA_937915565.1 uncultured Clostridia bacterium | reverse complement strand
TGATTTTATGCCGCAGGCGATTGCGGTTTTTCGCAATCGCCTGCGGCATATTTAATTGCAAATTAAAATGCGATTCGTTTAAGCGAATCGCATTTTTTTGGCGGTTTAAATTTTATGAAAAAGCCGTTTTAAGGGTTAATCCTCCAATCCCAAAAGATAATCGGCCGTAACGTCGAAAAATTTCGCAATAGAAACGAGATATGAGATTTTCGGCTCGTTCACGTCGTTTTCCCAGTTGGAAACGGCGGCGTCTGTGGTATTAAGTTCCTTGGCAAGTTGCTTCATAGAAAGCTTCTTTTCTTGACGTAACTCCCTTAATCTTTGAGAAAAAATGCTCATAAACGTATTATACTAAGAAAACTTAATAAAATACTTAACACTAAGAATTCTTAGTGATATTATTTAATAAACCAAAGAAAAACGGGGTAGGGTGTATATGGAAAAAGATTTGTTTGAAGAGGTTGCCGCAACTCTCGGTTGCGATTATATATCCGATATAAAAACGGAAGCGTATAACGCCCGCGCGAAAAGAATGCTCGCAAACGTCGATTATAAAAAGTATCCGTTAAGAGTTTTAAACGATATTTACGAGTACGTTTACGGGGGAAAAGCCGATTTTTCCGATTACGACGAGGCGGAAAAAGCGTTTGAATTGCAAAAATAAAACCGACCATTATAACACGGTCGGTTTTTTCGTGTGAAAAATTCCGCGCGATATTCGGGCAGTTTTTATATGTGCGGGCGGTTTTTATAAAATTATTTTTTAGCGACGGCGAACGGAATCCTTAAAAGGAACGTTTTCAAGTTTCAGAAGGCTTCTTTTGTTTTCCAATCCGCCGCTGTAACCGGTGATAAAGCCGTTTGCGCCCAAAACTCTGTGGCAGGGAATGATTATGCAAATCGGGTTTGCGCCCACCGCCCCGCCGACGGCTTGCGCGGACATTCTTTCTATTCCGCGCGTTTTCGCTACGTTTTTGGCAATTTCTCCGTAGGTAGTCGTTTCCCCGTAAGGAATTTCACGCATAATATCCGAAACCTGCTTTTGAAACGAGGTGAGAAAGGAAACGTCGATTTTCGGAGTGAAGCGCGGATTTTTGCCGTCGAAATATTCGTTCAGCCAAGAGCGCGTTTCATCAAAAACGGGCAAAAGTTTTTCTTCGTAGTTTTCAAAAGCATTTTTATCGAAGCTTTCGTCATTCACGAAAAGAAGCCCCGTTAAAGCTTTTTCGTTGCCGAGCATAATCATATCGTCGAACCCGCGAGGAGTTGCATAATAAAATTTATACGTAATATTCACCTGATTTGCGTTCAATTTGATAAAAAT
The DNA here is from genome assembly GCA_937915565.1 of uncultured Clostridia bacterium. GTDB lineage: Bacteria > Bacillota > Clostridia > Christensenellales > Borkfalkiaceae > UBA10281. The sequence continues at coordinate 4,026 of CALDMH010000080.1, read as the reverse complement.
TTTTATATAACAAAACGGCGTTCCCAAAGGAACGTCGCTCGGTTTAAGCAAATTAAATTACGCTCTTTCAACTTTATTGCTTTTAAGGCAACGAGCGCAAACGTATTCAGAAGTAACGACGCCGTCGTTTACAACTCTTACTTTCTGAACGTTTGCATTGTAAGAACGCGGTGTCTTACGGTTACTGTGGCTGACCTTATTGCCGGATAATTTAGCTTTTCCGCAAACGCTGCAAACTCTCGACATATTGCACCTCCAAATGAGAATTGTTTAAAAAATAAGCATAGATACTATATCACAATAAAAAATAAAAAGCAACAAAATAACGGCGAATATTCAAAAAAAAGATAAAAAACCCCTAAAAATCAAAAATCGACCGAAAAACCCTTGTAAAAAAAAAGTAAATATAGTATAATAATGCCAGTCGAGAATAAAACGAACCTTGCCAAAACGCCGCAATTTCTGCGCTTTATATCGACACCCCTAAAAGGGGCCCCTCGGTAAAATATCGGCAAAGCCGACGTTGATGTAAACTCTCGGCTGGCATACCAAAAAGGAGTGTACTATGCCTGTAACTACGTCAAACACCTACGGTAAAATTTCAATATCCGACGAAGCAATAGCAAAGGTTGCGGCCCACGCCGCGCTTGAATGTTACGGTATCGTAGAGATGGTTTCGAGAACGCTTATGGATAGTTTCTCTCAACTCCTTAAAAGAGAGTCGGGAGGAAAAGGCGTTAAAGTCACCACCTCCGGCGATAGAATTTTCATAGACGTATTTGTGATTATAAAGTTCGGCGTGTCGATTTCCGCAGTTGCGGATTCGCTTAAAAAAGCCGTTAAATACAAGGTGGAACAGTTTACCGGAATGATAGTGGACACGGTGAACGTCAACATTCTCGGCGTGAAACTCTGACGACCGAGCGTTTGTTTCTGCTTTTTTTGTTTTCGGAGGAATTAAATTAGATGCAAAAAACGATAAAGGGCGCCGCTTTTACGAAGATGGTCGTTTCGGCGTCCAAGCTTCTCGACGTTTCGAGAGAGTATATAGATAGTTTAAACGTTTTCCCCGTGCCGGACGGCGATACGGGAACGAATATGAGCCTTACGATGCAATCGGCGGTCAAGGAATTAAAGAGTTGCAAGGGCAACAATTTATCGGATTTGGCGGATAGCGTGTCGAGGGGCGCGTTGCGCGGAGCAAGAGGAAATTCCGGCGTTATAACGTCGCAGATTTTCAGGGGAATGTGTTCCGTTTTAAAAGATTATAACGAAGTCGACACGAAAACCTTTGCAAAGGCTTTAAAGAGCGCGACTGACGTTGCTTACAGCGCGGTTTCAAAGCCCAAGGAAGGCACGATTCTCACGGTTTGCAGGATGATTTCGGAGTATGCTTCCGAAATTTGCGGCAAAACCAAGGATTTTGAAACGTTTTTGCAGGAAATAATATCGAAAGGCGAGGAGGCCGTTAACTTAACGCCCACGCTTCTTCCCGTCCTTAAAAAAGCCGGCGTCGTGGATTCCGGCGGAATGGGACTTTTGACGATATACAAAGGTATGTACAAAGGTCTTATGGGCGAGGAAATCGAAGGCGCGCCCGTAGAAGAACCGGAAGTTAAGGTCGAAAGTTCGATGGAGCACGCCGACATTTTGAATTTAGGCACTATCGAATACGGCTACTGTACCGAATTTTTCATTATCAATTTAAAAAAGAAAACCACGCTTGCCGATATAGACAGGCTTAAAGAGTATCTTATGACGATAGGCGATTGCGTACTCGTTATAGGCGACCTCGAATTCGTTAAAGTACACGTTCACACGAACAACCCCGGTCAGGCTTTGTCGAAAGCTCTTCAACTCGGCGAAATCGATAAAATCAAAATCGAGAATATGCTTGAAGAAAACAGGGAGCTTATCAAGAAATACGAGGCCGAAAAGAAGGAAATCGGTATGCTTTCCATCTGTTCGGGCGACGGTATTGCCGCAATTTTCAAGGATATAAACGTCGACAGAGTTATCGAGGGCGGGCAGACGATGAATCCCTCCGCTCAGGATATTGCCGACGCGATAATAAAAATAAACGCGGAAAACATTTTCGTTTTCCCCAACAACAAAAACATAATTCTTGCCGCGGAACAATCCAAATCTCTCGTTGAGGGTAAAAAGGTTTACGTCGTGCCCACGAAGAGTATTCCGCAAGGCATTTCCGCAGCTCTTGCAATGAATCCGGAAGCGACTGCGGACGAAAACTTCATCGAGATGATTCACGCCATCGATAACGTTTCTTCCGGTATGGTAACTTACGCCGTCAGAAACGCGAAGGTGGACGGTTTCTCGCTCACCAAAGGCGACATTATCGCTCTCGATAACAAAAAAATTCTTGCCAAGGGTAAGGACCTTTCAAAGGTTACGGGCGATTTAATCGAAAAGCTTCGTTACAATGCGCATAGCCTTGTAAATCTTTATTACGGAAGCGACGTTACCGAAGAGGACGCAACTGCGCTTCAAACCGCGCTTGCCGAAAGATACCCCGAACTCGACGTCGAGCTTTTCTACGGCGGTCAGCCGATATATTACTATATAGTTTCGCTCGAATAAATAATTTTGAATAATCAAGGCTTTCTTCGCCCGAAACGGAGAAAGCCTTTTTCTAAAATAGCCGAAACGTCTTGCACGGACGTCGGTTGAAAATAAAAAGGAGGCGTAAAAATGAAACTTATCGACATAAGAGGAATCAGCGATAAGCGCGTTAAAGATTTTGAAAAAATGAATATTTTTACGCCGGAGGATTTAATTAAGCATTTTCCACGCAATTATCTCGATTTAAGGAAGGTAACCCCGCTTGAAAAATGCTATAATCACGATATTGTGCTTACTTGCGGGCGACTTATGACCGCGCCGAGAATGTTCACTTCCGCCCGAAAAATCAAATGCGTCAGGGTTGCCGTGGAGCAGGGTATGCGCGGATTTACGGCGGTTTGGTTCAATCAGCCGTACGTTATGAGCCACCTCAAAGTCGGCGAGGAGTATCTTTTTTACGGGCGTGTGAAAACCGATTTCGGCGGCGTTTCGATAATAAATCCGTCTTTCGAGCCGCTCGATAACAACGTTCGGCTTAAAGGCATCGTTCCGGTTTACACGGTGAAGGGCAATCTCACGCAAAAAGTAGTGAGAGATTCGATAAAAAACGCGATTTTCGGGCTGGATATAAACAGCGTCATTCCGCAAAGGCTCGTCAAAAAATACGACCTTCAAAACTTAAAAACCGCTTATATCGACGTGCACGCGCCTGTGGACGAGGAAACGCAGAAACTCGCCGCGGAGCGCATTGCTTTGGAGGAATATTTTACGCTCGTTTCGGCGTTCAGGTTTATAAAAGGCGACCGTCAGCAAATAAGGATAAATCAATATTCCTGCACGCTCGGCGATTTGCGGGAGTTTATTTCGAGGTTCGGCTTCGAGTTCACCGAAGGACAAAAACACGCCGTGAACGAAATTTATTCCGACCTCGTGAGCCATCGTTCGATGAACAGACTTTTGCAGGGCGACGTCGGCAGCGGAAAAACCGCCGTGGCTCTTTGCGCGATTTTCTTTGCGGTGAAAAGCGGTTATCAGGCGACTATGCTCGCCCCCACGGAAATTCTTGCCGAACAAAATTTCAGGATTATTTCAAGGCTCTTTCCCGATTATAAGGTTGTTTATTTAAGCGGTTCTACTAAATCCGCTGAAAAGAAAGCGATAAAAACGATGATAAAATCGGGCGAAGCGCAAATCGTCGTCGGAACGCACGCGGTTATTCAAAGCGACGTTGAGTTCTTCAATCTTTCGATGTGCGTTTGCGACGAGCAGCATCGTTTCGGCGTGGGGCAAAGGAGCGCGCTCGTTGCCAAGGGGATTATCCCCGACGTGCTCGTTATGAGCGCAACGCCCATTCCGAGGACGGTTTCGCTTATTTTTTACGGCGATTTGGATATTACGGAAATAAAAGACAAGCCCAAAAGCAGGCAACCCGTTTCGACTTTTCTC
>CALDMH010000079.1 GCA_937915565.1 uncultured Clostridia bacterium | reverse complement strand
AACAGAAACGAAGTAGCTGAAAATCTCAAATGGAAACTCACGGATATTTTTAAAGACCAAAAAGAATTCGACGATTTGCTCGAAGACGTTTCAAAGAAAGTCGATTTTTCTTCTTACGAGGGAAAACTTTCGGACGAAAAGGTTTTGCTTAAATGTCTTAAAGAGATGGACGAAGTGGAAGCGGTTCTCGAAAAACTCGACGTTTACGCTTATATGAAAAAGGACCTCGACGCGAGAGATTCCGAGTCCAACGCGCTTTTGACGAAAGTCGAAAACGTAATTATAACTTATAGTTCGAGCATTTCTTTTATGACGCCCGAAATAACGTCGCTTCCCGATGAAAAACTCGAAGCGATAATCGCAAATCCCGATTTCAAAGATTACGATTATATGCTTAAAACACTTTTGAAAGGCAAGAAGCACGTTCTTTCCAAGGAAAGCGAAAACGTTCTCGCTATGGGCGGACAGGTTTTCGGAGCTTTCCACGATATTTTCGGAATGATTGACAACGCCGATTTGCCGTTCCCGACGATTGACGTAAACGGCGAAAAGGTGAAGGTTACCCACGGAGTTTACGGCTTGTTGCTTCAAAATAAGGATAGAGACGTGAGAGAAAGAGCGTTCAAGGCTTATTACAACGCTTTCATTTCGCTCATCAACACCATTTCTGCAACCTACATCGGAAACGTAAATAAGGACGTTTTCCTTGCAAGGGTAAGAAAATACGACGGTTGCCTTGCCAAGGCTCTCGACAACGAGGACGTATCTCCCGTCGTTTACCAAAACCTTCTGGATAGCGTGAACGAGGGATTCCCCCTTATGCACAGATATATTAAGGACCGCAAAGACGTTCTCGGTTACGACGAAATGCATATGTGGGATATTTACACGCCGCTCGTTGAAAACGACGACCTCAAACTTTCTTACGAGGACGCTTTCAAACTCGTTAAAAAAGGACTTGCGCCTCTCGGCGAGGATTACGGCAAACTTCTTCAAACCGCACACGACAACGGCTGGATTGACGTTGAAGAAACGGAAGGAAAGAGAAGCGGAGCGTATAGCATAAGCGTTTACGCAATGCCTCACCCGTACGTTCTTCTCAATTATCAGCCTACGATTCACGATATATTTACTATCGCGCACGAACTCGGTCACTCGATGCACTCGTATAAATCCGAGGCGGCTCAACCCAAGGCCAAAGCCGAATATAAGATTTTCGTTGCGGAAGTCGCAAGCACGGTAAACGAAGTTTTGCTTCTTAAATATCTGCTTAAAAACACCGACAACAAAGAGCTTAAAAAATATCTTTGTTCTTACTATATGGATATGATTCGCACCACGCTTTTCCGTCAGACGATGTTTGCCGAATTCGAGTATATCGCTCACGACGCCTGCGAAAAGGGAGTTCCTCTCACGAAGGATTTCTTAAACGAAAAATATCTCGAACTCAACAAAAAATATTATGGCGACGCAATCGTTTCCGACGATGAAATCGCATACGAATGGGCGAGAATACCGCATTTTTACAACTCGTTTTACGTTTACAAATACGCAACGGGTATAATAAGCGCGATTTCGATTGCGGAAAGAATTTACAGCGAAGGTGAAAAAGCCGTTCAGGATTATTTCAAATTCCTTTCTTCCGGCGGTTCGGACAGCCCCGTAGAGCTTCTTAAACTTGCGGGCGTAGACCTCACGAAGAAAGACGCGTTCAAGGCGGCTATGAAGTCGTTTGAAAACACGCTCGCCGAATTTGAAAGTTTGTAAAACTCGTAATATTAAATTAAAAACAGTCAAGGAAAGGGTAAGTTATGGCGCAAATGAAAACCAACGCTATGCCGTATAATCTCGAAGCGGAGCAATCCGTCCTCGGTTCTATACTCATAGATATGGAATTACAATACGAAATCATCTCCAAGCTTAAAGAGGAGGATTTTTATCTCGAATCTCATAAGCTTATATTTTCGGCAATGTATCAAATATCTTCGGTGAACACTCCGGTAGACCTCGTAACGTTGTCGGACGTAATGGAGAAAAACGCCACGCTCGAAAAAGCGGGCGGAATGGATTATCTCACTTCGCTTGCGAGAACTACGCCCTCCGCCGCGAATTATAACTATTATCTCGATATAGTTAAGCGCGACAGCACGTTAAGAAAACTCATCAGGAGCGCGGATAAAATTTCGGACGACGCGAGAAACTCAAACGATTATCGCAAGTCCGTTGGTTTTGCCGAAAAATGTATTTACGATATTTCCGAGCAACTCGACACGAGTTCGCTCACCAATATCAACGGCTCGTTTAACAAAATTCTCGATAAATTCGAGAATATTCAAAAGAATAAAGACTATTTCCAGGGTTTGAAAACGGGCTTTACCGAGCTCGATAAGCTCACCAACGGCTTGCATACGGGCAATTTGATTATTCTTGCCGCAAGGCCGTCTATCGGTAAAACCACGCTCGCTATGAACATCGTCGAAAACATCGCCATAAAGGAAAAGGCGGTTTGCGCCGTCTTCGCTCTCGAAATGACGAAGGAAGAACTTGCGCAAAGAATGATGTGTTCGGTTGCCAACGTTTCAAATCAGAGCGCGCTTAAAGGCAAACTCGAAGACGAGGACTGGCAAAAATTATGGCAGGCTCAAAAAATACTCAACGACACCAAGATTTTCGTCGACGATACGTCGATGACCACCTGCGCCGAAATTCTCTCGAAATGCAGGAGGTTGAAGAGTCGCGAGGGGAGTTTGGGGCTTGTCGTCGTCGACCATATTCAGCTTATGAACGCCATAAAGCAAAGCGACAGCCGTCAACAGGAAATAACCGAAATTTCAAGAGGTCTTAAAATGATTTCCAAGGAACTCGACGTTCCGGTTATCGCGCTTTCGCAGCTCTCCCGTCTCGTAACGGGAAGAAAGGGACAAAAGCCCGTATTGTCGGACTTGCGTGAATCGGGCGCAATCGAGCAGGACGCGGATATAGTTATGTTCATTCACAGGCCCGACCTTGCCGCCGAGGAAAAGGAAATCGAGCAAGGAAAGGTTAAAAAGAACGTCGCGCAGATAATCATTGCAAAAAACAGAGCAGGCGAGTGCAGGGATTTCGATTTGCTCTTCAAGGGCGAAAATTCCAAGTTTATCAATCCGCCCGCAAACTATATAAACGATATTCAAATTCCCGCGGAGAGAGGAAAAAAGCGCGATTTTGAAAGGATTTCGGACGGCGACGTTCCGCCTGTTTCCGATGACGACGCTCCGCTTTCCGGCGACGAGTTCGGGGAAGTGTTCTGATATGTACGAAACGATAATAAGCAAAGTGAACGAGGAATCGCTTAACAAAGCGAGAGAATATATTTTAAACGGCGAACTCGTCGGTTTCCCGACGGAGACCGTTTACGGGCTCGGCGCGATTGCTTATAGCGACGAAGCAGTAAAAAAAATATTTGAAGCAAAAGGCAGGCCGCAGGATAATCCTTTAATCGTTCACGTTCATAAGGATTACGACGTAGATAAGCTCGTTTACGTCGATTACGATTACGTTTACAAATTGAGAGAAGCTTTTCTTCCCGGGCCGCTCACGATGGTTTACAGGAGCAAGGGAATGATAAGCCCCGTCGCAACGTGCGGGCTCGATACGGTGGGCATAAGAATCCCGTCAAGCGAAGCCGCGCAAAGGTTTTTGCGGGCGGTAAACGTACCCGTCGCCGCGCCTTCCGCCAACGTGTCGAAGCACACCAGCCCCGTAACGGCAATGCACGTTTACGAGGATTTAAAAGGTAAAATTCCGCTTATTCTCGACGGCGGCAAATGTACGGGGGGAATAGAAAGCACGGTTTTAGACGTAACTACGGATACGCCGATAATTTTGAGAAGCGGACTCGTTACGGCGGATATGATAAAATCGGTCGTTGGTAAGTGCGGATATTCGCAAAACAAACCGACCGATAAAATTCGCGCTCCCGGAATGAAATATCGTCATTATTGCCCTAAATGCGAAACGGCGTTGTTTAAACGGAATCAGGTTGCGCTTGCTCAAAAGTTATACGACGAAGTAAAAGCAAAAGGTCAGCGTCCGTATTTTATGTGCGACGACGCTATGCTTTCCGAAATTCACGGAAACGTTTTAAGGCTCGGTTCGACCGCAGAGGAGATAGCTTCCAACCTTTACGATAAGCTTCACGAAAGCGAAGGCCTTGCGGATATGCTTATCGCGTTCGAGGTTGAAACGGGCAGCGACGTGGACGTGGGGATTATGAACAGGCTTTCCAAAGCTTGTAAAAAATACGAATAAAACAACCGCCAACCGAAACGATAAATCTCACACGGCTACGGTTATAGGATTTTACGTCGGACGGAAATCGTTCGGCAAAAGGAGATAAAATGAAAATTGCAATCGGTTGCGACCACGCGGGAATATATCTTAAACCCGCTCTCATCGCTTATCTTGAAAAAAACGGCTATGAATTCACCGATTTCGGAACCTACACCGCGGAATCGTGCAATTACGCCGATTACGGCGCAAAGGTTGCCGAAGCGGTTGCTTTCGGCGGTTACGACAGGGGTATTCTTATTTGCGGAACGGGCATAGGAATGTCGATAGTCGCAAACAAAGTTCCCGGGATAAGATGCGCTCATTGTCACGACAGTTTCTCGGCGCGCGCAACGCGTATGCACAACGACGCAAACGTTATCGCTTTCGGCGAAAGAGTTATCGGTTCGGGCGTTATGATAGATATTGTAGAAGCGTTTCTTACCACGGAGTTCGAGGGCGGCAGACATCTTGCAAGAATCGCCAAAATCGACGAGATAGAGAAAAAATATTCAAAATAAATCGCGCGCAAGCGTTATTGACAGAGGTAAAATATGAACAATAAAGTAAAAAAAGCCGTAATTCCCGTTGCCGGCTACGGCACGAGATTTCTTCCCTTTACGAAGGCCGTTCCCAAGCCTATGCTTCCCATTCTTAACAAGCCTACGTTGCAGATTATTTCGGAAGAGGTTGTAAACAGCGGAATAACCGACATTCTTTTTATCGTCGGCTACAAAAAGGAGATTCTCGAAAGCCATTTCAACGCCGCGCCGGAACTCGAAGATATGTTAAGAAAAAAGGGTAAGGACGAATTTCTTAAAGAGGTTCTTTATCCCGAACGTATGGCTAATTTTACTTACGTTATTCAGGAAGTGCAAAACGGAACGGCAAGCGCGGTGAATCTTGCGAAAGATTTCGTCGGTAACGAGCCTTTCGCCGTGCTTTTCGGCGACGACGTTATGTATAACGAAACTCGGCCGGTTATCGGTCAGCTTATCGACGTTTACGAAAAATACGGCAAAACCGTACTCGGTTGCAAAAGGGTGAGTATGGACGTCATATCGAAATACGCCGCGGTAGAATACGATAAAGAACTCGAAAAAGACGTTTTCAATATGGTAAAAGTCACCGAGAAGCCGAAAAAAGAAGAGGCGAAGAGCAATCTCGCCCCGCTTGGCAGATACGTTTGTTCGCCCGAAATTTTCAATATAATCGATAATTTAAAACCGGGCGCGAACGACGAATATCAATTCACCGACGCTCTCGATTTGATTTCGAGAAGCGAAGGCGCGCTCGCTTACGTTTTCGACGGAACGAGATACGATATGGGCGACAGATTCGGCTATTTAAAGGCGAATATCGAATACGGGCTTCGCGACGCGGAGCTTAAAGACAAACTCAAAGATTATCTTAAAGAACTCATAGCCGAATAACCGTTCGGCGCGGCAGGAAATATGAACGAATTCAAATGCACGCAAGGCGTTGTTTACGCAATAAAGAACGCCCAGGTGGTTTCAAGAAAATATAAACTGAATTACGTCGGAACGGAAGAGATTTTATACGGCTTGCTGTGTTTGCCGAAGTGCGGCTCGTGCAAGGCGTTGAACGACCACGGAGTGAATAAGGATAATTACTTTGAAATTCTCAAAGAAACGTTCCGTTATAACGACGCCACGGGCGGATTTACGCCCAAGGCGAAAGCCGTCGTCAATAAGGACGCGGAATATTTAGCCGACGTTTCCAAAACGAAATATATTTCCACCGAGCATATTTTGCTTGCGATACTCAACAAGCGCGATTGCGTTGCTATGAGTATTCTTCGTAAAATGGGCGTTGATTTTCCGTCGCTTACAAAAGAACTCGAAGATAAAATTTTCAGGCGCGACGAAAAAACGGAAAGCGTCGGAAACGGCGAAGAGCAAAACGGCGAAGACGATAACGACGAGAGAGGCGAAAAAACCGACGAAGCCGTTTCTTTAAAGGACGACGAGAACAATCCGCTTTCCAAATTCGGTTATGATTTAACCGAAAAAGCAAAGGACGGTAAGCTCGACCCGGTTATAGGAAGAGAAAAGGAAATCAACCAGATAATACAATCTCTTTCGAGAAGGACGAAGAACAGCCCCGTTTTAATCGGTGAACCTGGGGTTGGAAAAAGTGCGGTTGTGGAAGGGCTTGCCCTTGAAATTGCTTCGGGAACTGTTCCGGACGTTTTGAGAAATAAAACGATTTTCTCGCTTAACGTTTCGGGTTTGCTCGCCGGCGCAAAATACCGCGGAGAACTCGAAGAAAGATTTAAAAACGCTATCGATTACGTCGTTTCAAAAGGAGATATAATCCTTTTTATCGATGAAATTCACAATATAATGGGTGCGGGAAGCACGGGCGACAGCAGTCTGGATATTGCGGAAATGTTAAAGCCGATGCTTGCGCGCGGCGAATTGCAGACGATAGGCGCAACGACGATAGACGAATACAGGACTTATATAGAAAAAGACCCTGCCGTGGAAAGAAGATTTCAACCGATTATGATTGAAGCTCCGAGCGTGGAAAATTCGATTATAATATTGCAGGGATTAAAGGATAAATACGAAGCGCATCACAACGTGGAAATAACCGACGAGGCGATAAAAGCCGCAGTTACGCTTTCGGATAGATATATTACGGACAGAAATCTTCCCGATAAGGCTATCGACCTTATCGACGAAGCCGCCGCAAAAGCGCGATTGAAATATTGTTTCACGCCGAAAGAGTATTCCGAAAAAACCGCGCAGCTTAGAAAAGCCGAAAACGAACTCGACTACGTTTTGTCGATGGGCGAGGATTATGCGGACGAAAAGAGGCAACTGCTCGAAAAAATCGACGCGCTTCGCGACGAAATTTATAAAATCAACGAAAGGGCGTTGGACGCGAGAAGCAACTCCACGCCTAAAATTACCGGTAACGACGTTGCCGAGGTTATCGCCGAATGGACGAAAATCCCCGTAACTCGCATAACTGCGGGCGAAACGGATAAGCTTAACAATCTCGAAAACGAACTTCACGAAAGGGTTATCGGTCAAGATATTGCTGTAAACGCTGTTTCGAGGGCGATAAAACGCGCGAGAACCTGCATAAAAGACCCGAACAGGCCGATAGGCTCGTTTATCTTCGTCGGACCTACGGGCGTTGGCAAAACCGAACTTTCAAAAGCTCTTGCCGACGTCGTTTTCGGCGACAAAAACAGCTTGATAAAGATTGATATGAGCGAATATATGGAGAAAAACGCCGTTTCCAAGCTCATAGGCGCACCCCCGGGGTACGTCGGCTACGAGGACGCCGGAATTCTTACCGATAAGGTTAGAAGAAAGCCGTATTCCGTGGTTTTGTTCGACGAAATAGAAAAGGCAGATTCCGAAATTTTCAATCTTATGCTTCAAATTCTCGATGAGGGAAGGCTTACGGACAGTAAGGGCAAAACGGTTGATTTTCGCAATACGATAATTATTCTCACGTCTAACGTGGGCGCGGCTATCGCAACGCAAAAACCGACTTTCGGTTTTACTTCGGAGGCGGATAGAGAACGCGAAACGAAAGATAGAATTTCCGAAGCGTTAAAGAAAAAGTTCAGCCCCGAGTTTTTAAACAGGCTCGACGATATAATAGTTTTCCACAGTTTATCGAGAGAGGATTGCGGAAAGGTGGTAGACGTTTTGCTCGAAAAGCTCATTAAAAGGCTTGCCGATAACGGTATTAAACTTAAAGTTGCGGGAAGCGCGGCGGACGTGATTATCGCAAGAGGTTATAACGAGGTTTACGGAGCAAGGCCTTTGAAACGAGCCATTACGACTTTAATCGAAGATACGTTGACGGACGCTCTTATCGACGGAAGAATAAAAAGCGGCGACGATATTTTGGTTTACGCCGAAAACGGTAAAATAGGATTTGTAAAAACGAGGTGAGCGGAGTGGAAGTAGGCGTTTCTACGGCGAGTTTATTTTTACGGCAATATAACGAAGATTCGCTTGTTACTTTGAATAATTTGAACGCTAAAACGTGCGAGGTTTTCCTTGAAAGTTTTTCGGAATACACCGAAGAATACGGCAAGCTTTTGCTTTCGAGAAAGGGAAATTTAAACGTACATTCCGTTCACGTTATAACTATGAATTTTGAAACGGAACTGTTTTCGGTTAATCCGAGAGGTTATCGCGACGCTAACCGTTGGTTCGAGCAGGTTCTCAAAACCGGCGAACTTCTCGGCGCAAAGTATTATACGATGCACGGCAGAGCGAGAATAAAATCCGATTCGGATTACGACAATTACGAAAAGGCGGGCAAACGCCTTGCCGAACTTTGCGAAACGGCGGAGAAGTACGGAATAGCGATTTGTCTTGAAAACGTAGTCTGGTCGCTGTGCAGTTATCCCGATTTTTATAAAAGGGTAAAGGAATACGCACCGAAACTTTTGGCAACGTTGGATATTAAGCAGGCGCGCAGGTCGGGTTTCGACTATAAGGATTATATCGCCGCAATGGGCGAAAAAATTAAAACCGTACATATTTCGGACGTTGACGAAAACGGTAAAATCAAGCTCCCCGGTTACGGAATATTCGATTTCGAGGAACTTTTCAAACGATTGAAGGACGTCGGCTTCGACGGCGACGCTTTAATCGAAGTTTATAAAAACGATTACGACGAGGTTGAAGAAATTAAACGCAGCCTCGAAAAAATGCGAGAAATCGCTTATAAAATTTTTTAAATCTTTAAGGAGAAAAACAATGGCTAAAAGGTATCAGAATAAAGATTGGAAAAGAGCAATGACTTTAAGGCTCGATTATAACAATATGATGAAAGAGTTTATCGACGAAGAGGGGATTACGAAAGAAGAGATAAACGGATACAGAATGGCTGCCGATAAGGCCGTTTTGAAACTTGAAAACGAAAAGGGCAAAGGCTGGCTTGGCTGGATGGATTTGCCGCTTCATCAAAGAGAGGTCGTTGCGGATATAAACAAAACCGCAAAGCAAATCAGAAAAACCGCGAAATATTTCGTCGTGCTCGGCATCGGCGGCAGCGCGTTAGGCCCGATTGCCGTTTTTCAGGCGTTGTGCCACCTTCATTATAACGACCTTCCGTCAAAGGAGAGAAAAGCTCCAAAATTTTACGTCGAGGATAATATCGACCCTGAAAGAATGGCGGCTCTTTTCGACGTTATCGACGTTGAGAAAACCGTTTTCAACGTTATAACGAAGAGCGGTTCGACTTCGGAAACGATGTCGCAATATCTTATTATTTACGATATGTTGAAGTCGAAGCTCGGCGATAAGGTTAAAGACCACGTTATCGCAACGACGTCCGAAAACTCGGGCAATCTTATTAAAATCGCCAAAGCCGAGGGTTATAAAACTTATTATATTCCGGACGGAGTCGGCGGAAGATTTTCCGAACTTTCTCCGGTGGGGCTTCTTCCCGCTGCGGTTACGGGCGTCGATATAGGCGAATTGCTTGCCGGAGCGGCTTATATGAGCAGAATATCTATGAATAAAAATATTCATAAAAACCCCGCTCTTATGAACGCTATTTTGCAGGATATAGCGATGAAAAGAGGCAAAAATATTTCCGTAATGATGCCTTATGCGGACGGACTTAAATATTTTGCCGATTGGTATTGCCAGATTTGGGCGGAGTCTCTCGGCAAAGAAGTGGATAACGACGGCGTCAGAGTAAACGCCGGGCAAACTCCCGTTAAGTCGCTCGGCGTCACCGACCAGCATAGTCAGGTTCAGCTTTACGCCGAAGGACCTTACGATAAGGTCGTAACTTTCCTTGCCGTGAACAAATACAGAAAGGAAACGGCAATTCCGGAAGGCTGCGAAGATATTCCGGACGTACATTTCCTTTGCGGGCATACGATGAACGAACTTATCGAAGCCGAAAGAAGAGCTACCGAATACGCGCTCACCGTGAAGAAGAGAATGAATCACACGATAATTCTTCCGGAAATAAACGCTTTCACGATAGGCGAACTTATTTACTATTTTGAAATGCAAACCGCTTTCGAGGGCGAATTTCTTAACGTCAACACTTACAATCAACCGGGTGTTGAAAACGGCAAAAACGCAACCTACGCGCTTCTCGGCAGAAAGGGTTACGAATCAAAGAAAATCGAGCTTGACAGAGCGCCCGAAAAGAAAGAGAATTACGTTATTTAATGTCAGGAGAATCGAATGCCAAAGAAGGTCGATTTAGCAAAATATTTATTCCATCAGGGAACGAATTATAAATCTTACGAGTATCTCGGTTCGCATTTTGCCACGCGCAGCGGGAAAAAGGGCGTTATATTCCGTGTTTGGGCGCCAAACGCAAAAACGGTATCCGTCGTCGGCGATTTCAACGATTGGAACGATACCGAAACCCCTATGGTTTGTGACGACGGCGTTTGGGAAGCGTTCGTCGAAGGGTTAAAGGTTTACGATAACTACAAATATTGCGTCGTTTCCGAAAAAGGCAAAGTTTTAAAAGCCGACCCTTACGCTTATCATTATGAAACCACGCCCGAAACTGCGTCGAAAATTTACGACGTAGAAGGGTATAAGTGGAAAGACGGCGCGTATTTCGAGAGAAGAAAAAATATAAACACGCATTCGCTCCCGATGAATATTTACGAGGCGAATCTTCTTTCCTTCAAGAGGAAACCTAACGGCGATTATTATTCTTATACGGAACTTATTGACGACCTCGTGCCGTACGTTAAGGCTCACGGTTACAATTATATCGAAATGATGCCATTAACCGAATATCCGTTCGACGGTTCGTGGGGGTATCAGACGACGGGGTACTTTGCCGTAACTTCGAGGCTCGGAACGCCTAAGGATTTTATGGCTCTCGTCGACGCTTTTCACAAAGAGAATATAGGCGTTATTCTCGATTGGGTTCCCGCTCATTTTCCGAAAGACGAGTTCGGGTTGTACGAATTCGACGGCGCGCCTTTGTACGAAAACAAAGGATGGGACAGAATCGAACATAAAGGCTGGGGGACGAGAAGATTCGATTACGGCAGAACGGAGGTTCAATCGTTCCTCGTTTCGTCGGCTTGCTTCTTTTTTGAAAAATATCATATCGACGGGATAAGAGTGGACGCCGTAGCTTCGATGCTTTATCTCGATTACGATAAAAAACCCGGTGAGTGGCTTCCGAATCAATACGGCGACAACAAAAATCTTGAAGCGATTGCTTTTATTAAAAAACTGAACGAGGCCGTTCACGAGTCGTTCCCTCACGCGGTTATGATTGCGGAGGAATCCACGGCTTATCCTTACGTCACTCGTCCCGTTAAAGACGGCGGTCTGGGGTTCGATTATAAATGGAATATGGGTTGGATGAACGACGTTTTGTCTTACGTCAAAATCGACCCGCTGTTCAGAAAATACGAGCATAATAAGCTGAATTTTTCGATGATGTACGCTTTTTCCGAACATTATATTTTGCCTATTTCCCACGATGAGGTTGTGCACGGCAAATGTTCGCTTTTAAATAAGCAATTCGGAAGTTACGACGACAAGTTTGCCGGCGACAGGGCGTTTATGGGATATATGATTGCGCACCCCGGGAAAAAGTTGATGTTTATGGGCGCGGAATTCGGGCAGTTTAAGGAATGGGATTATAAAGAAGGACTTGAATTCTTCCTTAAAGATTACGAAAAACACGCTAAACTGGACAAGTTCTTCACCGATTTAAATAAGTTTTATCTTTCCGAGCCCGCGCTTTACGGCGACGACGACGGTTGGAACGGTTTTGAGTGGCTTGCCGCGGACGACAGGGATTTGAACGCTTTGGCGTTCGTGAGAAAATACGGCGAAGAGAGCGTCGTTGCGATTATAAATTTCAGCGGCGCGGATTTGAAATACAGGATAGGCATTGAAGAAGGGCGTTATAAAGTCGTCTTCAATTCCGATAAAACGATTTACGGCGGCGACGGAAAAAGCGGAAAACGCGTTTACAAGTCCGAAAAAAAGGAATGGAACGGTAAGCCCGATTCCGTTGAAGTCGAAATATCGAGGTTATCCTTTTTATATTTAAAAAAAGAAAATAAATTTTAGGACTCAGGAGGGAAAAATGATAAGTAAAAAAGAATGCGTGGCTATGCTTCTTGCCGGAGGGCAGGGCAGCAGGTTATTCGCATTGACAAACAAAATCGCAAAGCCGGCGGTAACGTTCGGCGGTAAGTATAGAATAATAGACTTTCCGCTTTCAAACTGCGTTAATTCTGGGATAGATACGGTCGGCGTTTTAACCCAATATCAGCCGCTTGTTTTAAACGATTATATCGGCAACGGCGAGCCGTGGGATTTGGACCGTTCAAACGGCGGAGCGCATATTCTTTCGCCTTATCAGGCAAAACACGGCTCGGAGTGGTTCAAGGGTACGGCAAACGCAATTTATCAGAATATTCCTTTTGTAAAAAGGTATAATCCGGATTACGTTCTCGTCCTTTCCGGAGATCATATTTACAAAATGGATTATGCGGATATGCTCAAAAGACATAAGGCTACGGGTGCGGCTTGCACGATTGCGGCAATAAAAGTTCCGCTTTCCGAGGCTTCCAGATTCGGGATTTTAAACGTCGACGAAAACGGCGTGATTTACCAGTTCGAGGAAAAGCCGAAGCAGCCCAAAAGCGACCTTGCTTCTATGGGTATATATATCTTTTCCGCGGAGAAAATGTATAAGTATCTCGAAGATGACGAGGCCGACGAATCGAGTTCAAACGACTTCGGGAAGAACGTTCTTCCGAAGATGCTTAACGCCGGCGAAAAAATGGTTTCTTACACGTTCAACGGTTATTGGAAGGACGTCGGAACGATAAATTCGTTGTATGAATCGAATATGGATTTGTTGGGCGACGCACCAAAATTCGATATTTCCGACCCGTCTTGGAGAATCAGGTCGAGAAACCCGATTGCTCCGCCGCAGTATATAGGCGAGGGTGCGCGCGTAGTCAATTCTATGGTCGTTTCCGGTTGCGAAATCGAGGGAACGGTTGAAAACAGTATCCTTTCGCACGACGTGAAAATTGCCAAAGGCGCGGTTGTTAAGAATTCGATTATTTACGCTTCTTCCGAAATCGGCGAGAATGCGGTTATCGAACACGCTATTATCGACGAAAACGTTAAAATAGGCAAGGGCGCGAAAATCGGAGCATCACCGCGCGGTGAAGGGCTTTCGATTGCGGTTCTCGGCAGAGATATAACCGTTTCGGATAATGCGGTTGTGGAAGCCGGAAAAATCGTAGACGAAAACGTATAAGGAGGGAGAAAATGAGTACGCTCGGTTTAATATTTTCAAATATACACGATAATAACGTTCCGGAGCTTACGGCGAAGAGAACGGTTGCGTCGATTCCGTTTTGCGGAAGATACCGTCTAGTGGATTTCGCTCTTTCAAATATGGTCAACTCCGACATAACGAAGGTGGGAATAATCACGAAAAGCAATTTCCAGTCGCTTATGGACCATATCGGAAGCGGAAAGGACTGGGACCTTGCCCGTCACGTCGGCGGATTGTATATTCTTCCGCCGTTCGGCGTAACGGAAAGCAGTATGCTTTATTCAACGCGTCTCGAAGCTTTGAAGAGCGTTACGGGATTTTTGGCTAAATCTCACGAAGAATACGTCGTTATGAGCGATTCGGATATGGTTTGCGCGGTTGATTTTAAACCGATAATAGCGGAGCATATCGCAAAAGGCTCGGATATGACGCTCGTTTACGTTAAAAAGAACAGGAACGAAGTGGGAGGAAGAGAAAACGTTTTTCTCGAACTCGACGACGATAAAAACGTTAAGGAAATAGTCTTCGATTCTCAAAACGAAGAAGTAAACGTTTTCACGAATATGATTGTGGTTTCGAGAACGCTTCTTACGAGTTTACTTGCGGACGCGTTATCGCACGGGGCAACCTCGTTTGTTAAGGACGTTATCGCAAGCCAGCTTCCTTACGGGAGAATCAGAGCATACGAACATAAAGGGTATTACGAAGAGATAACCTCTTTGCAAAAATATTACGACGAAAACCTTAAATTCCTCGAAAAAAGCAAGAGGGAAGAGGTTTTCAGAAAAGCCAACGTTTACACGAAGGTAAAAGATTCCACGCCCACGAGATACGGCGAAAACGCCGTAGTCAACAATTCGCTCGTTGCGGACGGTTGTAAAATCGAGGGTGAGGTTTATAACAGCGTAATTTTCAGAGGCGTAACCGTAGGGCGCGGCGCAGTGGTTAAAAATTGTATTCTTATGCAAAACACCACCGTGGGCGAACAGGTTTCTATGAACTGCCTTATAACCGATAAAAACGTTTATATCAAGGATAGAAGAACGCTTTCGGGCAGTGAAAATCACCCGTTCTACATATCGAAAGGAACGGTTATTTAAGTTAAAAGGAGCAAATATGGCGAAAACAACGATTAAAGACGCGGAAGATAAAAAAGTAGTTAAGGAAAAAACGAAACCGTTAACCGAGAAAAAGGCGCAGGTTAAACCGCAGGCAAAGGCCGTATCCGAAGATAAAAAGGGAGCGACGAAAAAGCAGCCCGTCAAAAAACAGGTTTCGGAGGAGAAAGCTTCAAAAAAAGTCAAAATCGTTCCCGAAATCGAGAAAGGTGACGTTGAAATAAAGGTAACCCCCGCTAATTCCGTTCTTTTCGTGGCGAGCGAGGCTAATCCTTACCTCGGAAGCGGCGGATTGGCTGACGTTATCGGCTCTCTTCCCAAAGCTCTTGCGCAGAACGGAAAATTCGACGTGAGAGTGGTTATGCCGCTTTATGGCGATATTGAAGAAAAATATAGAAGTCAAATGAGATTTTTGACTAATTTCAACGTTCCGCTTGCTTGGAGAAATCAATATTGCGGCGTTTTCACGTTAAAAGCCGACGGCGTTACGTTTTACTTCATCGATAACGAATATTACTTCAAAAGAAGCGGATTATACGGATTTTACGACGACGGAGAAAGATTTGCGTTTTTCTCCAAAGCCGCTCTCGAAATGATGGCGCATCTCGATTATTATCCGGAAATAATGCACTGCCACGATTGGCAAACCGCGCTTTCGGTTATATATCTTAAAACGCTTTATGCCGGTCGCTACGGTTACGACCATATAAAAACGCTTTTTACGATTCACAACGTAGAATATCAGGGAAAGTTCGGTTACGATTGCCTCGGCGACCTTTTCGGTTTGCCCGAAAGCGTTAAACCCGCGCTCGATTACGACGGTTGTCTGAACGTAATGAAGGGTGCAATCGAGTTTTCGGACAGATTTTCAACCGTTTCGAGAATGTATGCGAACGAAATAAAAAATCCGTTTTTCGCGCACGGGCTTCAATACGCCGTATGCGAAAACGAGTTTAAACTTTCGGGAATACTCAACGGTATAGACGAAACCGTTTACAATCCCGCAACCGACGAAAAACTTTTTGCAAATTACACGGCGGAGAATTTGGAAGGAAAGAGCGTTTGCAAAAAAGAACTTCAAAAAATGCTCGGCCTTCCGGAAAGAGCGGACGCTCCGCTTATTTCGGTTATATCGAGGCTCGTACCCGCAAAGGGGCTTGACCTCGTTAAGTGCGTTATCGAAGAACTGCTTTCCGAAAACGTGCAAGTGGTTATTCTCGGCAAAGGTGAAAGCGAATACGAGGATTATTTCAAAAACCTTGCGGACAGATATTCCGGCAAATGCAGGGCGATAATCGCATATAATAAGGATTTGGCGAGCAAAATATATTCGGCGTCGGATATATTCCTTATGCCGTCCAAGCAAGAGCCTTGCGGACTTTCGCAAATGATTGCCTGCAAATACGGGGCTGTTCCCGTGGTAAGGGCTACGGGCGGACTATTCGACAGTATCACCCCGCATAACAACGCCGAAAGAAAGGGCGGAAACGGATTCGTGTTCGGTAATTACAACGCGCACGAAATGCTTTACGTTATAAAGGACGCCGTTTACACGTTCGGAAACAAAAACGAGTGGAATGAAATTGTGAAAAACGCGATGACTTCCGATTTCACGTGGAAGAAATCGTCGGGAGAATATGAGAAATTATACGACAATATGCTGGGCATAATAAGGTAACCTCGGCATAAACAGGAGAAATAAATGGCAAAGACGGAAATTACGCCCAAGGAAATGAAGGACGTTATAAGCGGAAAACTGTCGAGATACTTCGGCGTTTCCATAAAGGAAGCTTCAACCGAACAGCTTTATAAAGCCGTCGTTATGGCGGTGAGAGATATTCTTTTGGAAAAAAGAAACGCCTATCATTACAAAACGAAAGCGGCGAAAGCGAAAAGGGTTTACTACCTTTGTATGGAATTTTTGTTGGGTCGTTCGCTCAAAAACAACGTTTATAACCTCGGAATCGAAGAACAGGTTAGCAAGGTTTTGAAAACGAGAGGCTTAACGCTCGAAGACCTTTATGAACTCGAACCCGACGCAGGGCTCGGAAACGGCGGACTCGGCAGACTTGCGGCTTGCTTTATGGACGCTTTGGCAAGCGGAAATTATCCGGCAATGGGTTATTCCATTCGTTACGAATACGGGCTTTTCAAGCAAAAAATCGTTGACGGCTGGCAGACCGAACTTCCCGACGTGTGGCTTCCCGGCGGCGAGGTTTGGTTAACGCCTCGTTCGGATATGGCCGTAAGGGTTAAGTTCGACGGCAAAGTTAGCGAAGAATGGACGGAAAACGGAATGAAAATCGTTCAAACCGATTGTCAGGAAGTTGAAGCCGTGCCTTACGATATGATGATTTCGGGCAAGGATTCGGAGGCTGTTTCCGTTTTAAGGCTCTGGGCGGCAAAGAGCGTGAGAAACTTCGATATGAACTCGTTTTCCGAAGGCGATTACGTTCGTTGTATGCAGGAGGATAACGAAGCGGAGCTTATTTCAAAAGTGCTTTATCCGTCCGATAACCATTCGGAAGGAAAATCCTTGCGTTTAAAACAGCAGTATTTCCTCGTTTCGGCAACGTTGCAAAACATTATCAACGAGCATTTGAGGAGATACGGCGACCTTCACACGCTGCCCGATATGGCCGCGATTCATATCAACGACACGCATCCCGCGCTTTGTATTCCCGAACTTATGAGAATACTTATGGACGAACACGGATTCGGTTGGGACGAATCGTGGGACATCGTTAAAAGAACCGTCGCATACACCAACCACACGGTTATGAGCGAAGCGCTCGAAAAGTGGAACGAAGATTTGATTGAAAGAAGACTTCCGCGAATTTACGCGATTCTGAAAGAGATAAATCAGAGATTTTGTGGCGAAATGTGGAACAAATTCCCGGGAGATTGGGATAAAATCGAAAGAATGTCCATTCTCTCGCACGGTCAGGCGAGAATGGCTAACCTTTCGGTCGTTGCTTCGCATACCGTAAACGGAGTTTCAAAACTTCACAGCGATATAATCAAAAACAGTATTTTCAAGGACTTTAACGACGCTTATCCCGAAAAATTCACCAACGTAACCAACGGTATAGCGCATAGAAGATGGCTTTGTCAATCGAACAAGGAACTCACCGAGCTTTTAACCGAATGTATCGGCGACGGATTCGTTATGGATTCCGAGCAACTCAGGAAGTTCAAAGCCTTTGAAAACGACGAGGGAGTTTTAAAACGCCTTGCCGAAATTAAGAGGATAAAGAAAGGTCAGCTCACGTCTTACGTTTACAAAAAAACGGGCATAACTCTTTCTCCCGATTCGATATTCGACGTGCAGGCAAAAAGGCTTCACGAGTATAAACGCCAGCTTTTAAACGCGCTTTATATCATTAACCTTTACAATAACCTCAAAGAAAATCCGGACGCGGACGTTATACCGAAAACGTTCATTTTCGGCGCGAAAGCCGCCCCGGGATATTATATGGCAAAGAGAATCATAAAGCTTCTTTGTTCGATTGCCGAGGACCTTCGCAAAAATCCTGACAGGAGAATAAGGGAAAAGCTTAACGTTATTTACCTTGAAGATTATAACGTTACGATGGCGGAAACTTTGATGCCCGCAACCGAGATTTCGGAGCAAATTTCCACTGCCGGAAAAGAAGCGAGCGGAACGGGAAATATGAAGTTTATGATAAACGGCGCGCTCACAATCGGCACGCTCGACGGTGCAAACGTCGAGATGAGAGAGTCCGTCGGCGACGAGAACATCTTCATTTTCGGTATGAACGCCAAACAGGTTGAAGACCTTTGGAAACACGGTTACGACGCCTGCGCGTTCTACAATAACAACGTTATTCTTCAAAAGGTAATTGCAAGCTTAAAAGCGGGTTTTGCGGGCGAGAAGTTCGACGATATAGCGACTTACCTTCTCACGAATTCGCCCATTGCCGACCCTTATATGTGTATGGCGGATTTCAGCGATTTCCTTGCCGTTCACGATAAGGCCGACAAAACTTATAAGGACGTTTTGAAATGGAATAAGATGTCGCTTAACAATATTGCCGGCGCGGGAATTTTCTCTGCCGACAGAAGTATCAAAGAGTATGCCGAGAGAATCTGGCATTTAAAGCAAATTAAATGATAATAACTTACGACCCGATTTCTCGCTTGCATAAGAGTGTGACGGGTGCGGTTTCGGAAGGCGAACAACTGAATATTTCGATAAAAATAACCGACGCGGCTTCGTGTCGATTATTTCTCGTGCGGGACGAAAACGGAGAAAGCGAAACTTACGAATCGATTAAGGACGGAGAGACGTTTCATTTTGATATTCCGCCACATCGAAGGGGTTTGTATTTTTATCGTTTTTATGCAGACGGCCTGAAAATCGGAAAAGATTATTTCGGGTTCGGAGCTGCGGGCGAACATACGGAGGATTTTCAGTTGCTCGTTTATAAGTCCGGCGAGCGTGCTCCGAGAGGGTTTCACGGCGGAGTGATGTATCAGATTTTTCCCGATAGATTTGCAAGAGCCGAGGGCTTCGGCGAAGCTAACGGAAAGAAACTTCGCTCCGACTGGGGCGGAGTTCCGGAGTACCTTCCGGATAATCTCGGAAAGATAAGAAACGACGATTTTTTCGGCGGCAATTTCGAGGGGATAAGAAGAAAAGTCGATTATCTTAAAACGCTCGGCGTAACCCACGTTTACCTGAATCCGATTGTGAAAGCTCATTCAAATCATCGTTACGACACGGGCGATTATAAGAGTTTCGATTCGCTTTTAGGTAACGAAAACGATTTTACGTCACTCGTAAAAACTTTCAAAAACAACGGTATTTCCTTAATTTTTGACGGAGTTTACAATCACACCGGCGACGATAGCGTTTACTTCAATAAGTATGGGAATTATCCGTCCGTCGGCGCGTATCAATCGAAAGAATCGCCTTATTACGACTGGTATATTTTTCAAAACTATCCCGATAAATACGCCTCCTGGTGGGGAGTGGATATTTTGCCGACCATAAACAAGAACTGTAAAGCGTTCGAGGATTTTATAGCGGGAGAAAACGGCGTTCTCGAAAAATATTTGAAGCTTGGAGCA
>CALDMH010000078.1 GCA_937915565.1 uncultured Clostridia bacterium | reverse complement strand
CTACCATTGAACTACACCCGCATCACTCACAATGCTTGTATATTCTATCAAAATAATCCCGCATTGTCAAATGATTTACAGCCTTTTCAGAAAAATTTTTAAACTTTATAAGGTTCGCCGTCCGCTATTTCAACCAGAGCCATATCAGCACTACTGCGGCGGCAAAACATAAAACTCCGAGGAGCAATCGCGGCAAATAATAGGCGTAAGCCGCTTTGAGCATTGCGGCTCGCTCTTTCTTCGTAACGTTCACTCCGTCGTCCTTCTTTTTCTTCCCTGCAACCGACGGAAGGTTTTCCATACTATAAACCGTATGGCCGTCGTCAACGTAAACAGGCTTCTTCTTTTTAGCTTTCTTCGGCTTTTTCCCCTTTCGGTTCTCCGTCTTCACTTCAAAATCTTCTTGGGATACGCCGTCCTTTTTTTCTTCCGTCACCTTATTCACCGTCCGCGGGCGTTTTTTCGGCGGCGTCGCGTTTCTTGAATTTGCCTTTTTTAAGCGCAAGAAGCCTTGCCTTTTCGGCCTCTTCTTCGGCTTTCTTTCTCTCGATTTCGGCGTATTCCTCGTCGTACTTCGCAAGGTTTGCCATCACCTCTTTATCGTAAAGGTGACAAGCCACGAAATGCCCCTTGGCAGCCTCGTGATAAGCCGGCTCAACGAACTTACAAACGTTCATACATTCCGAGCAACGCGTGTGGAATTTGCAACCCTTCGGTGGATTTGCAGGCGAAGGAATATCGCCTTCGAGAATAATTCTCTTCATCTTATAGTCAGGGTCGGGAACAGGCACGGCGGAGAAAAGAGCCTTAGTGTAAGGATGCAACGGGTTATCGAAAATTTCGTCCGTTTCGCCGAGCTCCATCATATTGCCGAGATACATAACGAGTATCTGGTCGGTAATGTATTTAACCACCGAAAGGTCGTGAGAAATGAACACGTAAGTGAGGTTCAATTTCTTCTGTAAGTCCTTCAATAGGTTGATTATCTGCGCCTGAATGGAAACGTCGAGAGCCGAAACAGGCTCGTCGCAAATTACGAGTTTGGGGTTTACGGCAAGCGCTCTCGCTATGCAGATACGCTGTCTTTGTCCGCCCGAAAACTCGTGCGGATACCTGTCGTAATGCTGCGGTTGAAGCCCGCATTTTTTCATTATATCGAGAACGTAACCGTGAACTTCTTCATTCGGAACGATATTGTGAATCCTGACCGCTTCGGCGATAATATTGCCGACTGTCATTCTCGGCGGCAGGGACGAATACGGGTCCTGAAAGATAAGCTGAATATCCGTGCGGTATTTCATCATTTCTTTACGGCTGAGGTTCGTTATCTCCTCGCCCTCGAAGAAAATCTGTCCGCCGTCGGAATCGTAAAGTTTGAGTATCGTTCTTCCGAGCGTCGTTTTTCCGCAACCGGACTCGCCCACGACGCCTATCGTAGTTCCGGTTTTAACCGAAAAACTAACGTTATCAACGGCTTTAAGATACGCTTCGGGCTTTCCGAACAAGGATTTTTTTATTACGAAATATTTTTTAAGATTTTTAACTTCGAGGATATTCTCGCCGTTAAATTCTTTTTTTTCTATGGTTTTATCCATCTGATTTCTCCGATTTTAGCTTACTTTTCGTATAAATAGCAAGAAACGTAATGCTCGTCGTTTATTTTAATTTCCTTCGGATATTCTCCGTTACATTTCCCCACGCACTTCCCGCATCTGTTTTTGAAATAGCAGTTGTTCGGAAGGTTTATCGGGTTGGGAACTTGCCCCGGTATCGAATAAAGCGGCGCGTTGGAATCGGAAGTTATAAGCGGTTTGCTCTTTTGAAGCCCCATCGTGTAAGGATGAAGAGGATTGTGGAATATCTCCTTTGCCGAGCCGCGCTCGATAACCTTGCCCGCATACATTACGACTACTTCGTCCGCCATTTCCGCAATAACGCCCAAATCGTGAGTTATGAGCATTATCGAACAGCCTTGGTTAACCTGCAAGTCCTTTAAAAGTTCGAGAATCTGGGCCTGAATGGTAACGTCGAGAGCCGTCGTGGGTTCGTCCGCTATTATAAGCTTCGGGTTTCCCGCAAGAGCCATTGCTATCATTACCCTTTGACGCATTCCGCCCGACAATTCGTGCGGGTAAGCCGTATAGAAACGCTCCGGCATAGAAATTCCGACTTTTTTGAGCATTTCGATACTATATTCCTTAACTTGCTCCTTTGAAAGCTCGGGCCTGTGAAGGAAAGAAACTTCATCGAGCTGATAACCTATGGTAAAAATCGGGTTAAGGCTCGTCATCGGCTCCTGGAAAATCATCGTGATGTCCTGACCACGGATTTTGTGCATCTCTTCCGTCGGCATTTTAGTAACGTCGAAGCCGAGTTTTTTGCCGTCTGCGTTGTAACCGAGTTTATCGGAATTAAACCTTATCGCTCCGCCCGTTATCTGCCCTTGCGGAGCTGCGACGAGCTGCATTATGGAAAGCGAGGTTACGCTCTTTCCGCAACCGGATTCCCCCACCACGCCTACGATTTTGTTTTTGGGTATGGCAAACGAAACGCCGTCGACCGATTTTACCGTTCCTCTATCCGTGAAGAAGCTCGTGTGCAAATCGTCTATTTCGACAACGTTGTTTTCGTCCTGCATCGGCGCGGTGTATTCCGACTCGCTGCGCTTCACGCGCTTTTGAGCCTCATAATACTTCATTTGTTTAACGTTGTATTTTATTATCTCGCGACTTTCTTTTATGGTAAGGTAATCGCCGTTCTTTTCTTTTTTAAACATTTATAACCTCGATAGATTACTTTTTCGCTTTGGGGTCCATCGCGTCGCGAAGTCCGTCGCCGACGAAGTTGAAGCCTAAAACGGCTATTACTATCATTATACCTGCCGGAAGCCACACGTTCAAATGGTGATTTAAAATCTCGACGTCGTCGGATTTTGCTATCATCGTTCCCCAAGCGGCCTTCGGGTATTGAATTCCGAGCCCTAAATAAGAAAGCGTGGATTCGTAAAGAATAACGCTGCCAAGCCCGAGCGTCATAGAAACGATAAGCTGAGGCATAACGTTAGGCAAAAGATGAACGAAAATTCTTCTCCAAGTGGGAATACCCATAACCTCGGTCGCCGTCATATATTCCTGCTCGCGAAGCATAAGTATCTGGCCTCTTACAAGCCTTGCAACGCCGCTCCAACTGAATATCGTTATCATCGCCATAAGGAGATAAATTTGAAGGTTAGATTCCGGCGGAATCTCCCAAGCTTTTATAACCGACGACGCGATAAGCAATATCGGAAGCGTAGGCACGCAGTTGAAAATATCGACTATTCTCATAATTATCTGGTCGGTAATACCGCCGAAATAACCGGCTATTCCGCCGAGAATTACGCCGATAAGCGTTTCGAGAATAACGACGATAAAACCTATCGTAAGCGAAATTCTTCCGCCGTACATAAGACGAATGAAAACGTCCAGACCCTGGTCGTCCGTTCCGAGAAGATGTTCGAGAGAAATATCCTCGTATGCCCTGACGTCCTTCCTGATTTTTACAACCTGAACGACCTCGATTTTATTACCGTCCTCATCCTTGTAATTTAAGTTTTTCGATTCTTCGATGATAGTCGGTCTTCTGTCGGGGTCGGTTTCCGTCCATCTCGTTTCGGGAGAGGCAACCGCCCTGTATATCTCCGGCCCGAGGAAGGAGAACGCAAACAAAAACGCTATCATTATTAGCCCGACGATTGAAAGCTTGGAACGGAAAAATCTGCGCATAACGAGCCTGAAAGGGCTCATTTCCTTATAAGTTTCGAGCTCTTTCGCCTCTATTTCCTTTTCGCCTTCCGATTCGGTCTTTTCGGCCTCGGTTTCGCCGTCGACCTTTTTCGCTTTTTCGAGTTCTTCCTCGGCGATTATTTCAATTTCTTTTTCTTCCATAAAGTTAGTCTCCAAGTTTTACTCTCGGGTCGACAATCGAATACATAATATCCGACAACAAAGTGCCCAAAACCGTAAGAACCGCAAGGAACATATTATATCCCATTACGAACGGCACGTCGCCCTCGTACAAAGCCTGATAAGCAAGTCCGCCGATACCGTCTATCGCAAAGACCTTTTCGGTAATCATCATACCGCCGAAAAGCGACGGAAGAATACCTGCGAGAAGGGTTGCGAGCGGAATGAGCGTGTTCCTGAATGCGTGCTTATAAACGACGGTCTTTTCGGAAAGACCTTTCGCTCTTGCCGTCCTTATATAATCGGAGTTTAAAACTTCGAGCATATTCGTCCTCGTATAACGCATAAGTCCGCCGAGCGAAAGAATTACGTTTACGAAAATCGGCAAAACGAGGTGATGGAGAATATCGCCGAGATTCATAAAGAAACCGACGAACGTCGCCGTGTTGTAAGTCTGGCTGGTATCCACGAGTTTCGACGACGGGAACCAACCGAGGTTTACCGCAAATATCTTTACGACGATTGCCGCAAAGAAATACGTCGGGAGCGAAATACCTATCATCGTAAGCACGGTTACGGCGTAATCCCTGAAAGTGTATTGATGGGTTGCGCTCGTTATTCCGAGAGGAATGGCGATGAGGAACTGCAAAATCGTTGCGATAAGCGCGATTGCGAAAGAAATCCACATATTTTCGCCTATAACGTCGGCAACGGGCTTTTGATACTTGAAAGATTTACCCAAATCACCTTTTAAAAGGTTGCCAACCCAGGTGAAGTAACCCGAAAAGACCGAGCCTGCCTTTTGCCAGAACGTTGCGACGGAATATTCCGCCACGCCTTCCGAAACGGCGTTCTCGTATTCGCTCGTTTCCGAATCGAAATCGTCTGCCATATCGGAAACGCTTATTATAAACTCCCCGTTTTTAACGGTGACTCTATAAGCCCAATCCTTGACGATGTAAATTCTTTTTTCAACCTGTTTAACGTCCTTTTTGCCGTTTTCGTCAACGGTTTCCAAATCCTCGGAAACGAGCGTGAAAACGTTGGCTTTGAAAATACCTTGTTCCTCTGCTTTGAGGTCGAGCGTTATGTCGCCGTTGGTGAATTTACCCGCGACGAATTCGTAAGGACTGCCGCCTTCGATAGCGGCGTCGTGCTTGTTGATTTTTACTTTACGGGTATATGTACCCGAAAGGTCGTAGGTTTTCTCTTCAACCTTTCTTTCCGTCCCGTCCTTTATCTTCAATTTAAGGTATGCTTCGGGCATAGCTATGCCGTAAAGCTCCTTGAAATTATCGATGTCGTCCTCCGTTAAGGCGGAAGTTTGAAGCTTCGGCAAATACATTCTGTCAACGTAGTCGTTAGGCATCATTCTGACGAGAGAATAAATGATAACGGACACGCCGAACAGAATTATTACGGATATGCCGAGCCTTTTAAGAACGTATTTTAACATATTTTATCCTTTTTGCAATTAAACCCCGCGCTTTTTAAACCTTTTCGGCAGCCGCAGGCTACGGCGTTTAAACGCCGTAGCCTGCGGCCAAAAAAGCGCGAGGACGATTGTTGCGGCTTTTTGTTCCCTTATCTTTCAACGATAAGCGACATAGAAGTAAGTGTGCTGGTAAGCCCTTTAATAGGTTGAGGGTCAGCAAAGAACGTGGAAGTGTCTATTCTCTTTTGGTTATAAGCGAAGAGGTCGTCCCTTTGATAGGTGGGAAGTTCGACGGCAAGTTCCATAACGAGGTCGAGAGCCTTTTTGTATGAAGGCTGACGTTCGTCTATATCCTCGCTCTCTCTCGCTTCGTCGATTAAATCGGAAAGCTTGCCGACTATACTCTTTTCGGTGTTATATTTACCCATATTGTCGTTGAGAATTTCACGATAACCCCAGTTCAAAACGGAGGTAGCCTTGGAATCCTTGTGGTAAACCTGATACATATCGGGGTCTATCGTAGAGCCCCAGGCAGCCGCCCAGACGGTTAAACCGCCGGTTGCAAGAAGAGACAAAGCGTCCTTATCGTTTTTAACGGTTATCGAGAAACCGCCGACTATATCGTTAAGATATTTTTTTGCGTTATCCATCGCCGTAAAGGCAGGGTGGTCGGTGGATTCGCCGGCAACGGTGAACGTATATTTAAGTTCGTCGCTCTTTCCGTTACCCTCTTTCGTGTAAACACCGCTACTTGCGTTAATTCTATATCCGCCCTTGTCTTCGACGAGAGATTTGATATACTCTATCTGACGTTCTCTGGAAAGAGTTACCGTTCCTTTTCCAACGTCGGCCTTCGTAAAGTCGCCTGCGGCAATTACTTTCTCGATAAATTTTCTGTAATCTTCGTAAACGGAATACTTATAGTCGCCTCCCGCATTCGTTTCGAGGAGCTGCGCGGGAATTTTTCCTGCAATGTAAGGATAATAAGGAATTGTATCCTTGGGATATGCCCAGCTCGTTGTGGACATAGGACGGTTGATGGATTTAGCCATACTTCCGTAATAGTTTACGCATTCCGTCGTGTTAACGGCGTGCATTATCGCTCTTCTGACGTACACGCTTGGAACTTTACCTGCGTTGATACCTATATATCCGTAACCGTTTGTGGTAACGTTTTGAGATTCATAGCCGTTATCCGAAATATCGTCCATAATCTTTTTCTTTGCGTTAGGCTCGATAAAATCAACTGCGTTGGTGTAAAGCGAGTTGGTCATACTGTTCGTGCTTAAAACGACGTATCTCACTTTCTTAATCTTCGCAACGCGATATTCGTTTCCGTCCGGAGCGGTTTTCGTCCACCAGCTTCCGTCGGCGTTTTTGTTGGGAGCCATATTGTAATAGGGGTTACGCTCGTAATAAATTATACCTTTACTTCTGAACTCGCCCTTATCTTTCTCAACCTGAGTGAGGTCTAATTCGGAATTAGTTGCGGATTTCAAAAGTCCGCCTCCGGAAGAGCCGTTTGCGGCGGCATATGCGCCTGCTCCTACGGGAACACCGTTTTTATAAGAGTTGTTGAGAACATCGTTGAAGAAGTCCGAATTACCGTAATCGACGCCGAAATGCTTTTCGTAATCGAATTTTTTGATTTGTTCCGCATTGGAATAATAGTACATCGGAGCGATGCCGATACCGAAATTCCATTTAGCCTTGGGGTCTACTTTGTTGATTTTTATCGAAAGAACTTCGTTGCCTTCAACGACGTAATCTCTCGTGTCGTTATCGTGATATACGGGCTTTGCATAAGTATGCTCTTTTCCGTCGTCGTCCACGATAGTGATAGCCTCGTCCTTATTTGCGAACCTTATTCCTTTAATATCGGGGAACTTCTTATCTCCGGACTGCTGATAGTAATTCTTCAACTCGTCGTTGGTAAGATAAGTTATGAAATTGGAGGAAGTAGCCGCCCAGCCTTCCGCAATCTGGTCTACCTTATTGGGAATCCAAGTTCTTCTTACGATGTCGATAGCCTCTTCAATAGCTTTTTTATTATCGTCTTCGTTAGAACTTTTCTCTAACTCTATAAGTTTTTCAACCGCAGCGGGAGTAACGTCGCCGTAATCGATTTTGTCATCCTTTTCGTTGTAACTAATCTGGCCTTCGTTGTAGAAGAACATTTCAACGTCGCTGGTAAGCTTAATAGAACTTTCGGTCTTCGAGCCGTCTTTTTCTTTCTTGTAGAACTTCAAATCCGCATATCCGCCTTTGGACGTGTTGTAATCGGATTGCAATTCTTCGTCGAAGTACTTTGCGATTTTTTCATAGTCGCCGACGAGGTTGGCGTAAACGCGCTCTGCCGTGGTGTCGTTTTCGGCGTATTTTTTAAGCTCGTCTTTAAGTTCTTTTTCGTTCGTGAAATAATCTCTTCCGGAAAGAACGTTGTCCTTTATGTCGTAGTAAGCTTCGACGAAGGCAGTTCTTCTATCGTAAGCTTTATCTCTGAACTGGTCCATAAAGTTCTCTTGTTCGCCGGCGTCTTCTTCCTGCGTTCTGAACTCTTTAAGCCCGACTATATCGGTGGAATACATAGTGCTCGAACCGGAGTAAACGGGATCGAGATAAACGTAGAAGTTAAACAAAACGTCCTTCATCGTGAGGTGAGAACCGTTGGAGAACCTTACGTCGTTTTTAAGAACGAAATAATAAGTGGTGTATTTAATTTCGCCGCTTTCGTCCTTCTCGTGGACGGTTATAAAGTCTTTGGCGATAACTTCCTGGTCGTCGCCATAAGTCACTTCGCCGTTCTCGTCGTTGCCGAGAAGAGCAAGTTGCGTCATTCCGACGACGGAACCGTCAGTTCCCGAAGTGGAGAAAAACGGATTGAAAACGCCGTCTACTTCCAACGTGGAAAATCTTAAAGCGTCCTCTTCGTTGTCGTAATACTTGTCATATCCGCTTGTCGATTCGCTTTCGCTCTCGCTGCTCGCAGAACTGCCGCCGCAAGACGAAACGCCGAGAATAATTCCGGTAGCCGCGCCGCCTACTACTACGACGCACAAAGCTATCGCGATTATCTTTCTTGCCAAACTTTTGGAAAGAAAATCTTTAACCTTTGCAAAAAAACTCATTTCTACTGCTCCTTTTTTAGTATATCGTGTTTAATATTTATCGTTATTTATCGTTGCTTATCGCCCGTTCGGCTTCGTTGCCTATTTGAACTTCATTGCCCGTTCGGGTTTCGTTGCCCATTCGGCTTCGTTGCCCGTTCCCGTTTAAACGTCGTTAATTAAGCGTCGTCGTCAAGCAAGTCGATTGCAACGCCTTTCGTCGTTTCCACCGTCGGAATAACGAAATCGCAATCCTTAATCGTCGCTTTTTCAAACTCTCTCGCGTAAATCTTCTCCGCTTTGAAGAAGAAATCCGCTTTGTTTCTGTTTGAAACGACCTTGCTCGTCGCCTTAACGTTCGTTATCTCCGCGCCCGTAATGCTTTCCGCAAACGACGAAACGTAAAATCTCGTAATGCTATCGAGAATTTTGACTTCAACTTTTACGTTTTCAAAATTCACGTTTGAAATCTTAATCGGAGTTTTAACCTCATCGTTTTCCGTTACGCCGGAAATCTTACCGAAGATACCCACGGCCATAGGCTCTTTTACCTTGCCGTTTTTAACGCATTCAATACTGTAATTTTTAAGCGAATAAGCGACTCCTTTCCCCTCAGGGTCGTAACTGTGAATTCCGAGGAAGTTCGGCTTGCCGGATTCGTTCAACGAGAACGCGTCTCTGAAACTGCTTTCGAGCTTTTCGCCGTTAAAATCGATGTCGTTCATAAGCAAAAGCGATTTGCCTTGACCTTTAACGTCGCTCTCGAAACTGAAATCCTTTGCGGAATACAAAAGAATATAATCGCCCTCGATATAATCGACGTAAACCTTTATGAGAACGTTGGTTTCGGATTCCTTAATATGCCCTTTCTCGTCGAAATACACTTTATCTTCCTCGGCGAGCCTGACGCTTTCGGGAATAAGCGTATATCCCTCGCGTTTGGAAGCCGCTTTGCGAATATCGCTCAAATTCTTTTCAAAAACGACGTTCCTGTTTGCATCAATCGAACTTACTTTTGTGAATTTACCGTTATCGTCGTAACCTATCACGTAAAGATACTCGATTTCCTTCTTCCACTTCGCGTAAAGCGTAACGCCCTCGTCGCCGACGACGTCGGTTGAGAAATCCCATTGCGTGGTGTAAGTTTCGTCCGTAAACCACCCGTCGAGAACGTAACCCAAGTTTGTGAGTTCGCTGTTTTTGTCCCCGTCTACGGGAAGGTCTTTTATAAGCCTCTTGGCGTTTGCGGGAAATTGATAGTAAAGGGTCACTTCGTCCTCGCCGTTCAAGTAAGTTCCGCCGCAAAGCTTATAGGTGACTTTAATCCCATTGTAAGCAGTTGAACTTCCGCATCCGACAAAAACGCACATAGCGCACGCCGCAATTAAAAATAAAATACCGAAAAGTTTGATTTTTTTCATTTTTTAGCCTTAATCGTTTATTTCAGGGGTTTTGCGACAGCATATATTTTCATAATAGTTTTTACTATTTTTCGTTATAGTTTCCGCTATTTTTTCGTAATAGCTTTCGCTATAATTTTTGCCTTGCGCAAAATGCCCATTCTAATACTTTTTTATTTTACCATTTTGCGAAAATTTAGTCAAACGAATTATTCTCGGTTGCACTCCGAGCGGCGATTTATATACATTTATTTGCTTATATTTGATATAAAATATACTTATATTGCATATTTTTATTCATTATACGCTGAAAATATGCAATTATACTTTATACCGACCGAGAAATATGCAATCGCTCTAACCCACGCCGAACGAGAAAAATGACGATATAGGCAACCGAAAAAAACGACAAGATAAAAGCCGCGAGCGAATTTCTTCGCCCGCGGCTTTGATTTAGTTTTCAAAAAGTATTGCTGTATTAAGCATTTCCTTTTCTACAAACAACGATTAGTTTACAATCAATATTCGTTAACGGTTTTACCCACCATATTGTAAACGTTGTCGGGTTTCAGTCCAGATGCCGTAAACGTAAGCGTAGAACCGTCAAGCGTTGCGGTCATAGTTTTACCAAGGAATCCCATATTATAGTTCTGTTCCGTAATCGTGAAAACAATTTCGCTTCCGTCAAACGTTGCCGTGAACTTATACTTATAAGAACCGTAAGTAAACGAGCCCTTCGCCTCAACTGCGTCGTCGAAAATAATCACAACTCCGTCAGTGTTCTTAAACTTCTTGTTCGCAAGAACGCTCTTGCCGAGCAAGGCCTTATTTTCTCCGATGCCGTAAGCGACTTTATCTTCGCCCTCGTAAATCGTAAGAGTTGTGCCGGATACAACGTAAGTTTTGCCTTCGCCTGCGCCGCCGAAA
>CALDMH010000077.1 GCA_937915565.1 uncultured Clostridia bacterium | reverse complement strand
CCACACTCCAAAAAAGACAGGCTATTCAGCCTGTCTTTTTCGTGGTGGGCGATAAGAGACTCGAACTCCCGACTTCTTCCATGTGACGGAAGCACTCTACCAACTGAGTTAATCGCCCGAAAATTATTCGTAACGTATAGCATTATATCAAAACGCAATTTGTTTGTCAACATTTTTTTGTTAAATAAGCCCATAAGAGAAAATTTTACAATAAAATGCTTGTCAAAAAAATAAAAATATAGTAGAATACTATAAGAGTTAAATATGCGGGCGTAGTTTAGTGGCAAAATAGGAGCTTCCCAAGCTTCGGTTGTGAGTTCGATTCTCATCGCCCGCTCCACAATTAAGCCCCCTCGCACTTCTTGCGAGGGGGCTTTTTAAATTTCAACGTATAAAGCAGGCGAAAATCGCCTGCTTTTATAAAATCGAATACGCTTATTCTCCGCCGAAAACGCCCAGCACGGCTATACCGATAACCGTGACGGCTATTGCGACGTAATGCTTCCAAGAAAGCCTTTCTTTAAGGAATATCGCTCCCCAAACAACCGAAAGCGCGCAATAACAACAAACGATAGGCGCGGCGGCAACGGCGTTTGCCGCAAGGGCGGTTATATATGCAAGCTGCCCTGCGGTTTCGCAAACAGCGCCTATAACCTTCGGCGCTTCGCGTTTAACGGTTGGTTTATCCTTCTTTACCAAAAACGCGTAAACCGCGGCGACTACTCCGCATAAAAGAAACGTCAATTCGTAAGCGACGTTTGCAACGTCTTCGTCGAGAACGTCGAGAATGAAGGAATCGGCAACCGTTCCCGCGGCGTCGATAAAGCAATAAATGACGGGAATTGCGAGCGCAAGCCAGCTTTTGCTGTATTTCACGTTTGCCGTTTCCTGCCTGCGAGCCCTTATTTCGTCATCCTCGCTCATTTCGGCAAAGCCGAGCCCCGTTACGCCGAGCGCGCACACGACTATACCCACGATTGTCATAATAAGTTGAGTCTGACTTTCGATACCCGCTCTATCCGTGAAAAATATTATAAGAAAAAGCGAAGCGATTGCGCCCGAAGTGTTGCATATGGGCGAGGAAATGGAAAGTTCTATGTATCTGAGCCCTATATACCCGATAAACATTGACGAAATGTAACAAAGTGAAGCAGGTAAGTACGTCCACATAGCCTCGACGCTGAACGGGACTTTGAAAAACACGATTTCTATAAATGCGTGAACGCCCATCACGAGCCCCACCGCAACGACCATCTTCCATTGACTGAATTTATCGTCCGGCTTCGAGCCGATTTTTGAAAACAAATCCGAGCCGCTCCAACATACGAGAGCGACAATCGATAATAAAAACCACATATTATTTCTCCGTTGCGGCGCGGGCGGCAGATTCCGGCCGCCCGCGCCGCATTGTCGTTAAAAATTTATTAAAGCTTTACGAGACCTGCGTTGAGCATTTCCTGCAATGAAGTGAGAATTCCGATTTTTGCGTGATACCAAGTTAACCCGCCCTGGAAGAACACGGCGTAAGGCTCTCTTATAGGTCCGTCGGCGGAAAGCTCTATGGACGAGCCCTGAATGAACGCACCCGCCGCCATAATAACCTCGCTTTCATATCCCGGCATTTCCCACGGAATGGGCGTAACGTAACTATCCACGGGAGCGGAGGCCTGTATGCCTTTGCAAAACGCAATCATTCCCTCCTTGCTGCCGAGTTCAATTGCCTGAATTATATCGTGCCTATCCTCTTTTGCGGGCGGGAAAACCTTAAACCCGAGCCTTTCGTAAACCTCCGCGGCAAAAATCGCGCCCTTTTCCGCACCGGCAACGACGGTGGGAGCAAGGAAAAACCCTTGATAAAAACTCTGCATAACGCCGAGGCTCGCGCCGACTTCCTGACCAAGCCCCGGGGCGGAAAGCCTGTATGCGCATCTGTCCACACATTCCTGCGTTCCGCAAATATACCCGCCGACGGGAGCTAAACCGCCGCCCGGGTTTTTTATAAGCGAGCCGACCGTCATATCCGCGCCGACGTCCGACGGCTCGATTTCTTCAACGAATTCGCCGTAGCAGTTATCGACCATAACGATAACGTTCGGCTTAATTTTCTTCACGAAAGCGATAAGCTCGCCGATTTGTTTAACCGAAAAGGTAGGGCGCGTCTGGTAGCCCTTACTGCGCTGAATGGTAACGAGTTTCGTCTTTTCGCCGATAGCCCTCGCGATATTATCGTAATCGAAAGAGCCGTCCGGCAACAAATCGACCTGCTTATAACTCACTCCGTATTCTTTAAGCGAGCATTTGCTCTCTCTTATGCCGATAACTTCTTCCAAAGTGTCGTAAGGCTTGCCGACGGGCGAAAGAAGTTCGTCTCCGGGGAGAAGATTTGCCGAAAGCGCAACCGTTAAAGCGTGCGTTCCGCAAACTATCTGCGGGCGAACGAGCGCGGCTTCGGCGTGAAATGCGTCGGCGTAAACTTTCTCGATTTTATCTCTCCCGAGGTCGTTATATCCATACCCCGTGGAAGCGGCGAAGCACGCCGCGTCAACCCTGTTTTTCTTCATTGCGGAAAGAACCTTACACTGGTTATATTCCGCTATTTTATCGATTTTTTCAAATCTTTCTTTAAGCGATTCGATTATCTTTTCGCCAAAAGCGTAAACCTCGTCTGAAATTCCGAGTTCTTTATATGCGTTCGTTACGTTCATTTTTTTATCCTCTCGATTATTTCGTCTGCCGTTTTATTTAAAACGTCAAGTTTAGTTATTACTATTCCGCACGATAAGTCGCCGAAAATAAGCATCGTGTCGCCGGATTCGATTCCAAAAGCCTCGCGGGCCTCTTTGGGAATGACTATCTGACCTTTTTCACCGACCTTTGCCGTGCCGAAAACTTTTTTCTCTACGTTCCTTGCAAGAATTTGCTTTCCTTTCGGCATATCATATCTCCTCCGTAGTCAAGGCAAGCAATCCGCTTTGCCCGGACGAATTTCGTTTTTGTTATACTTTTCATACTTGTCATACCGCATCATTATATCACCGGGCTTAAAAAAAATCAAACAAAAAAACGGCTTTTCGCCGTTTTTAGCATAAAATTTTTCGGGCGTTGCCGACGCTTACCGAAAACGCCGCCTTTTTAAACTTCTCTTTCAGAAAAGCTGTTTCATTCTGTCCTTTTTAGAAAGTTCGGAAAGCTTTACGCCGTCCTCCGTAACCGTTTCGCCAAGATTGTAACGAGAGGTTTTCGCAATCTTTTTGAGGGAATAAACTATACTGTAATGCTTAACTCCCGCCTGATAAAGCGCGACGAGAGCTTCGTAAGAATCGGCAACCGTAGTGTATAAAGTCTTGGTGGTTTCGCCCTTTTTGCCGATTGCCTTAACCGCGAAATCGATATTGCCCGTTACGTTCTTTTCGGGTTCTTTATCGAGAAGCGAATCCACGAATTTTTCGTTTTCGGCTTTATTTCCGACAGAATCGAGAGTTATCGTCAGCCTCATTTCGAGAATTTCCGAAATTTTCTTTTTCTCGCCGTTGATAACTATCTCTTTGGGAAAAATCTCGATGAGCGGCTTTCCGTCAACGGGATATTGTTTGAAAGACGACGGAATCATCGACAGGAAAACTATGACGAAAATAAGCATAATCGCGCCCATAAGATAACCGACCGTGCCGGATTCGGGATTTTTTAATCCCCCGACGAAAATGCTGACGCCCATTCCGCCCATAAGCACAAGCAAAAGCGCGCCGTACGTAAGCGTTTTGCGGCGTTCCTTTTTGTTGAACGCAATATCCGGATATATTTTTACGCTTTGCTGTTCTTCCTTTGCTCCGTCGTTCGTTTCCGTCACGACGGGATTTTGTTCTTTTTTCATTTTGTCAATCCTTTTTCGATTTTCATAAAAAAGCGGAATCCCCGTTTTTACGAACATTCCGCCGATTTGTTTTAAGATTTAATCTTAAACGTATTCGAGCATAAATTTGGGAAGCTCGGATTTTTCCGCGCTGACGGTCAATTCAAACTTGACGCCTTCAACCTTTTTGATTGCAATGAACAACTCTTCGAGGTCCGTAAGTTTGCAATCCGCAATTCTTAAAATACCGTCGACGTAAATGCCTTCGATGTCGCTATTGCCGGCAACGAGACCCATAATGAAGCCCTTCAAAGCTTCAACCGAAGAAATACCGTATTCGTCGGTGTAAACGCATCTGACGTTTAAATTTATAGAAACCGAACAAACCGGTTTGTCGGTTATGAAAACGATGTTGCCTTTGGCGTCCTTTGCAGCGGCGTTAATATCGTCCATAATGATTTTGGTTTTGCCGAAGCCTTTGGGGCCGTAAATAAGTTTTATCATAAAACGTTCCTCCGTTTTTTTCTTTATTATATTGTAAACCATAACGAAAAATATTTCAAGGGGTTTTGTAAAATATTTTGAAATTTTTAACAAAACCTCATATTTTTCGGGCTTTTACGCTATATAGACCGTTTAGCCTACTTCCTCTTCCGCGTTTTCGGCTTTAACCACGGCTCTCGACGCGATTGAATACTCCGTGACGCCGAGAATGGTTTCGCCGTCTATCTGCACGGCGGTGGGCTTATCGAATTTAACCGTTATTCTGTTTCCGGAAAGGGGCGTGAACATCTCGGTGTGTTTAACGTGTTCGCCCTTGAATATCGAGGGGAACACTATCAGGGTTTTTAATTTTCCCGAGCCGTGAAGAACTCCGCAGGTTTCGGTTTCGCATTTAAGCCTGTCCTGCATCGGCGTGACGTTCATTCCGCCGCCGTAATATCTGCCGTGCATCGTAGGCGCAAGCCAAACCTTTTTGAAATAATATTTCTTTCCGTCAACTTCGATTTCGGCGTTTCTCGGTTTAAAATGGAAAAGAAGCCCCTTTATCGCTATCCCCGCATAATTTACGGGTTTATCGGATTTTTCACGCAATTTATCGCCCTCTTCGCAGCAATAACCGTCTATTCCGTAACCTACTCCGTTTATAAATTTATAAGCTTTTCCGTTTACGGTTACTTCCGGCAAATCCTTTATGTATTCGTTGATAAGCACGGGCGCGTCGCCTTTATTTCCGCCGACGTCGTGAATAAAATCGTTTCCGCTGCCCGTCGCAAAATAGTAAATCTCGTGCGAAATTCTGATATTTGCCGTATCGTTTACAAAACGATTAAGCGTTCCGTCGCCGCCGGATATGACTATTTTATCGGAAAGCGGAATCTTTTCGATAAGTTTACTCGTTTCGTTGCAAGTTAAATCGTAATAAACGATTTCGGCGTCGGTAATAAATTTTTCGACGTTTTTCGTTTCGGTTTCGCCCGTTCCGTTGCCTGCTTTGGGGTTGTATAAAACGTGATATTTCATTTGCCACCTCTTTTGTGATATTTTAACAAGAGCCTTCCTCTTTTTCTTCGAGTTTAGTTTCCGCAACTTCCCTCTTTGCGCGGTTAAGCGTTGGGAAATACATTATCATATAAACGCCTATCGTAAGCACCCAGCTTATCGGATAAACGATATAAACCATATTTATCGTGGGATTTAACAGGTAAATCGAATTTAACCAGACTATCCTGAACAAACAACTTCCCGATAGACTTACTATCATCGCCGTGGTCGATTTGCCCAGCCCGCGCATAAAATTGCTTAAAACGTCCATTATTCCGCAAGTGAAATAAGTTGACGCGAGAATATACAGCCTGTCCTGCGCGATAGCGATTATTTTCGGGTCGTCGGTGAGCAGGCCGCAAAGTTGCTTTGAAAACAAAATTATCACGCCGCCCATAACGAGCCCGAGAACCGTAACGATTAAAGCCGATTGCCTCACGACCGTCCTTATCCTGTCGAACTTTTTCGCGCCGTAATTCTGGCTTACGAAAGCAAGGCAGGAAAGCGCGACGGCGTTCATCGCATTATAAATAAATCCGTCGAACTGACTGGCGACCG
>CALDMH010000076.1 GCA_937915565.1 uncultured Clostridia bacterium | reverse complement strand
AATTTCGAGAGCTCTTATAACTCTCACAAGGTCGTTCGGGTGAAGTTTTAAAGCGGTTTCAGGGTCTTTTTCCGCTAGTACGGAATGAACGTATTTCTTCCCCTTCTCTTTGGCAAGTTCCTCGTATTTACGCCTTATTTCAAGATTTCCTTTCGATAAACCGTAACTCATTTTGAAAAGAAGCGAATTGATATAAAAGCCCGTACCACCGCAAATTATGGGAAGTTTTCCGCGTGACGTAATATCGTTTAAAATAGGCAAAGCGGCTTCCTCATAGTCCCCGACGGAGAAAGAGTCCTTTGGCGAGACGACGTCAATCATATAATGAGATACGCCTTTTCTCTCTTTCAAAGAAGGTTTCGCCGAACCCACGTCCAATCCCTTATATATCGAAACCGAATCGGCGGAAATGATTTCCCCGTTGAATTTGAGAGCAAGTTCAACCGCAAGCGCGGTTTTTCCCGAAGCGGTTGCGCCGCATACGACTAAAACTTTATCTTTTACGGATTTTAAACGATTCTCTTGAACCATTTGTCAATCTCCGTTCTCGAAATTTTAACCGTCACGGGTCTGCCGTGCGGGCAACGCAACGTCGTGTCGTATTTCATTGCCGTAAGAAGCGCTTGAATTTCGTCGTCACTTAAAATTTTGCCGGATTTAATCGCCGCCTTACAAGCCTTCATCGCAATTTTTTCGTGGATAATTTCGGGTACGGTTTCTTTTTTGAAACTCATATCGGAAAGTAAATCGTCAAAAAACGATTTCAAATCGATGTCGAACAGAGCGACGGGAACGGAATAAACCGAAAATTCGTTTACGTCGTATTCGGCTATATCGAATCCCATTTTGCGCAGTTCGGGAAATTTCCCGATTATAAATTCCGATTCGCTTTCGTTAACGCGGAAATTATAAGGAAGAAGCATCGTTTGCTCGTCGATTGCTCCGTTTTTATATTCCGCCATAAACTTATCGTAAAGCAAGCGTTCGTGCGCGGCGTGCTGGTCTATAAAATACACGTCCTCTCCCCTTTCCAAAATGAGATAAGTGGCGAGGACCTGACCGATAACTTTGAATTCAGCTTCGACGTTCAGCTCTTCCTGCTTTATTTTTTCAGCCGCTTCGGCCGACTTTTTAGCTTCCATTTCGGCGATGTATTTTTTATTTTCGGCAAAAATATCGTCGATACTTTGTTCTTTTTTCGGCTCTTCGTCGTGAACGCTATCCATAAATCCTAACGGTTTTGTGAGATTTTCGGATAACGCCTCGCTTTTTTTAGCGTTGTTTTCACCCCAAATCGTTTTGCTCAACAACTCCTCGTTGAAGCCGGAAACGTAAGGTCTCGAACAATGCGCTTCTCCGATTTCTTCTTTCGTTATGGGTTTTTGCGGGACAATCGGCTTCGAGCCGACGTCGACGGGAATGTAATTGTTGGGTTTGATAATTTCGAGAGCGGCAGCCGAGCCGTCAAGCACGTTCGATACGACGGAATAAAGCGTTCCGTAAACGATTTGATTATCGATAAACCTGACGTCGGTTTTATTCGGGTGAACGTTTACGTCAACCGTTTCGGGCGACATTTCGACGTTAAGAACGTAAAACGGATACTGCCTTTTCATAAGATAATTCTTATAAGCGTTGTGCAAAGCCGTTTGAATCGTGTTGTTTATAACGTATCTTCCGTTTAAAATTACGGTTTGGTAAGTTCGGTTCGGCTTATTAAAATAGTTGTTTCCGATATACCCGCTTATTCTCATTCCGTTTTTAACGGTGTCGATATGAATACATTCGGTTATAGTGTTATAACCGTAAATTTCGATTATCGCTTCGTCGAGCCCCCCGCCGTAAGATTGAATTACGGTTTTACCGTCCGCAACGTATTTAAATGCGATGTCGGAATGAGCGAGAATCAATCTCGTCAAAATATTTGTAATATCCGTTTCTTCGCTTTTACTCGGCTTCAAAAACTTTGCTCTTGCCGGCGTGTTGTAAAACAAATCCTCAACCAAAACCGTCGTGCCGGTATCCGTCGGATATATTTCTACGTCGCCGAGCGCGCCGCCGTTGCAGGTGACGAGGTTACCCATTTCGTCGTCTTTCGTTTTTGATAAAATAGACGCTTTGGAAACCGAGCCGATTGAAGCCAAAGCCTCTCCCCTGAAACCCAAAGTAAGAATACTGTCGAGGTCTTCGACGTTTTTAATTTTGCTCGTCGCGTGGGCAACGAAAGCGTTTTTCATATCGTCGCGTTCGATACCGCATCCGTTATCGCTCACGCGCATAAGGCGTTTTCCGCCGTCTTCGATTGTGACGTCGATTTCCGTCGCGCCGGCGTCGAGAGCGTTTTCCACAAGCTCTTTTATAACGGAATACGGCCGTTCGACGACTTCTCCCGCGGCTATTCTGTTGTAAACTTTTTTATCGAGAACGTTTATTTTTGCCATAATTTTTATCCGCTGATTTTATTTTTTAATTCGTAAAGAATTTTTAACGCTTCAATAGGCGTTATGGAATTAACGTCCGTTTCCGCAATCGTTTTTTCGATTTCCGAAGGCTCGGAAGGATTTGCTTCGTTATCGAAATCCGCGGCGTCCGCCGATTCGATAACTTCGCCGGAAGATTTTTTCGCGAGGTCGTTCTTTTCGAGTTTCTTCAAAATGGATTTTGCTCTTTCGGTTACGGATTTCGGAACGCCTGCAAGAGAAGCAACCTCTATGCCGAAACTCCTGTTTGCGCTTCCTCTTGCGATTTTTCTTAAAAATACGATGTTTCCGTTTTGCTCTCTTACGGTTATTTTATAATTCTTAACGCCGTCGATAACGCCTTCCAGCTCCGAAAGCTCGTGATAATGCGTTGCGAAAAGCGTTTTCGCTTTGGTTTTTTGAGCGAGAAATTCAACCACGGCCCACGCAATAGACAATCCGTCGTAAGTGCTCGTTCCTCTTCCGACCTCGTCAAGAATAAGCAAACTGCGGCTCGTTGCGTTGATAAGAATAGAGGCAACCTCCGTCATTTCGACCATAAATGTGCTTTGATTGAAAATAAGGTTATCGCTTGCGCCCACTCTCGTGAAAATTTTATCGATAATCGGAATTTGCGCCGATTTACACGGAACGAAACTGCCGACGTGAGCCATAACGGCAATCAAAGCATTTTGCCGCATATATGTGCTTTTGCCCGCCATATTAGGCCCGGTGATTATCATAACCCTATTCTCTTCGCAATCGAGATAAGCGTCGTTCGATACGAACGGTTCGTTTGAAACCGCCTCCACGACGGGGTGTCTTCCGCCGACAATATCCATTGGCAAATCGGAATCCACTATGTCGGGACGAACGTAGCCGTTGCGTTTTGCGACGTTTGCAAGCGAACAAAGCGCGTCCGCGCAGGCAATCGATTTAGACGTGCGCTGAATTTTTTTAACGTTATCCGCAAGAACGAGTTTGATTTTGGCGAGAATTTCCGTTTCCAGCCTGATTGCCTGGTCCTCGCTCGACAAAATTTCCGTTTCGAGTTTTTTAAGCTCCTCCGTTATATACCTCTCCGCGCCCGTGAGCGTTTGTTTGCGAATGTAGCTATACGGCACGAGATTTTTAAACGAGTTAGTAACTTCTATGTAATAGCCGAAAACTCTGTTAAAGCCTATTTTAAGGGTTTTTATTCCCGTCGCTTCGCGTTCTCTTTCTTCGAGTTCTTTAAGCAATTTCGTCGAATTGCTTTTTACCGAACGAAGCCTGTCGAGTTCCGCGTCGAAGCCCTCTTTAATGTACCCGCCGTCTTTCGTGACGGAAGATGCTTCGGGATTTATCGCGTTGCACAAAAGTTTCGAAAGGTCGGTGAAATCTCCGATATTATCGTTTACGTCCTTTAAAA
The DNA here is from genome assembly GCA_937915565.1 of uncultured Clostridia bacterium. Classification (GTDB taxonomy): domain Bacteria; phylum Bacillota; class Clostridia; order Christensenellales; family Borkfalkiaceae; genus UBA10281. The sequence continues at coordinate 1,985 of CALDMH010000076.1, read as the reverse complement.
TCTGCGAAGAAACGCCGAAGAGTTGAAGTTTTACGTTCGGAAGAGCGGAAAGCGAATCGCCGAGGATTAAACAATCCTTCGGGTTTATATTACCGTTGGATATTTTACCCGCCAATCTTTCGGTGTCGCGAATAAATTTGAGTTGCTCGGTAACCCCGCCCCTTAAAAGCGGATTTTTGAAAAACTCCTCCACTCCGTCCAATCTGTAATTGATTTTATCTTTATCCTGCAAAGGCGATTTGAGCCAGCTTCCGAGCATTCTCGCGCCCATAGGCGTTTGAGTTTTATCGAGAACCCACAAAAGCGAGCCGTAACGTTTTCCGTCGTTCATCGTTCTCGTAAGTTCGAGGTTTCTGAGCGCGGAATAATCCAAACCCATTACGTCCGAGTTTTTTTCGAGTTTTATGCCGTTAATGTTTATAAGCGTTCTTTTTTGAGTTTCTTTAAGATACGCAACGAGAGCTCCGGACGCAACTATAAGCAAAACGTCGTTCTCTTCTATCCCGAAAGCCTTGAATGATATTACGCCGAATTGCTCCTTTAACGTAATTTCCGCGTTACGGAACGAAAAATTGTCGTCGGCGTATTTTCTGAACTTCGGCAAAACCCTGTGTTTAACAACGGGCAAATCGTCGGCGAGCGCAGCCAACTTTCCGTTGCAAATAATTTCCGAGGGATTGATTCTCGTAAGATTATCGGATATTTCGGCTAAAACGTCGCTCGTTTCGCATTTTTTCGCAAAAAATTCGCCGGTAGTAATATCGCACCAGGAATATGCCGCGCCTCTTTCTCCGTAATAAACGCAGGCGATAAAGTTATTTTCCTTTTCGTCGATAAGCCCTTCTTCCGTGATTGTGCCTGCCGTTACGATTTTTATAACGTCGCGCTCGACAAGTCCTTTTGCTTGCGACGGGTCTTCAAGTTGCTCGCAAATGGCAACCTTTTCGCCTTGCTCAACGAGTTTTGCTATATATCCGTCCGCCGCGTGAAAAGGAATTCCGCACATCGGCGCGCGCTCGTCCAAGCCGCAATCTCTGCCCGTAAGCGTTAAATCGAGCATTTTCGATACTCTCACGGCGTCGTCAAAGAACATTTCGTAAAAATCACCCAAACGATAAAACACTACGCAATCGGGATGCTTTTCCTTGATAGACATATAGTGCTTCATCATCGGTGAAAGCTTTTTATCGTCAATTTTACCCATTTAACGCCTCATTCGTATATTTTCTTGATTTTACCAATAAGCGACATTCCGCCGGTGGACGTTATTTCAACGTCCGCAAATTTACCCACGACGTTTATCCCGCTTTCGCAATATGCCATTCTGCCGCGCTCGTCCCTGCCCATATACGCTTTTTTCTTTTCGTCAAAATCCTCAAAGAGAATCTCGACGGTTTTGCCGATATATAAGGAGGATTCCGCGCGATTGATTTCGTTCTGAACGTCCACGAGACGCATAATTCTGTCCTTTTTCGTGCCGGAATCGATTTGCCCTTTCATCGCCGCGGCCTTCGTTCCCTCTCTCGGCGAATAAACGAAAGTGAACGCTCCCTCGAAGCCCACTTCGTTTACGAGGCTTAACGTTTCGAGAAATTCTTCTTCCGTTTCGGTCGGGAAACCGACGATTATATCGGTCGTTATCGCGCAATCCGGAATAATTTTTCTAATCGTTTCCACTTCGCTCAGATATTGCTCTCTCGTGTAACGCCTGTTCATTTCCTTTAAAATTCTGTTTGAACCCGATTGAACGGGCAAGTGCACGGCTTTGCAGGCGTGAACGTTGTTTTTTAAAGCGATAACTACGTCCTCGGTTAAATCCTTTGGATGATTCGACATAAAACGAAGCCTGAATTTTCCGTCTAATTTTCCTATTTCGTCAAGAAGTTTTGCAAAGGTTACGCCGCTTTTTAAATCCTTTCCGTAAGAATTTACGTTTTGCCCGAGAAGCGTTATTTCTTTATATCCGTTTGCTACAAGTTCCTTTA
>CALDMH010000075.1 GCA_937915565.1 uncultured Clostridia bacterium | reverse complement strand
AGACTTGCGGGGAGATACACTTTAAATCCTTTCGCGCATTTCGACCCGATTGGTCTCGTTATGCTTATATTGTTGAGATTCGGTTGGGCAAAGCCCGTGCCGGTGAATCCGGGCAATTTCGGGAATTACAAAAAAGGCTGCGTTTGGGTATCGATTGCCGGAGTTTTAGCGAATATCGCTTTTGCTTTTTTGATTTGCCCGATATACCTTCTCGTCGCAAACAAAGGATTTTTAATGATAAACGCAGATTGGGCGATTTATATCAACACCTTGATATACGGCTTTTTCTATTCGCTTTTTTCCATCAACGTCGGTTTGTTCGTGTTTAACCTTTTGCCCGTTTATCCGCTCGACGGATTCAGGCTTTACGACGCTTTGACGAAAAAACACGGCAAAGTATATTACTTTTTAAGGAAGAACGGCTTCTACATTCTTATAGGAATTATCCTTCTCGGCTATATTGCCGACGCAACCGGAATATGGTGGCTCGATTTTTTACCGATAATAACGAATTACGTTTCAATGCCGATTATTAAATTTTGGGGTTTGATTTTAGGGTTATGAGTGATTTAACTGAAAATAACGGTACGACCGAAAAAATTACGGAACAACCGGTGCAACAGAATATTTACGATTATTATTCGATAAAAGCAAACGGATTTGAATCCGTTGTCGATTACACGACGAAGTTATCGAATTTTGAAGGTCCGCTGGATTTGCTTCTTTATCTCGTCAATAAAGCCGAAATATCCATTCGCGATATTTTCGTTTCCGAGGTTACGGAGCAGTTTATTCAATACGTCCGCTCGGCGGAAGATTTGGATATGGAGCGTGAAAGCGAATATCTCGGAATGGCCGCAACCCTGCTTGAAATTAAATCGAAGGAGTTGTTGCCGATTATGCAGTTCGACTGGGAAAACTACGACGAAGATATGGATTTCGAGGAGGTTTCTCAGGAAGGCATATTCCGCCAGCTTGAAGAGTACGCTCTTTTCAAAAAAGCCAGCGAGGATTTGAAAAAACAGGAAACCGTAGATATATTCTACAAAGAGCCGGACGAATCCGCAACCGACGTGAGAATCGAATACACCGATTTCAACTTGCATAATCTCGTCGACGCGTTCTCGAAACTTCTTGCAAGGCTCGACCTTGAAAAGAGAATAAAGAACTCTCAAAAAGAGATTCCGAAGGAAGTTTTCACCGTCGCCGATAAAATCAATTATATTAAAACCACTATGCTCGAAAGGCAAACTTGCAGTTTCTTTGAACTATTCAAAGAGGACGCTTCGAGAATGGAAATCATAACCACTTTTCAGGCTCTTTTGGAACTGCTCAAACTGCAATATTTAACTTATGAGCAAACCGAAACTTTCGGCGACATTACGATAAATTTAAGAGAAGACAGGAGTGAAGAAATTGGAGACCTTAGCGAGTATAATTGAGTCGATACTTTTCGTATCGGGCGACGCCGTAGCCATAAAAGACATTTCCGAAAAACTCGGCCTTTCCGACAAAGAAGTATTGAAAATTGCAGAGAAGCTTCAAAAAGAAAAGTACAATGCCGACAGCGGTATTCACCTTCTTATTTTTAATAAAAAGTTGCAGTTCGGGACGAACAAAAACAATGCGGAAAGCGTTGCAACCGTTCTCAACCCAATAAAAGAACGCGAACTTTCGAGAAGTATGCTCGAAGTTGCGGCAATTATCGCTTACAAGCAACCCGTAACGAGAATGGACCTCGAAGACATCAGAAATTGCAGTTGCGAATACGCGCTTCAAAATCTGTTAAAACTCGGCGTTGTCGAGGTGGTTGGCAGAAAAGACACAATCGGTCATCCGGCTCTTTTCGGAACGACGGACAATTTCCTTAAACGTTTCCAGATTTCGTCGCTTGACGAGTTGCCGGATTACGAAGGATTGATTGATAAAATCAAACAGCTTCACGGCGGCGACGACGACGCTTACCTCTTCAAAAAAGACGTTTACAACGAGGAGAACGACCCCGAATATCAGAATCAATCTTTTGACGGCGCGCCGGCGGAGAAGCCGCAGGACGTTAATAAAGAGGAGAGTTCTCAAAGCGAAAACCTTGCTTCGAATGACGCCGAGAGCGGAGAAAACGGAGAAAGCGGTAGCATTTTCGACGCGGTAGACAATACTTTCTCAAATTCCGAAGAGTCTTCGCAAAGCGACGATAAAGATGAAACGCCTGCCGATTCAGACGAGGTTAATGAAGAAGACGAAGCGGACGAAACCGACTTCGATACGCCCGTCGACGCGGACGGAAAAGCGGACGATAAAACGGCTTAATACATATAAAAAATATATATTTCCCCTATTCATTCCGAATAGGGGTTTTCTTTTGCGATAATTTATTTTTTATAGGGATTTCATTCGTCATCACTAATTATTTTTGCGGTGATAAACCGATTTATGCGGATGCCGAGCAAGAATCGAATCCCATCAAGCCTTAAA
>CALDMH010000074.1 GCA_937915565.1 uncultured Clostridia bacterium | reverse complement strand
ATGTGAAATTTGGTCGTATGCTCTTTGAATAAAGGTTGCGTTCGTAACAACCAATGGTTTTAACCCCATTTTTGCCATTCCCGAAGCCATTGTCACGGCTTGCTCCTCCGCAATGCCGACGTCAACGAACTTTTCGCCGAGTTTTGCCCTGTCGGCCGGAGATAGACCCATCGACATAGGCATATTAGGCGTTACCACAACGAACTTTTCGTCGCGTTCGGCTTTATTTAAAATATACTCGCGCGCGACGGAAACGTAATTTCTCACCCCCGCGCCGACTTTTTCACCCGTTTCCCTATTGAAAGGAACGGTCCAGTGCCAGGCTTCCTTGTTTAAAACCGCGCGCTCGTAGCCCTTGCCTTTAAGCGTGTTTATATGAACGACCGTGGGGTGCTCGGTATCCTTTACCTTATTGAAAACTTTGATAAGCGAAGCAATGTCGTTTCCGTTTTTTTCGTAAACGTAATCGAGGCCGAAATCCCTGAATACGTTATGCTCCGATTTACCGTCGCTCTCGCGAAGTTCGGCAAGATTTTTATAAAGCCCGCCGTGCGTTTCGGAGATGGATTGCTGATTGTCGTTGACTATTATTATCAGATTGGAATTTATTTCCGAACCCGCAACGTTAAGCCCTTCGAGAGCTTCCCCGCCGGACAACGAACCGTCGCCGATAAGCGCGACGACGTTCCATTTACCGTTCATCATATCGCGAGCCTTGCAAAGCCCCGTCGCAAGAGAAATCGAGGTGGAAGTATGCCCCACGTTGAAAAGGTCGTGCTCGCTCTCCGCCGGGTTGGTATATCCTGAATCCTCTTTAAATCTCGCGTCGTCGATATACCCTGCCTTTCTTCCCGTAAGCATTTTATGGGCGTAACTTTGATGCGAAACGTCGAACACGAACTTATCCGCGGGCGACGAAAAAACGTAGTGCATTGCTATTTCCGCTTCCACGATTCCGAAATTAGGACCGAAATGCCCTCCGATTTTAGTCAATCTGTTGAAAAGAGCTTCTCTTATATCGTCTGCAAGAACTTTAAGCTCGTCTATGGAAAGTTTCTTAACGTCGTCCGGACAATTTATCTTATTTAATACGTCGTACATCTCTCTTTACTCCTTTGCGTTTTACGATTTACCGTTTACTACGGTTTATCATTTTACGGCGGGTTCGGTCAAGCAATTTTGCGCCTCTTTCCGTTTTTTCGCTTGATTTTCAAACTTTTAAGCTTATCGATTACACGCAAAAACGCGCGATAATCGACTTATAGCCGCACTTATTGCGTCAAAACCCGCCCGAAACAATAAAAAAACGAGCCGAAAAATCGGCTCGCATAATTCAAATATTTTTTACAATCTTCAACATCTCGTCGTATCTCGATTCCATATCGGAAACAAGTTTGAATTGCGACCTCGTTCTGTCGATATTCTGCTTTTCTCTAGTGTGGCGGAAATAAACGTCGCCGTCGAGATAGTCGGTTAAAAATCTTATTCCGCACTCGTAAGTCATCAAAATCGCGCCCATAGGAAGATTTTCACGCTCAATATCGGTTATCGTATCTCCGAAGACCGAAAGATAGCCTTTTGCATAAGTTTCAAAAAGGGGCATATTGAAAATTACCTTTTCAGTTTCCGGCGTATCTTCGAGGCAAGGGTTGCAACCGAACCTTATCGAATCGCCGAAATCGTAACAAATGCTCCCCGGCATCATCGTGTCCAAATCGATAACGCAAACGGCTTTGTCCGTTCTCGTGTCGATAAGAACGTTGTTGAGCTTGGTGTCGTTATGAGTAACCCTCGTCGGCATTTCGCCGCTCTTCAAAAGATTGACTATTCTGCTCGTGATTCCCTCGTGTTTAAGAGCGAACTCTATTTCCGGCATAACGTCCTTCGCTCTGCCGAACGCGTCCTTTTCGAGCGATTTTTTGAAGTTCGCAAACCTCTTTACCGTGTTGTGGAAATCGGGAAGAACCTCGTAAAGTTTGGAACTGTCGAACCTGTCGAGAAGCATAGCGAACTTACCGAAAGCAACTGCGCTCTCGTAAAAATGTTCGGGCTTTTCAACGACGTCGTAGCCCTTGGCGTCCTCGATAAAGACGTAAACCCTGTAATATTCGTCCTCCGCCGCTTTAAAATAAGGCTTGCCGTCCGTCGAATATACGAGCGTAAGGCTCTCCCTGTTCGGGTCGCCGCCGCGGCTCTTTATCTCGGCCCTGTTGAATTCGGTGACGAGTTTTATATTGTTCATAAGCCCGTCTACGTTGGTGAAGAGCTTCGAGTTTATTCTCTGAACGATATATCTTACTCTTTTACCGTTCTCGTTGAAAACGGCAACGTAAGTTCTGTTTATCAATCCGCTTCCGTACGGCTCGCAGGAAACGAATTCGCCTTTTATTTCAAAATGCGATAAAATTTCTTTAAATTCCATTTTTTAACCTCCGCATATCGTCTTACTTATATCACTATCCGCCGACAATGTCAATTATATAAACGCGCGCGAAAAATAAAGCGAACGTTTTTATAAATTTTACATAATAACCGCGGAAAAAGGAATACTTGAAATATGAACGTTAAAAGCGAATTGGAATACAATAAAAAAGCGATTAAAGCAATTCTCGGCAGCGACGACGTTATATTTTTCGATTTTGAAGCCGGCGACAAGGCGGCGTTTTGCGTTTACGTCGATTCGATAACCGACAAGGAACTCCTCGGGCTCGAAGTTATCGCCCCGCTCACAAAAGCCGACGCAAGCAAAAGTATTTTGAACTTATCCAAAAGAATAACTCTCGCAAACATTAAAACGATAGATAAAATCAACGACGCCGCGCAGGAGGTTTTAAACGGAAACACCGCGATTTTTATCGACGGAAAGAAAAAAGCCGTTACGGTGGATTTGAAAAAATTCGAGGTGAGAGCCATCTCCGAGCCGCCTACGGGACTTGCCGTGAGAGGCCCTCGAAACGGATTTACGGAAAGCATTAAATCAAATTTAAGCCTTGTAAGGCGATATTTAAAATCGTCCGATTTAAAGGTTGAAAACTTTGAAAAAGGTCAATATACGCACACTTCCATAGCGTTCGTTTATATCGACGGCATAGCAAGGCCGGAAATCATAGACAAAGTTCGCGAAAAAATCAAAGCGATAAACGTGGACGGAATTCCGGACAGTTCTTACGTCGCAAAACTTTTGAGCGAAAGAAAAACCTCGCTTTTCAAGCAAGTGGGCTCAACCGAACGCCCCGACGTTTTAATCGAAAGAATGCTCGAAGGAAGAGTGGGAATTATCGTGGACGGCTCGCCGTTCGCACTCACTCTCCCCTATCTTCTGATAGAAGATTTTCAAGCGGCGGAGGACTATTATATCTCGCAATATCGTGCAAACCTCGTCCGGGCTTTAAGAGTCGTTGCGATGATATTTTCCATTCTTTTGCCTGCGGTTTTCGTTGCGGCGCAACTTTTCCATTTGCAAATTATTCCGCTAAACTTTTTGCTGACTATCGTGAACGGAATAAAAGAAATTCCGTTTTCGCCGAGCCTCGAAATGTTTTTCGTTCTGCTGATTTTTGAACTGCTTAACGAAACGAGCGTGAGAATGCCGAAATACGTCGGAATGGCTCTCGCAGTAGTCGGCGCGCTCGTCCTCGGAGAAACCGCCGTGAACGCAGGAATAGTTTCCACCCCCGCGATATTGATAATGGCTCTTTCCGGAATAAGCATTTACGCCATACCCGAAATCGTGGAAACCACTTCCGTTTTAAGATTCGTTTATCTTTTGATTGCGGGCTCGCTGGGCGGCTACGGACTTATCGCTTTAACGGCGTTTATCGTTTTATATCTCGCTTCCGCCGACAATTACGGCGCGCCCTACCTTGCGCCGTATTCGCCCGTTTTGCTCAACGATTTTCAGGACGGATTATATATGAATAACGTCATCGGAATGGTAAGACGCCCCGCTTCGCTCGGCTCGAAAAACAAAATAAGACAGAAATTAAAATAAACGGAGAACATTAAATGAATAACGATAAATTGTACGTAAGGCAAATATGCTTTTTGTTTTTAGCTTTCGCGTTGCCGGTTAAACTCGTAACGATGCCGGCATTGGCCGCAAGATTTGCGGCGGAAGCCCTTTGGGCTTCCGCCGCCCTCAACTTTGCCTTTGACGGAATTATGGTTTGCATAATATGCTTTTTAGCGAAAAAATTCCCCGAGCAAACCGTTTTCGAGATTGTGGAAGGCAAATTCGGAAAAGCGGGAAAAACGATTTTCGCCGTTGCGTTTTCGTTCTTTTTCCTTTTAAAAGGCTTCCTCCCGCTTATCGAACACAGGTTTTTTATCGAAATCGCGCTTTACGAAACGACGCCGGCTTTATGGATATTTTTGCCCGTTTTCCTCTTTTCCGCATTCTTTTCGTATAAAGGTTTAAGAGGCGCGGGACGAACCGCCGACGTTGCCATTTGGTTCACTTTGGCAGGAATAATCGTCATAGCCGCGCTTTCCGTTTCGGTTGCCGATTTTTCAAACGTTTTGCCTTTGATTGACGTGCCGTTTTCAAAAATCGCCGAAGGAACGCTTAACACCTCGCTTTGGTTTTTCGATAGCCCTTACCTGCTCTTTTGCCTCGGACATTTTAAATCCGAAAAAAAGCAAACCCCGAAAATCGTGGCGGCGTATTTTTCAATGGCGGCGATAACGCTCCTTTATATGCTCATTCTTCAATGCGAATTCGGCGCGCTCACCGAAAGGCAGTTCTTTTCGCCGATAAAAATGGGAAAATACAGCGTTTCGGTTTCCAATATCGGCAGAGTCGATTACCTCGCGGTTTGCGCGATAATTTTCTCGTGCTTGTTCGGTTGCTGTCTGCCGCTCGTTTTTTCCACGTTTTGCGTTGAAAAAGCCTTTCGCTTTAAGCACAAGATAAAGCCCTGCCTTATCGTAAACTCGATAATCGCGCTTTTTATCGTGCTTTTGGAGGATTACTATTTCCCTATTAGAACGTTTTTCCAGCAATACTTTACGCCCGTGTTCGTAGCGTTTACGCTTACGCCGCTTATCGTGCTGTTTTTTAAATCCGCCGATAAAAAGGAGAGAAAATGCGCTTTTTAAGAACTTACTTTTTACCTATACTGATAGCTTTTTCGATGCTTCTTTTCTTCACTCACGATTTCGGGTTGATTGACATCGAACATACGGCGATAATCGTTGCGTTCGGCATAGATAAGGACGAAAACGAAAACTACGAAATATCCGCGCAGGTGGCCATTCCGCAGGCCTCCACGAGCAACACCTCTAACAGCGAATCGATTATTTCCGCGAAAGGAAAAACGATAGGCGAAGCCATTGATAAAATTGCCGTTTACACGGGTTGGTATCCTCTTTTTGCCTTTTGTAACCTTATAGTTCTCGGAGAAAACGCACTTTCGGGCAACGTTATGACGACGCTCAACTTCTTCATAAGAACGGACAGACTACCCGATTCCGCCGCGCTTTGCGCTTGCGAGGGCTCGGCAAAGGATTTGCTTCTTTCAAACACTCCGCTCGACTCCGTTTCGTCGTTCGCTTTGCAGAAAATTCTCGAACAGGATTACGCCAAGCTTGACAGAATTGCCAACATAAACGTTAAAAATTTTGCCGACGGATATTATTCGCAATCGTCGAGAGGTTTTTTGCCGCTCGTTAAAACCGTTGAATCGGGCGACTCGAAAAACGCCTCGCAAGGCGGCTCGGGCGGTTCTTCCGGCGGCTCTTCCGGCGGCTCTTCGGGTGGCTCGGGCGGCTCTTCCGGCGGCTCGGATTCCGGCGAAGCGGGCGACAAAAGCGACATATACGACGCCTCTTCCGCAGTTTGTTTCTCTCACGGCAAAGCAGTTTGCGTTTTAAGCGCGGAAGAAACGCTGCTCTTTAATTTAAGAAATAAAAATTCGATTGACACCTACGTTCAACTGGACGACAGCGAGATAAACGGACAAAAAACCGATATACTCGTCGAAATTGAGGAAACGAGCAAAAAATATTCGTTTTCTTTTGAAAACGGCAAGCCGATTTATGAAATAAAAATGGATTTGCAATGCCGCGTCGTCAGCGCGAACGCCGATATGCCGATTTCCGAATTATTCCCCGCGGCAAAAGCCCCGGATGAAATTCTTCAAGCAACCGAAAAGAAAATTACGGAAACGTTTGAAAAGCTTTATCGAAAACTTCAAATTGCCGATTGCGACCTTTTCGGAATTAAAAACACCGTTTATAAATACCATTACGGCAGGTTTGACGAACTTAAAGACAATTTGGTTCAGTCCACGGTTTTGAAAACCGACGTTAAATGCAAGGCTAAATCGACAACGAGAGTTTAAAAAAAGTTGACAATCGGTGCTTTATCGAATATAATGTAATACGAAGATGTGATATTGCGTTTTCGTTTCACTCGGGGATGTTCCGAATTCGACTGGATGAAAAAGGGAGAGTATAAGCATACCGTAGGACTCGGCTACGTTAAAACGATAAAACAAATTTAAATGCGAATAATAATCAATTTGCATTCGCTGCTTAATTAGCGCGGCGATGTCGGTTTGCGGAGTTCCCGTCGGCTGCAAAACGGCATCATTTCAGACGGGGAACGGCTTTTGCGTTTTGATTGCGGCGCATCGGCGGCATTTAGTAATATACGGCGAAAACAGTCGGTATGCAGATAGTTTTGGCAAGAGATTTTAAAGCATACTAAGTATGTAGAAGGCTTTTCGGTTTTTACCCAAGACATGGGTTTGACTCCCATCATCTCCACCATTAAGAAAAAGATTATCGATAAACGATAATCTTTTTCTTAATGGTTTTATCTGCAATTTTACGTTTTATTTAATTTAAAAAAAAACAAAACGCGTTCGTTTATTAGCAACATTTTAGCAACATTTGCTGTATTGACTATGCTTTTTGTTTGCTTATTTCTATTGCTTTGTTCACTATTTCGTCCTGCCTCGATTCCACTTGATTCTCCGACACTTCTTCTTTGAGCCATTTGAGAAAGAGATATATCTGCTTGTCCTCTTGCAACTTCATTGCTATCAAGACCTTGCTTGACATTTCCATTTTCATAGAAGCCAACACCTTCGCTAACGACTGTTGCATAATCTGCTCCTTTTGCGTTATTTATTATTCTTTCATACCTTTCATAATCTTTTTTTTTAACAAATTTGATAACCGCTATCCATATCGAGAAATTTTTCGATAAGATACCAACTATCCTGAAAAGATTTGAGTTTTTGCCAACCTTCTTTAATTATTTCTTGCTTTGCCCAACGAGTTAAAAGTTCACTTACTTCACTAAAACTTTCATTGTAAACTCGGTAAAATTCTCGGCAAGAGTTCCGTGATATGCTTTTATAGTGTACCCTGACTTTTGCGCCGCTTCACCTACAAACCTTTGTGCTGTTTTTAGGTCTGCGTTATTTACTGCCGATAAATACTCCTTATCTTTTAACGAATATTTTACTCGCTTATTTCCGTCGCCTTTTTCAGTATTTCCGATTCGCTCGCTTTGGGATTCTCCTTGATAAACGCCACCAACTCGTCCATTTTCTGCGGTTTCCCCCAAAACATTTGAACTATCGCTTTGATATTCTTTTCTTGCACGTTCATATTCATCAACACTTGCATAAACGCTTGCGTGATTTTTTTCATTGTTTTCCTTTACCTCCGCATACCACTCGTTTATAGTCGTTTCATTTGCAAGAGAAACTTTCGCCAACACCCTATAATCAGTCGCCCTTCCGTCATTATCAGGGTCTATCGCTTCGTAAAAATACACATAGCGAGAATCCGAACCGCTATCCATATCGCCTATTTTCGTTTTTGCATTATTCGACCAAGCGAGAGTGTCAGACTTCCATTGAATATATGGAGTCTTCTTATTATACTTGATTTCGGCGGAAACGTCAATTTCTTTTTCAAGTTCGGGATTGTGAGAATAAACGTATCTTGCAAGTTTCATATCTCCCGCTTTCGCTGCCGCCTTTAAATTAAGTTTTTTGGCTTCGTGGAGTTGCTTATATACCCTCTTTGTTTCTCTATCTCCAACCCGTTCAAAGGCTTTCCTTAAATTTTCAATCTTTTGCAATTTTCGTTTCGTTACTAAAATTCGTTACATTTTTTTCGCACCGTTTTAAAGATATGTTCATTTTTGGTTGCATTTTAAACACTGTGTGATATAATAATACTAGAAGCGTTGCCGACGGATTCAAACTTCGGATTTATTTCGTATGAGTTGATTATGCCGTCGGGAACGTTTTTTACGTTTTTTATGTTCAAAATATCGATTAAAAAATTTTTCTGCGTATTCGCCATAAAAAAAGACAGGTGAAAAACCTGTCTTTTTTACGTTTTAAATTTTTCGTGAAACGACAGACTCTCACTTGAAAACCAAAAGTTTTCTGCCGACGTAATTCCACACGAGAACTATGCACGTCATAACGACTTTGCTTATCCACCAGTTCCAGCTTTCGCCCAAAAACTTTTCCACGCCGAACAACGTTACTTCCGGCAAAATTATTACGCCGAGGTGCATTCCCACCTGCGTTATCGCAAGCCCGATAAGCCCTATAATCGTGAAAATCAAAAAGGATTTTTTCGATTTCGACTTCTTTTCGTCGGTTACCTGTTTAAACACGAAAGAAACGGAAAGCAACCAGTTGACGATTAAGCCGCCGCAAAAGCCCATTGCCGTGGACACAATAAGCGAGAAATTTTCGCCAATGAGCGCGGGCGGCAAAAGCCAATGAATGAAAACGTAAGCGACGGCGTAATCGACGACCGTAGCCGTTCCGCCGACGATTAAAAACCTGAATATTTCCCAGAATAATTCCTTTTTCGTTTGTTTCACGCGCGTTTCGTTTTTCTGTTCTTCTTCCATAATTACTCCTATCCGACTAAAAAAGCGTCGTTTTTAAACGCTGCAAACGAGATAAAACAACGTCGTGAGAACGAGCGTGGCGACGACAAAAGACGTCGTTAAAAACACGAGCGTGTTCCCGAATTCCGTTTTGGCCGCAATAACTCGCCTGCGGGCGTAATAAAACGCCATTGCAAACCCGAGGATAATCGGCATAATATAACGGAAATCCATCGTACAGGCATAAGGCATCTTAACGTAAAACGACGTTTCGGAAATTAAACAAGTTAAAACGAGCACGGCGATAAACGCCATATCTTTAAGCCCCGCGTTGTCCGTTTCAAATTTTTTGCCGTTTTTAAAGAACAATACGACGCAATAAACGAGCATTATTATCATTAAAATCACCGAAACGAGCGCGCAAACGTATGCGAGCGACGAGAAACACTCCCCGCCCTTATAATTATTAAACTCGCCAAACAGCGACGAACGAATAAGATACAAAGGCAAATTGTAGTTATTGTAAGCGACAATCGTTTCGCCTTTCATATCGCAGAACGGAATACAATAAACGCTTCCGAAAAGCTCGTTCAAATCGAAGGTTAAAAACAACCTTTCAAATAAACTGTGATGGTTCGTTTTGAGAGCCGGATTAAGCCCCGAGAAAACGAAACCGAAGCCTTGCCCGAACGTTTTATTTGCGTAAACCTGAAACCAAAGCCCCAACGGAGCGCAAAGACATAAGAACAAAACGTAGCAGGCGGAAATATAAATCACCGAACGCCAAGGATTCTTTTCGCCTTTTTTCTTTGCGGAAACCGCGTCTACGATTTCCTTTACGAACTCGTAAACGAACACGCAACCTATCGGCAGACATATCACCGCCGCCGAGATTTTCGCCATCATTCCGAGCCCCACGCAAAGCGAACACAACAACAAATCGTAAAGCTTCCGCCCCGTTTTCCACCACCTTAAACAATAGTAAACGGCAAGCATCTGGAACATATAAGCAAGCGCGTCGTTATTCACCTGCCCCGAAAACTGAATATGCCTCGGGAAAAACACGACGAGCGCGGAAAACGCCGCGAGCGTGTAACCCTTTAACCCGAAAAGTTTGAGGGTTTTTACGAGCGCAATCATAGTTATAACCGACCACGTTACCGCAAGAATTTGCGTCGTCGAATAAAGATAATATCTATACTCCGTAAGCCCGACGTAACGCGTTGAAGTGACCTTCGGCATCGCGGCCAGATATTTGGACGGAATTACGTCCCCAAGCCCGAAAACGGACTGTAAAATTTCGGTTAAACCGTTCGTAACGCGCATAAACGTTGCCTGAATAAACGCATTGAGCGGCGGATGATAAAACTGATAATTATTCGTTGTGGGAAGCTTGCCCGTCGAATAAATTATCCAAGCGTAAGCCTCGTGTCCGGTTAAATCCCCGTTATACGTGTCGTGCTGACGGACGTTCACGGGCGTTGCAAGCATATAAGCCAGCCTCAATATATAGCCGCTTATCAAAATGAGTTTCAACAGTACGTCGGGCGTCATTTCGCCTTTTATTTTGCAGTATGCGGCAACGAGAATTACTATAACGAACCCCGCAACGCCGATACATTGCGCAACCGCGCCCTTCCTGCCCTCGAACTCGTACAACGGTTTGACGATATAAAAGAATATCGTCGTGACGACCGTCAACGCAAGGAAAAGACCTATATATTTCAGAACCTTGAAAAAGTATTCTTTAACGTCTATGCGCCCCGTTTCGGAAATAACGCTCGGGCTTACAATTTCGGACATAAAAAACTCCTGAATCTCTGAATTTATTCCGTTTTTTCGGCTGCGCCGTTTTCTTCGTTTACTTCCGTTTTTTCGGCTTCAACGCCTTCTTTGCTTGCTTCCGCTTTGTCGGCTGCGCCGCCTTCTTTGCCTTCTTCGGATTTTATCTCGTGATACTCTTTTTCGGTATTCACGCCCCAAAGCTCGGTTTTATCCGTTTTTCCGTTGATTATTTCGTCGCAAGCGACCATCGACGTGACCATAGAATGGTCCATATTGTTATATCTGTGCTGACCGTTTCTGCCGACGCACCAAAGATTACTCAAACCGTTGAGATAATCTTTTACCTTATCGAATTCCGCATAAGTTCCGAAATAGGCGGGATATGCCTTTTTAACGTGAATTATCGTGGAATCGAGAACGTTTTCTTTCGATTCGATTACGCCTATTTTAACGAGTTCGTCCGCCGCAAAACTCATAAACTTCTCGTCGGGCGCGGTCCACATTTTGTCGCCCTCGGAGCAGAAATATTCAAGACCTATCCAAACTTTATGCTCGCAATCCTCAACCATATAAGGCGACCAGTTGTTGAAAATCTGAATACGGCCGAGCCTTACGTCCCTGTCCTGAACGTAAATCCAGCAATCGGGAACTATATCGTTGAGCGTTTTAATTTTGGTTTTGTTTTTCACCTTCAACTTATCGAGAAGAAGACCTACCGTTATGAAATCGCGGTAAGGAAGTTCGGTGGCGATACGATAAACGTCGTCGCCGCAATTTTCCTTGCCGACGGCTTCAATCAAGTCCTTTATCGGCATCGAGGAAATGAAATAATCGCCGACGTACTCCTTTTCCTCGCCGTTTTCTTCCGCTATTACGGATTTGATTTTCCCGTTTTCCAAAACGACTTTTTTAACGACGGAATTTTTAACGATTTTTCCGCCGAGGCGAATTATCTCGTCCGCCATTTCCTCGTAAAGTTGCCCCGGACCTTTTTTCGGATAATAATACTGTTCGATAAGGCTCGTTTCAACTTTATCCGTCTTTTTGCGGAAAGGCTTGGAAAGCGCGTTTGCGATAGCTTTTTTTATGGACAAACCCTTTACCCTTTGCGCGCCCCAGTCCGCCGAAATATCGCGCGGGTGAACACCCCAAAGTTTTTCGGTGTAATCCATAAAGAACATCTCGTAAAGCGGCTTGCCGAACCTGTTTATATAAAAGTTTTCGAGATTGTCTTCCTTTCTTTTATGAATACAACTGCCGATATAACCGAAGCCAGCCTGCATCGTCCTGAAAAAGCCCATATTTATAAAGGTACTCGCCTTTAAAGAAATCGGGTAATCGAAAAACTTATGCAGGAAAATTATTCTCGAAAGCCTGTCCCTTACGAGCATTACTTCGTCGGTTTTTTCAGGGTCCGGCCCGCCTTCGACGAGCGGTTTTTCTCTGCCGAGAATTTTATCGTCCACGGACGGCGCGCCCTGAACGGGCAAAAACTTCGTCCATAAATTTACGACTCTGTCGTCCTTCGAGAAAAATCTGTGTCCGCCTATATCCATTCTGTTGCCTTTGTAGGTGGCCGTTCTCGATATACCGCCGATAAAATCCTCCGCTTCGAGGATTATCGGGGTTATATCTTTCGATTTCGTCAGAAGTTCGTAAGCGGCGGTAAGCCCCGCAGGACCTGCGCCGATGATTATCGCGGTTTTATTCATTTCAACCTCTCGTCATATATTTTTTAGACTTATTTGTCTGCTTTATCGCTTTCTTTTTCGGCGGTTTCGGTTGCGGCGGCTTCTCCCTTTGCCTGCTCCGCGAGCGTTTCGTCGGTTATAACGAGTTCGTCCTCAACTTCCTTTTTAGCGTTTTCGTCGATATGGAAGGTTTTGGACACGCTCTTTTTAAGCTTTCTCCACTTTATGATAAAGGTTGCGCCGACGGCGGCGATTATCGTGGAAGCGGCGGTTATTATTGCGGTGGTTGCCGCAGGGTCGAGATACAATAAATTTACCAACATACGTAAAACTCCTTATTCTTTATCTTTTTTTTGTTTGGCTTTTGCCGCGAGCGACGTGAGAATATATTTCGCGCCTTTTTCGCCGGCAGTTCCGTGATTATAAATAAATTCCTCGTAAATCTCCGCGATTTTCTTGCCGTAAATCTCCTCTTCGCCGAGAAGTTTTTCGACGACCGCTTTGACGTTCTTTGCCTCCGATTTTTCGACGTTCACGCCGACTTCGCCGCGAAGCGTCATTTCAACCGGTTTAAGCCCGACCTTTTCCCAGTTCGGGTTTCCGCATTTCGGCTTCGTGTTGACGAATATCGCAGGGCGCTTCGTCGCAAAAGCGAATTCCGGCCCGACGCCCGACCAATCCGTTATGAGAATATCGGAGGAATACACCGATTCGTTAGCCGAGAAATCGGTTTCAAAAACGAGTTTGCTTTCGTCCCTGTCCTTATACTTGTCGATAAAGGCGGAAAGCCTTGCGCCGTAACGCTTGACGTATTCCGGATGCGGACGGACTATTATTTTATATCCCTCGCCGTAAAGCGACTCGATTAAATCGTCCGCGCAGGAATCGAGGAGGTTGTCCTCCTGCCACGACGGAGCGATAAGCACCTGCTTATAAGGCTTCGGATTTTTCTTCCTTTCTTCGTTGGCTTTATTACCCATCTCTTCGAGATAATCGGAAAGCGGGAAGCCGAACTCCACGAGGGTTTTCTTCGGAAGCCCGTAAACCTCTTCGGTTTTTCTCAATTCTTCCTTTATATGCTCGCCCGAACAAAAAACGGTGTCGAAATTATCGAACGCGCCCTCGTTGAATCCGTAAAACGTGCTCATCGTATCGTGCGGAACGTAAACGTACTCGACGTCCTTTTTTATGAACGAACGCTTTAAGTAATAAGTGTTCAAATCCGGCGTCGTCATAACGAACATATCCGTTTCCAAAAACATCATAAGCGTTACGAGCTTTTTAAGACCGATATAGTAAGGCTTTATTCTCGGCTCGTTTTCGGCGATTTTAAAAATCACGTCGTTCGGGTCGTTCGTAACGTAATGAATCGTGAGGTTGGATTTCTTTAAAAGTTCGGCGATTATATCCTTGTAATATTTATAAAAGCCGCTTTTTTCCGAATAAAACACGATATGTTTGTTCGCGATGCCTTTAAATTTCTTATAGTCGGCTTTTTCGCGTTTTTTGTTTTGTTTGTAATCGTTATCTTTTTTGCTTTCCGCGCCGAAAGCCTTCGCCTCCGCAAGAGCTTTTCTGCTCTCCTCCAAAGCCTCGTAATCGACGTACTTCTTCGGGTTGATGAGCCAGTTAAGCAAATACATAACGCCGATGGACATAAGGTTGCTTGCAATCCAATAAAGCGCAGTGCCAGCAGGAACGAAAAGGCCGAGATAAAGCGACAGGGCTATGCTCAAAGCCATTATTCCGTACTGATTGAGTTTGTTCTGCTCGTGCTGCAAAACGTTTGAAACGTTTTGCGTTAAACACATAACGAACGACGACGCGCCCGCAAGAATAGCGACTATTACGTAAATTCCCCATTCCTCGGCGGGTATATACGAAAGGTTAAACCCTAAAAATCCGAGGCCGAGCGAATTCGCCTTCGTAACTATTTCGGAAATGCCGGACACGGACGAAGCGCCCGCAAGACTCATAAACTCGCCCGTTTGCATCATTTCGACGATTTTAAGCTGGCAAGTGGATGAGGACGAATCGAGCCCCGCAACCGCCGCCAAAGCGTCTATCGTTTCGGCGGAATATCCGAAAAGATAATTGAACGGGTGATAAATTATTTCAACCACCGCAAGAAGCAATACCACTTGCAAAATAAGCGGTATTATGGTTATCATCGGGTGATATTTTTCCCTTTTGAATATCTCGGCTTGTCCGTCCGCAATCGCGTCGAAATTGCCGAACATTCTCGCTTTTAAAAAGTTGATTTCCGGCTGAATTTTTACCATTATTATGGAATTTTTCTGAATCCAGACGGAAAGCGGCATCAAAACGATTTTCGTGGCTAAGGTGAAAAGAATAATCGCCAACCCGTAATTTCCCGTAAGCTGCCAGCACCATTTCATCAAATATCCGAAAGGAACGCTGATATAATAAAGAATCGTCGACATACCCCTCTCCTTAACTCATCAAAAATTTACTCAAATACTCGTGGCTGATTTCGTGCCAGTTTTCAAAATCGCTCGCTTTTCCGTTTATGTCGTAAACGTATTCGTGCAAAGAACCCGTGGCGTAAGTGTGCCAGGTGTAAATCCTTTCGCGGGAAGAATTTTCGTCGAGCGTGTTGACGGGAACGCCTTTGCCTTCGTATCCTTCTATTCCTTCCGATGCGAAAATCGTAGCCCACAAATCGGCGTGGGAAGTGGGAGCTTCCGAAATTTCAAAACCCTCGCTTTTCCCCGACGGCTTGAAGAAAAACGCCGTTCTTCTCGAACCGTTCACTTCCGTAAGGTCGTTTACAGGCCTCGAATGGTCGCCCGTGACGATTATCGTCGCGTTTTCGTAAAGCCCGTTGTCTTTAAGAGCTTTTATAAACGAATTCACTACGCCGACGTTCCTCGTTAAAATGGAATTTATAAACGGATTTGAAAGTTGCAAAACGTCGTGCATTCCGTCGTAATGAATAAATGCGAACTGTTTTTCGGATTCGCCGACTTTGAAACTATTCTCGGCTAAACGCTCCGCCTGACCGTTCGTTCCCACCCATTCGTCGTAACCGTCCGCGCCGACTTTATTGACGATTGAGTTTACGTCCGAAGTGCTTCCGGAATCGAATATCTGCTTTAAAACGAGGGGTGCGGCGCGATAAAGCGAAAAGCCCGCGAGCTGCGCCGACAAGCCGAAAGAAATATTTCCGTCGGTGGCGTCGGTTGACCTCGAAACGTTTTTGACGTAAGACGGCAAATGCTCCGCGTTCGTGAACGCGTAATATTTTACCGTGTAAATATTCACGTCGTAATTTTTCTCGTGAAGCGTATCGAGCGGAATATCGTTGCCCTCGTAAGCTTTATCGAGGAATTCCGCGCGCTTTTCTCTTATATCGTATTTCTTCTCCGTGAGCATATTGGCAATCGCGGGGAAAGTGTGTCCGTAATTGGAAACGTGGTCGCGATACCAGGTGAAACCCTGAAATTCGGAGAAAATTTCGTTGTCGGAATTGTAGGCTTTTTCGGCGTACTCCTCGTCGAAACGGTCTATACAAAACACGTAAACGTTATTTTTTGAAGCAAGTTCGTTAAATCCGCGCTCGGTGTTTATAAGCATTCTTTCGCGCTTACCCGAACCTTGAAGAATGTTGGCTTCGTTTTTGGAATTGCTGTTTACGATAACGAAAACCGTTCCCGCAACCTGCGAAGCGAGCATTGCAAACGAAACGACGAGCGACGTCGTTTTGATTATATCGCCCTTATCGCCCTTTTCGTTCACCCAGAACGCCAGAAAGAACGCTCCGCCGTAAACGATAATCCACATTGCAAGGTCGAGGACGATTTGCCACGTTTCGGGAACTTCGCCCGCCATTTTGTCGCCGGGGAGAGAGTTCATTCCGAAATTGAAAAAGTTTTGTTGTAGGATAAAAAGAGCCGCCGTAGCCGCCGTGAAAGCAAAAACGAACCTATAAGCCTTTCTCGGCAAAAGGAACATCAGCCCGCCGAACAAAAGCACCGTTAAAATCGCGCCCAAAATAAGGAAAAAAGCAAAATTGGCCACGGTGAAATCGAGTTCCGCATAATTGCTGCCGTAAATATCGAGCGGCGCAACCACGAAAACCACCAGAGCCAATGCGAGCGACGACATTATCGCCGGCGCAAGCCGACCGAGCCTTTCTTCCGTTATAAACTTTTTCTTCTGTTCCGTTTTTTCCATAACCCTCATTTCCGCAAACTTTCTTTCAATTTTTCAAATTTTCAATTCGTATAATCGTAAACCGAATCGGCCGATTAGCCGAGTGCGTTAGAACCCGCCAAAACTTTCATAATTTGACGTTTTTCAAATCTCTTTGAGCCGACCTGTCCAAATCGCGTTCTTTGATGCTTTGCTTTTTATCGTAAGTGTGCTTACCTCTGCAAAGCCCTATTTCAAGCTTGATAAGCGCCTGCTTTAAATAAATTTTTAACGGCACGAGCGTATATCCCTTTTCGTTCACCTTGCCGATAAGCTTCCTGATTTCGCTTTTATGCAACAATAAACGCCTGTCCCTGCGGCTGTCCTTAACGTTAAACGCCCCGCCGCGGTCGTACACGGCGACGTGCATTCCTTTAATAAAAACTTCCGCCTTATCGACGGAGCAATAAGCGTCCTTTAAACTGACGTTGCCGGTTTTTATGGACTTCACTTCTCCGCCGTCCAAGGCAATCCCCGCCTCGAAAGAATCCTCGATAAAATATTCAAATCTCGCTTCTCTGTTTTCGGATATAACTTTCATACTCGATTTATTTTACCACAACGCAACGTATTTTGCAAGGGAAACGGCGGGTTTATAATATTTTATATTATAATTCTCGCAAATTTCACCAAAACTCACGAATTTTACTCTTCTCAACCGCCGAAATGCCGGCTTAAACGCAAAAAAGCCTGATAAACGCTGAAAAATTTTCGCAAACGAGAAAAGTCGCCGACGACTTTTTACCGACGGCGACTTTTTATCAATATTTCTCAAGAATGACGAGTTCCACGCGCTTCGCCGCCTCGTCCACGCCGGCAACGCCGACGCGAACCCTGTCGCCGAGCGTAAACCTGCGTTTTGCCGAAACGAGAGAATACGTTTTTTCGTCGAAAACGTAGTTCCCCCTCGGAAGAAGTTCAATCGGCGTGAAGCCCTCAACCGTGTTTTCAAGCTCGCTGTAAATTCCGTTCGTCGTAACTCCGCTTATAACGCCGTTGAATTCCTCGCCGATATAATCGCGCATATAGTACGCCTTGTAAAGGTCGTCCACCGCCCTTTCGGCTTCGTCCGCACGGCGTTCGTTTTCGGAAGAAATGCGCGCGGCTTCATCCACAAAGTCCCCGTATAAGTCGATTAACTCGCCAAATTGCCCGTCAATAATCAATTTTAAAACCCTGTGAACGACAAGGTCGGGATACCTTCTTATTGGCGACGTGAAGTGACAATAACACTTGCTCGACAAACCGAAATGCCCATCGTTTTCGGGCGAATATTTCGCCTTTTGCATACTGCGAAGCATTATCTTGTTGACTACCGGAAATATCGGCTCGCCTTTGAGTTTTAAAAGCAAAGCCGAAAAATCGCTCGGCCTGACCTCTTCCGGCTTCCATTTAACGCTTAAACCTATCATCGAGGCAAACTCCGCAAACGCTTTCGCCTTTTCGGGAAGCGGCTTGCCGTGAACCCTGTAAATAAACGGAGCTTCGAGATAAAAAGCGTATTCCGCGACGCATTCGTTTGCGGCGACCATAAACTCCTCGATGATTTTATACGCCTCGGCGGACTTTCTCGGCTCTACGACTATTTTCCCGTTATCGAGGTAAACGTGCGATTCTCTCACGTCGAGGTCCACGCTGCCGCGCTTGTCCCGCTTTTTCGTGAGTATTTTTTGAAGCTCGCGCATTTCAAGTATCATAGGCGTTATTTTCGGATACTTCCCGAGATATTCCTCTTTTCCTTCGATAATCCCCTGAACCTCGGCGTAAGTCATTCTCTTTGCCGATTTGATTACCGAGTGCGTTATTCTTTTATCAACGACGTCGCCATCGCCGTTTATTTCCATAATACAGGAAAGCGTAAGCCTCCTCACGCCCTCGTTGAGCGAACAAATTCCGTTTGAAAGCTCCTTGGGAAGCATCGGGATAACTCTATCGGGAAAATACACGCTCGTGGAACGGCTCAACGCCTCTTTATCGAGCGGACTTCCCTTTTTAACGTACTCCGAAACGTCGGCGATATGAACGCCGAGCATATAATTGCCGTCGGCGTTTTTCCAAACTTCAACGGCGTCGTCGAAATCCCGCGAATCCTCGCCGTCAATCGTTACGATAAGCCTGTTCGTGAAATCTTCCCTCCCGAAAGCCTGCTCGTCAGTGACCTCGTCGTCGATTTTTCCCACTTCCTTAACCACCGAATTAGGGAAAATCTCCTTATAACCGTAGCTTTTTATTATGGAAAGCTCCTCGGATTTCAAATCGAACTGCCTGCCGAGAATTTCCTTAACCTGCCCTTCGGGGCTGCCGTTTTCGGGAAATTTATAAATATCGACAAGCACCTTATCGCGCGATTTCGCTCCGTTGGCGCGTTTAAAAGGAACGTAAATATCGACGAAATAGTTTTTATCGTCCGGGCGGACGAAACCGAAATCCCGCTCCTTAAAATAAGTTCCGCAAAGCGAAGTTACGCCGCGCTCTAAAATTTTCACGACTTCTCCCTCGTCCGACGAACCCCTTTCGGACTCGACCTTAACTGCCAGAACCCTATCCTTATGGAGCGCGCCGTGAAGGCTTTTGTTGGGTATGAATAAATCGGGAGTTTTGCCGTCCGTCGGCGTGAAAAACGCAAAACCGCGCTCGTTTCCGCGAAGAGTTCCCTCGATAAATCCTGCCGACGACGGGGTTTGATATTTTCCGTCTATATAAAAAACCACGCCGTGAAGTTGAAGTTCGGCAAGAATTCTGCCGAGCATACTTTTTTCGGATTGAGACTGAATCCCGAGCTCCGAAAAAATCATTTTTCTCGTATAGCCCGCCCATTCGCCGCGAGCGAATTTTTCTTTTAATTGTTCGTAAATACTCATATTTTGCAAAAAAATAAGGCGACATCGAATGTCGCCTTTGTTTATCTTAAAAAATTAAAGGAAAGTCTGCGCAACGAAGAACGCTATCATACAAACCGCCATAATGGCTATCGTAACGACGGTGAGCCTTCTCAATTTGCTTTCCAACGTTTTGCTCTTGTTTTTCTTATCGGCGAAAAACGTTTCCTGTTGACCGTTAAGCGCGCTTATTCCTTCCGAATTGCTCGGTTGAAGCATAATTACGATTATAAAAAAAATTGCGCAAAGAACGGCTAATACCACGCTCGGAATACATATTATCATTTTGAGCGTCCAGCTATCCATAAGTAAATTTGCAAGCATATTTATTTCTCCGTTTATTTATATTCGATTACTTCAAGTATATCATAACGAAAAACATTTAGCAAGCGTTTTCGGCTCGTATAATCATTTTTTTTATTCCGCAACGCAAATTACCGCCTGCATTTACGGCAAACGCCGTAATACGCGACGGATTTACTTTCGACTTTATAGCCTTGTCGCGAAAGTTCCTCGGTTTCCTCGTCGGTTTCCGAAAACGTTTCGGGCGGTAAATCGGTTATTTCTCCGCAAACGGTGCATAAAAAATGGTCGTGACGGACGGGGTTCGTATCGTACCGCACGGGCTCGCCGTTTAAAAACACTTTAAAAAAAGAGCCTTCCTCGGCAAGCAGATTGAGATTGCGGAAAACGGTCGCCCTGCCCACTCCTTTATCGCGTTTTTTAACCTCTTCGTAAACCTCTTCCGCGCTCGGATGATAAAGCGTTTTTGCCACTTCCGCGACAATCGCCCTTTGCGTCGTATTTCTTCTCGCTTTCATTTGACGAAAGAATACCACTTTACGAAGAATTTGTCAACTGCGGAAATAACCGTTTAAAGATAAATTTTCTGCCCGACGTAAATAAAATCGATTTTATTGTTTTTGAGAATTTCGATTTCCCGCCTTTTATCTCCACCGGAAAGTCTTTCTATCGTATCGAACGGCTTCACGGTGTATTCTTTGCCGTTTGCCCGCTCTATAACGAGCATATCGCCCTGTTCGGGTTTGCTGGTAAGCAAATTATTCGTGACGACGATTTGTTTCGTCGTGGAAAACTTCTCGGCAATCGAATCGAGGTCGTCGCCGCGTTCGGTTTTATATACGAACGTTTTTTTGAAATCCGACATATTAAGCAATTTCGTATTCATAGTTTTATTATATTTTTAATAAACATTTTATAGAACGCAAGGGGCTGAATCGAGCCGACCGAAATCCGTCGATTGAATTTCGGCATCGAACTTCGGCGGTTGAATTTTTCCGATTTAATTTCGACGGTTGAATTTCAACGGTTGAATTTCGGCGGTTAAATTTCGACGCCTGAATTTCGCCTTTCGCCTGCGGCCTTAATCGTTGCGGGATACGTCAAAAAAAATTTCGGGGTGAATAAAATTAAAAAGGTTTTTAAAACGGTTGTAATCGTCACCGTGCTTTCGAGTTTTGAAAGATTTTTAGGGTTTTTATACAGAGTGTTTTTATCGCGCGAGTTAGGCTCGGAAGGGTTGGGGCTTTATCAGATTGCTCTTTCCGTCCTCGGTTTATTTATGACGATTACGTCGTCCGGGATTCCGATAACCGTTTCGAGAACGATGATTAAATATCGCGAAGAAGGCAAAGCGGACAATAACGGAAGAGTCGTTTCGGCGGGAATTCTCCTCACCTTGCTCGTTTCCGTGCCTATAACGCTGATAGTTTTGGCGCGGCTTCCGCTTACGGATTTTCTCTTTTCCGACAAGCGTTGCTCCGAACTTCTTTCAATCGTTATTCCGGGGCTTATCATAACCTCGGTTTACGCCGTTATCCGCGGCACGTTCTGGGGCAACGAAAGGTTTTTGACGTATAGCCTTATCGAACTCTTCGAGGAAGCCGTTATGGTTATCGCGGGGATTATCCTCGTGAAAACTTCCACCGACTTTTTAAACGGAACGAAACGCGCGATGTACGCAGTTCTCATCTCTTACGTTTTTTCGTTTTTAACGTCGCTTACGGCGTATTTTGTAAAAGGCGGAAGACTCGCGCTCCCGAAACGCGAATTAAAGCCGCTCTTTCAATCCTCCGCCCCGATTACGTTTATGAGAACGGCAACTTCGCTTATTAACACGCTTATAGCCGTACTTTTGCCCGCAAGACTTATCCGCTACGGTATGGCGGAAGCCAACGCCGTTTCGGAATTCGGCAAGGTTTTCGGTATGGCTTTTCCGTTGATTTTTATGCCGTCCACGTTCATAGGTTCGCTCGCTCTCGTCCTCGTGCCGGAACTCTCTTCCAACTACTATTCAAAAAACTATCTCACGCTTAAAAACAACGTGGAAAAAGCGATTAAATTTTCCGTTTTCATCGCCTGCACGCTTATCCCCGTTTTCCTTTTTGCGGGCGAATCGTTAGGCTCGATAATCTACGCCGACAAAGTTGCGGGAAATTACGTAAAAAAAGGGGCTATGACGATGCTCCCGATGAGCCTCACAATCATAACCACCAGTATTTTAAATTCTTTGAATAAAGAAAAGCAAACGCTCGTCTATTATCTTTCCGGCGCAGCCGCCCTCGTCGTTTCGATTATATTTTTACCGAAATACCTCGGCGTGGATTCGCTTATTTTCGGAATGATTTTAAGTTACGTCATAACTTCTTTTCTCAACTTACGCGCCGTTTCAAAGGTTTGCCCGAAGCCGCCGAAAACCACCTCTTACGTAATCCGCGGCGCGGCGTTTATCCTTCCGAGCTTTCTTGCGGGATATTTCACGAAAAACGTTCTCGTGCCGCTCATCGGAGAATTCTTCGGCGTTGCCGCTTCCTCGCTCGTTTCCGTAGCGTTTTCACTGCTTTTGTTTTACGTTTTCGGTATGCTCGACTTCGACGGAAAAAATCAATCCGCGCGGCGCGTTTTCAAAACGCGTTTGAGCGTGGGGAAAAAGATGAACAAAAGCGCGTAATTTGCAACACTGTTCCATATTTGCCCCAAAAAGAAGAGCCTGTATAAAACGTAAACGAAGAAATTGCAATCGCCGCCGAAATTTTCCGCGGCAAAGCGAACGAAATTCTTGCCAAAGCCGACGTAGTAATTATAAACGTAGAAACCCGTGGAATTCACGGCTATCGTGCACACGAAAAAGCTAACAACGACGTAAATTGCAAGCCTTATGAAAATTTTGCCGTAAGTTACGTCTTCGGTTTTATCGAAAATTCTGCCGAGAATAAGCCCTGAAAGAAAGGCGAAAAGCCCTGTGGAAACGCCTACCCACGGCATATAAATCATTCCGCCGGGAGAAAAAAGATAACCGATAAAATCGCCGAAAATACAGGTGAGAAAGCCCGCGAGCGGCCCTATCGCCACGCCCGTTACCGCCGAAAAGAACAACGTCAGCGAAAACTGAATGTCGAACATTTTCAGTTCCAAAAACATATTCGTAACGACCGACATAGCCGCAAAAACCGCGATTGCGGCTATTTTTTTTGCGCGCGACGAATTGCGGAAACGCTCCGAAAAAACGAGCCTGCCGAAATTGAACGTACTTTTTTCCATAAAAAAAACCTCCCGATTAAAGGAGAGTTCCAAGTAAAACGCAACCGCCTTAACGGCGTTTATCAAATCGATTTAACCGATTTAACCGACTTCAACAGGATTTTTACAGCCCGACGGCGGTCGCTTTCGCATTGGATGCGCCGGAAAATCGCAAGACACTTTCATTTGCAGGCTTTAACCCCTCAAAAATTTCAACGAGCCTTTTCGAGCATATTCAACATCCCGTTATATGCTACTTGACGCTTTCCGTACTACTCTGCTTT
>CALDMH010000073.1 GCA_937915565.1 uncultured Clostridia bacterium | reverse complement strand
CGTCTGGTGGCCGAAATGAACGCCCGCTTCGAGAAGCTGTTTCATAGAAGTTACTGCCATAATTTTGTCCTCCGTTATTCCTCCCCGAACCCTTTTTTATTGCGCCTATGACCGCCTTGGTTTAAACTGAATTTGACGGCACGAAGAGTCGCAAAGACTCGGGTGTGAATTTTATAGCCTGTTTATTTTATCATATCCGCAAGGATTTTGCAATCGTTTTCACGCGGGTGATTAACAATATTTATATATTTTTTTGATTTTTGTCCCCGCCCGATTGACTTTTATCCCCGTTCGGTTGATTTTTCTCCTCGTCCAAGGCTCTTTTTCGCTTTTTTCGGCTTGCGTAAAACAGAACGACCGCCGCCACGGCGGCCGAGCCGACGAGAAGCGCGCCGACCGAAATAAGAACGGCTTTTTTCGCGGCGTCCTCAACGGAAACGAGCGCGTGGGCTTTTTCGGTGAGTTTTCCGTTCTCCTCGTAAACGACGTAAACGTAATCCTTTTCGCCCGAAATCGGCGCGCGCATAAACGCCGCGGGAACGACCTGCGGCTTGCCGTACTTGCCGCTTGCTATATCTTCGGGAGAATGCGAAAACAGCCTTTCGTTCGTTTCGAGAACGTAGACGTTTCCGCCGTTAAAGGGGGCGTAAAAACTTGCGAAAATTCCCGTTTCGTTTTTCAAAATGCCCCGATAATCGACTTCGGCGGGGGTTTCCGCGTTGTGAACAAAGTTTATCTCAAAGGTTGCAGAGCCGTCCGCATTGCGTTTTTTAAAGGCTATCGTAACACCCGAATCCGTGCCGTCGGAATAGGTTATTTTATCCGACGCGCCTTTTTTTTCGCCGAATGAAGAATAGCCGTCGAGGTCGGAAATTGCGGCGTGCGAAATGCCGTTTTTAGAGACCGTTTCGTTTTTTCGGTAGCCCGAAAGCGTGAGTTTGTTAAATCTGTAAACGTAAATCTCTTCGTCGCCGTAAGCGTTGCCCAGATATTCGTCGCCGTAAACTCCGCTCGGAAGAATATAACCGTTTCTCTCGTTCACGCGGTAAATCACGAACGCACCGCCGTCGAATCCGTTTGAAAGACTTCTCCCGTAACCCGTCGCTTCGCGGTATTCTATATAAAAGCTCTCGTTTTTCGTTCTGTACGCCGGTAAAACGAGTTTATACGCCTTGATTTTGCCCTTTGCGCTTTCCGTTGAAAACAACGAATATTCGCCGGGTTTAAGAACGGGCGCAACGTTTTCGCCCTCGCTTAAAAAGCCTATTTTATAAAGCGTGTACGAAAGCGGCATAGACGGATTTTTGCAATCGTAACCCGCCGCCATAATATCAAGTTCGCCCACGGCTTCCTCCTCGGGCTTCTCGTAAGAGTAGGCGTCCGCCGCGCCGAGGACGTGCAAAAACTCGTGACAAACGGCAACGGAGTTTGCTTCCCCATACCTTTCGAGCATAGGATAAGGAATGAAAATATAGTCGTTAATCGACTTATTGCCCAACTTCTGCGTTTTAATCTCTTTATTTCTCTCGCTCTCGTCAACGACGTAAGCCGAGCTTAAATCGCTCGTGTTGCCGGTGAGATAAACGCTCTTTTTCGCCCAAAGCAGGCTGTCCTTATCGGGCGTTTCGTCAAGCGCGAAAACGAGGGTGAAACAATCGACGAAACCGTCGCCGTCACCGTCCGCGTTAAACCCTTTCGCAATTTTTTCCGCAATCTTTTCGTTTGTCGCCGCAACGAGTTCCTCGCTTCTCAAAAATGCGTCCGCACTCGTCTTACCGCCGTTCGGCGCAGGGGTTAAATCGTCCGAAAAAAGCCTGTTGTCGTACCCGTTTTCGTTGATTTTAACGTATTTCCCGTCCTCGATTTCATAGGCGGGCGAAAAATAATCGGCGGAATAATCGAGCGTAACCTCGCCGATAATTTGGGTTTCCGCTTCCGTTTTTCCTTGCGAAATAAAAGAAATATAGCTTTTTAACGAGTCTTCCCCGTCAAAAAACACGCTTTGAAGCACTTCCTTTTCCTTTTCGCCGAATTTTCTCTCTTCGCCCGAAAAATTGACGAGAACGACGGAATTGCAAACGCGCGCGGCGTTCCCGCCCTCCGAGCTGCCCAAACCGACTGAACCGTTAAAACCGTTCAAGCCGCCCGAACTCCCCGAGCCGTCCGAGCAGGAAACGAGGCCTGCCGCAAAACCGAAAATCGCCGCCAAGCCGAAAAACACGGCGCAAATTGTCGAAGCTATCCTTTTCATACCGCAATTATACCCTTTTCGTCGTTTTTTTTCAAGCTTAATTGCGGACTTTCGGCAAAATCGACCCGATTTCCGAGCTTTCGACAGGAGTTTTAACTTTTTTTAAGCTTCGGGCGTATATAATCGGGCTATGAAAAATCCGAAAAAACCTTTTAATTTGAAAAAATTCTTGAAATACCTTCTTTCGCTCGTCGGTTACGTTTTTCTCGCCGCCGCGGACGGAAACTTTGCGCCGTTTGCCCTGCCCCTGTTTGCGGCAAACGTTTACGTCGGACTTTCGCCGTTTTCGTCGTTCGTCCTTTACATATCGCCATACCTGCTTTCGTTCTCGCTGACGACCGTTCTCGGCGCGGGTATAGGCGGTTTTTTGGTTACGGTATTCTTTTTGATAATGAAAAGGGTGAAAACGAGACCCGGCCTTTCGCTTGCGTTTATAACGGCGTTCGCACTTTTGCCTTACGTTTTTATGCGCGATTGCCACAATCTCACCGTTCGGCTTATCCTTGCTGGCGTATGCGTTCCGCTCGTGTTTATATTCGTTTCCGCGGCCAAGGTTTTCCTCGTAAAAGGCTTAAAATACAGGCTTTCCACCGACGAAATCGTTTCCGCGGCGATTTTATATTCCGTGGTTTTTTACGGCGGAATAAACCTTTTCTCCGCGCCCGTTTACGAAGCGTTTGCAATTGCTTTAACGCTCGTTTCGGCAATGATTCTTAAAAGAAGCCATTGCGCCGTCGTTGCGCTCGTAACCGCGCTGCCGCTCTTTTTCAACTCCGAAAATCCCGCGTTTTTCGCGCCGCTTGCGCTTTATTCGCTCGTTGCGATTTGCTTTTCGCCTTATTCCAAACTCGCGGTTGCGATAAGCACTCTCGCGGTTAAAGTCGCGCTGTGGAATTTCACCGATATTTACGACGAATGGAGTTTCGCTTCGCAATTTTTCATTCTCGCGCCCGTTTGCGCGTTTCTCTTCACGCCGTCGTTCGCATTCAGGAAAATCCGCGAAAAACTCACCGTTTATAAAGACAATAATCTCGGCAAATACGCCTTAAACCGCAACAGACTCGATTTGTCGGGTAAACTTTTTGAAATTTCCGCCGTTTTCGACGAAATGTCGGCTTCTTTGAAGAAACTCTCAAACGAAACGAATATCGAAAAGAAAGCCGAAAAGGATATTGCCGACGAGCTTTTTATGAAATGCTGCTCCGATTGCAAGCACCTTTCCTCCTGCCGCGACAAGCTTTTCCGCTCCGATGAGGAACTGGGAAAAATCGTCACTCTCGCCACCGCAAAAGGGCGACTTAACCTTGCCGACCTGCCCTCTTCGTTCTCGCTGAAATGCAAATACCCCGAAAGCATCGTGGAGGAAGCCAACGAGCTTATCGACGGTTGCGAACGGGAACTTTTAAAAGCCGAATCGCTTAAAAACGGCCGCGAACTTATTCTTGCCCAAACCGACGGACTTTCCGAGGCCTTAAAAAGCCTTGCCGTAAACCTCAGTATGCGGCTCGAAGGCAAAAACGAGGTGGGCAACGCCGTTGCCGAAAACTTGATGAGCGCGGGGATTTACGCTTTTGAAACGCTTGCTTTCGGCGAGGGCGATTCGATAGAAATCAATATTCTTTTGCCGAAAAAACAAGCCGCAAGCCCGCTTCTTTTAAAAGCGGTTAAGGAAGTTACGGGAAAAAATATGGTGATTTGCGACGCTTTTAACGTTTCGGAAGAACTAACCGCCGTAACGCTGAAACGCGCCCCGCTTTTCGACGCGGCGTTTTCGGTTGCGCAAAAAACCAAATCGGACAAAGAAAAAAGTGGCGACACGCACTCGGTTACGAAAATTTCGGAAGGGAAATTCCTCATCGCCTTAAACGACGGTATGGGCAGCGGCGAAAAGGCCTCCGAAACTTCGGCGACGGCGATTTCGCTCGTGGAAACGTTTTACAAAGCGAATTTATCGTCCGAAACGGTGCTTTCGACGGTCAATAAAATCCTTTCGTTCAACGGCGAGGACAACTTCACGGCTTTGGACGTGGGCGTTATCGACCTCTTTTCCGGCGGGGCGGATTTTATAAAAATAGGCTCGCCTTATTCCTTCGTCATCACACGCGACGCGGTTAAAATCGTTGAAGGAAGCTCGCTTCCGCTCGGAATTCTCGACGAACTTCACCCCACGGTTTGCAAAACCAAACTCTCTTCGGGCGACGTGGTGGTTTTCGTGAGCGACGGAATTTCGGACGCGTTCGGCTCGTCCTCCGACTTAATCGACTTTTTATCCACGCAACGCGCGCTCAACCCCAAAACCCTTGCGGATAACATTCTTCAAAAAGCCCTTTCGCTCGACGACGGCGTTGCGAAAGACGATATGACGGCGTTTTGCGTGAGAATTTTTGAAAAAGCCTCCTGAAAATTTTTCGGGTTTCGGTTCACAACGGCGTTGACTTTTCCGTTTTTTAAAGTATAATAACGGTGCGTCTGATAAAATAAAGGAGGCGGAAACCCACGGAAAAGTACTATTTGAGAAAAAAGGTAAACGAAAACTCGAAAAAGTTCACACCCCCTTTGCCGCGCGGAATTTTTCCGCTGTAACACCGCTCGCCCCTCGAACTAGTTCGAGGGGCGAGCGGCCGGCCGAGAGGCATTTATAACTTCTCGACAAACGGCAAGTCGGGTAACCGACGAATAATCCACGCCCGACTTTCCGGTATTTTAAGGGAGGTAAGGAAATGGACAACGTCAACTTTTATGCAACTTTCAACAAATTCGGAGCGGAAGTGTTCGTTCTTGCGTTTGCGGTTTGCGCCTGCGTGGCCGTTATAAAAAAGATTTTCCCCAAACTGGGCAAAAGGGGCGAACTTTTTTTGAGGTTCGCGCTTGCCGCCGCGTTTTACGCAATCTACGTTACGCTTCTCGGCGAGGACGTTACGGCGTGCCTTGAAAAGGGCGCGAGCGTATGCGGCGTTTCTTACTTCGTCCGCTCGATTTTTTCGGGCGAGGAAGGCGAATCGGTGATAGACGAAGTTATCAACGCCGCCATACCGAAAGCAAAACTTACCAAAAAACAACTTAAAGAAATCAAATCCAAAACGACCGCGGAGGAAATTAAATCCGCAATTTTCAAAGCGACCGAGGGGCGAATTTCCGAAACGAAACTCGAAATTCTCGCAACCACGGTTTACGAAATAAAAAACAGGACGGAAAAGGTTTGAGTTTTTAAGATTTCTCGGAAAATCCGAGAAAAACCGTCGGAGAAACGACTTCTCCGAAAACGAAAAAAGGTCGGGGATATTGCCCCGACCTTTTTAATTTTTTATCGTAAAATTATTTAACGTTAGCGAAATATTTGATAGTTCTTACCATCTGCGAAGTGTAAGAATTCTCGTTATCGTACCACGAAACGACCTGAACCTGATAAGTATCGTCGTCAAGTTTAGCAACCATAGTCTGGGTAGCGTCGAAAAGAGAACCGTATCTCATACCGATAACGTCCGAAGAAACGATTTCGTCGGTGTTGTAACCGAAAGATTCGTTGGAAGCGGCTTTCATAGCTGCGTTGATGGAATCCTTGGTTATATCCTTACCTTTAACTACCGCAACCAAAATAGTGGTAGAACCGGTGCAGGTGGGAACTCTTTGAGCAGAACCGATGAGTTTGCCGTTGAGTTCGGGAATAACGAGGCCGATTGCCTTTGCAGCACCGGTGGAGTTGGGAACGATGTTCATCGCACCCGCTCTCGCTCTTCTGAGGTCGCCCTTTCTGTGAGGTCCGTCAAGAATCATCTGGTCGCCGGTGTAAGCGTGAACGGTGGTCATAATACCGCTCTGAATGGGATAAGCGTCGTTAAGAGCTTTCGCCATAGGAGCAAGACAGTTAGTCGTGCAGGAAGCGGCGGAAATTATTTGGTCGTCCTTGGTCAAAGTGTCGTTATTAACGTTGAAAACGACGGTTTTGAGGTCGTTGCCGGCGGGAGCGGAAATAACTACTTTCTTTGCGCCTGCCTGAATGTGAGCCATAGATTTTTCTTTGGAAGTATAGAAACCGGTACATTCCAAAACGACGTCTACGCCGAGTTTGCCCCACGGAAGGTCAGCGGCCTTCGGGCAAGCGTAGATGGTGATTTCCTTTCCGTCTACGGTGATAGAACCGGGTACGACGACGGTCTTTCCGTCTTCGCCGAGAACCGAATCCTTATAGGTTACGGTGTGTCCCTGCGCAACGTAGCTACCCTGAGCCGTATCGTATTTTAAAAGATGAGCAAGCATTTTGGGGCTCGTAAGGTCGTTGATTGCAACAACTTCATAGCCTTCCGCGCCGAACATCTGTCTGAACGCAAGACGGCCGATTCTTCCGAAACCGTTAATCGCTACTTTTACATTTGCCATTTTATATGTCCTCCGATATAAATATTACCAAATTAAGGAAAATCTATTCGCAAACGTTTGCCGCTCATAAGGCGATTGACGCCCGCCGCCGCGGCGAAATATAGGCGGATTTACTTATGCCGAACGTAAGTTTTCCGAATTTTCCGAATACATTATAGATTAAACTTAACCCAAAGTCAATTATTTTTCGTCATTTTTTCTCTCGCGACGATTTTTGTTTTTTATTCGGCGCGGTTTTTGAAAATAATATTGACATCGGAAGAGAAATCAAATATAATTGTATTATCGACGGGAGGCTTGAAATGAATCTGCAATATCTTAAATACGCCGTGGAGGTGGCCGCCACAGGCTCTATCAATAAGGCTGCCGAAAATTTGTTTATGGACCAATCCAATTTGAGCCGCTGCATAAAGGAGCTGGAATCCTCTTTGGGCGTGAGTATTTTCGAGCGTTCGTCACGCGGGGTTAAGGTCACGCCGAAGGGCGAAGAATTTTTAAAATACGCGAGCAACATTTTAAAACAGGTAGATACCGTTGAAAAAATGTTTAAAGACGATTCGGCGAACAGGGAGGAATTTTCCGTTTCCGTTCCGCGGGCAAGCTATATCGGCGAAGCGTTCGCCACCTTTTCCAATTCTTTGCCGAAAACCGGCGGCTTCGACGTTTTTTACAAGGAAACGAACGCCCTTCGCGCAATTAAAAACGTTCTCGAATCGAACTATCGGCTCGGCGTTATCCGTTACGCGGAACAGTACGACAAATATTATAAAGAAATGCTGGAAAGCAAGGGCTTTTGCTACGAACTCGTCACGAAGTTCCGTTATCAGCTCATTATGAGCAAAAATTCGCCGCTTGCCGAACTTGAAGAAGTGCGCTTTGCCGATTTGGCTGACCTCACCGAAATAGCGCACGCCGACCCTTTCGTTCCCTCTCTTCCCCTTTCGCAGGTGAAAAAAGAGGAACTTCCCGTTTCGGAAAAGCGAATTTTCGTGTTTGAAAGGGCAAGCCAATTTGAACTTCTCGCCAAAAATCCCGATACTTTTATGTGGGTTTCGGCAGTCCCTTCAACGCTTTTGAAACGCTACGGTCTCACGCAAAAATCCTGCCCCGAAAACGGCAAGGTTTATAAGGACGTGATAATTTACAAAAAGGATTATACCTTAACCGAACTCGACAAGGCGTTCGTGACGGAACTGTGCAAGGTGAAACGCACGCTGTTCGACAGTTAAACCCCCTCGTTTTACCTCGATTTTTCTTTCGTTCCGAGTTATATCGATAAATACCATACCGATATGATAAACACGCACTTGCCGTCGCTTGCGTTTTCTACGGGAACGTGATATACTGTAATTGTGAAAGGAGATGCGCGAATGATTTCCAAAGCGACGTTAGGCAGAATACCCAACTATCTGAAAGCTTTGCAGGAATTGCCCGAAAACGTTTCCGACATATCCGCAACGACGCTTGCGAAGAGATTATCTCTCGGCGAAGTTCAGGTCCGCAAGGATTTGGCGAGCGTGTGCGGAAGAGGAAGGCCGAAAACCGGTTATAACGTGGACGAGCTGATTCAAAGTATGAAATCCGTGACGAACGGCGGCGCGAGAAAAGAAGCCGTTATCGTCGGCGCGGGAAAGCTCGGCAGAGCTCTTCTCGACTACTCCGGATTTTCGGAATACGGATTAGTGGTTTTGAAAGCTTTCGATAATGACGATAATAAACTCGGAGGCAACGTTCTCCCCGTCGGAGATATGTATTCCTACTGCGCTTTGCATCAAATCGAAATCGGAATTTTAACCGTTCCGCCAGAGGCCGCGCAGGAGGCGGCGAACGAGATGGTAAGATGCGGTATCCGCGCGATACTGAGTTTCTCGTCGTCGCATTTGCAAGTCCCCGAGGGCGTTATCGTAAAGAACGAAAATCTCGCTCTTTCGCTGGCGCATCTGCAACTTAAACTGAATGAAATTTGAAACACGTAAAGGAGGCCCTTATGGAAAACAAGGAACGACAGATAGTCGACGGCGTTGAAGCGTTGGAAGCGACTATCGCCAGAGTCAGAGAGGCGCAACGCAAGTTTGCGACTTATACGCAGGAACAGGTAGACGAAATATTCAAGGCCGCCGCAATCGCGGCCAACCAAGCGCGTATTCCGCTTGCCAAAATGGCTGTGGAAGAAACCGGTATGGGCGTGGTTGAAGATAAAGTTATAAAGAATAACTACGCTGCCGAATATATTTACAACGCGTATAAAAACACGAAAACGTGCGGGGTTATCGAAGAGGACAAGGCTTACGGAATGAAGAAAATCGCCGAGCCGATAGGCGTTATCGCCGCGGTTATCCCCACAACGAACCCGACTTCTACCGCAATCTTCAAAACTATGATTGCGTTGAAAACGAGAAACGCCATTATCATAAGCCCGCACCCGAGAGCTAAAAAATCCACCATTGCGGCCGCTAAAATCGTTCTTGACGCCGCCGTTAAGGCAGGCGCGCCCGAGGGAATCATCGACTGGATTGACGTTCCTTCGCTCGAAATGACCAACCTTCTTATGAAGGAAGCGGATATTATCCTCGCAACCGGCGGACCGGGAATGGTTAAAGCGGCTTATTCTTCCGGAAAACCCGCCCTCGGCGTCGGCGCAGGAAACACCCCCGCAATCATCGACGAATCGGCAAACATAGTTCTTGCCGTAAGCTCGATAATTCACTCCAAAACGTTCGATAACGGTATGATTTGCGCGTCCGAGCAATCCGTTATCGTTCATAAAAACGTTTACGACGCCGTTAAAACCGAATTTGCGAACAGAGGTTGTTATTTCCTTAACCCCGAAGAAACGGAGAAAGTTCGTAAAACCATTATAATCAACGGCGCGCTCAACGCTAAAATCGTTGGACAAAAAGCGGCTAAAATCGCCGAACTCGCAGGCGTTAAAGTTCCCGAAGGAACGAAAATCCTTATCGGCGAAGTAGAAAGCGTAGACCTTTCCGAAGAGTTCGCTCACGAAAAACTCTCCCCCGTTCTCGCTATGTATAAAGCGGAGGACATTCAGGACGCGTTTTCAAAGGCAGAACGCCTTATCGCCGACGGCGGCTACGGCCACACCTCGTCGATTTATCTCGACGCCGTGACCGAAAGAGCCAAACTCGACGAGTTTGCGGAACGTATGAAAACCTGCCGTATCCTCGTCAACACGCCTTCTTCTCAGGGCGGTATCGGCGACCTTTACAACTTCAAACTTGCTCCTTCTCTTACGCTCGGCTGCGGCTCTTGGGGCGGCAACAGCGTTTCGGAAAACGTCGGAGTTAAACATCTTATAAATATAAAGACCGTTGCAGAAAGGAGAGAAAATATGCTTTGGTTCCGCGCACCGGAAAAGGTTTACATTAAAAAAGGCTGCTTGCCCGTCGCTCTCGACGAATTGAAGACCGTTATGGGCAAGAAACGCGCGTTCATCGTAACGGACTCGTTCCTTTACAATAACGGTTACACCAAACCCATCGAGGACAAACTCGACCAGATGGGAATCGTTCACGAAACGTTCTTCGACGTCGCGCCCGACCCGACGCTCGCTTGCGCAAAGGCAGGCGCGGAGCTTATGCGCTCCTTCAAGCCCGACACGATTATCGCGCTCGGCGGCGGCTCGGCTATGGACGCCGGTAAAATTATGTGGGTTATGTACGAACACCCCGACGTAGACTTTATGGATATGGCGATGAGATTCATCGATATTCGTAAGAGAGTTTACACATTCCCGAAGATGGGCGAAAAAGCTTACTTCATCGCAATCCCCACCTCCGCAGGTACGGGTTCGGAAGTTACGCCCTTCGCGGTTATCACCGACCAGGACAGCGGAATCAAATATCCTCTTGCCGATTATCAATTGTTGCCCAATATGGCAATCATCGACACCGACTTCCATATGAGCGCGCCGAGAGGCTTAACCGCCGCTTCCGGTATCGACGCCGTTTCGCACGCGTTGGAAGCTTACGCTTCGGTTATGGCGACGGATTATACCGACGGACTTGCCAAACAGGCGTTGCAGACTATATTCAAATATCTTCCCAGAGCTTACGACAACGGTCAGGTTGACGTTGAAGCTCGTGAAAAAATGGCTAACGCCGCAACTATGGCAGGTATGGCGTTCGCAAACGCGTTCCTCGGAGTTTGCCACTCTATGGCTCATAAACTCGGCGCGTTCCACCACATTCCGCACGGCGTTGCAAACGCTTTGATGCTCGAAGAAGTTCTTCGCTTCAACGCTGCGGAAGCTCCCGTTAAGATGGGCACGTTCTCTCAATACGACCACCCGCACACGCTTGCAAGATACGCCGAAGTTGCCGACAGCCTCGGGCTCGGCGGCAAGAACGACGAGGAGAAACTCGAAAACCTTATCAAAGCGGTCAACGACCTCAAAGCGAGAGTCGGAATTAAACCCACCATCAAGGATTACGTTCCGGACGAAGCCGACTTCCTCAACCGTCTTGACGCGATGACGGAACAGGCGTTCGACGACCAATGCACGGGCGCAAACCCCAGATACCCCTTGATGAGCGAAATCAAACAGATGTATCTCAACGCTTATTACGGCAAGAAACACTTCGTTGAACCCGCAATGCCCACGGCCGCAGACCTTAACGACGCGGACGACGTGCATAACTTCAAGCAAGCGTATCGTCGCCAGAAAAGCGGAATGAAGAAAGCGTAAGGAGGAGAAAATAATGAATCTTGACAGAATTATTGCAGTCAGAAACCATAAAACCGTTTATCGCGACGGGGATATATGTATCAAAGTGTTCGACTCGAATTTTTCCAAGGCCGACGTTTTGAACGAGGCTTTGAATCAGGCGAGAGTGGAAGAAACGGGACTTAACATTCCCAAAGTTCGCGAGGTTTCGGTTATCGACGGAAAATGGGCTATCGTAACCGATTTCATCAAAGGCAAAACCCTTGAACAAATTATGAAGGAAAATCCGGACAAAAAGGACGAATATCTCGAAACGTTCGTTGACCTTCAAATGAAAGTTCAATCCAAAGTCTGCCCGCTTCTCACCAAGCTTAAAGACAAAATGAACCGCAAGATTTCGGAAACGAATCTCGACGCCACCACGCGTTACGAATTGCATACTCGTCTTGACAGTATGCCCAAGCACAACAGTCTTTGCCACGGCGATTTTAACCCTTCCAACGTTATTATCACCGACGACGGAACTCCTTACGTTCTGGACTGGTCGCACGCAACCCAGGGCAACGCCTCCGCAGACGTGGCGAGAACTTATCTTTTGTTCTGGCTTAACGGAGATATTGCCGGCGCGGAAAAATATCTCGACCTCTTCTGCGCGAAGAGCGGTACGGATAAAAAATACGTCCAGAAATGGATGCCCATCGTCGCCGCTTCGCAGAGCGTTAAGGGCAACGAAAAAGAACGCGAATTCCTGCTTTCGTGGGTTGACGTAGTCGATTATGAATAAAATAAGGAGAACGAAAAGATGAAAGTTACAGTTTGTATAGGCTCTTCCTGCCATATCAAAGGCTCGCGCAAAGTCGTAGAGGGGCTTCAATATTATATCGACGAAGCGGGGCTCGGCGACAAAGTCGAGCTCGGCGGAACGTTTTGTATGGGTAAATGCCAGCTCGGCGTGTGCGTTACGGTGGACGACAAGTTCTTCTCCGTTTCCCCCGAAACCGTAAAGGAATTCTTCGAGAAAGAAATCAAAGCAAAAGTACAATAATGATATTCGTTAAGATATGCGTCGGCAGTTCCTGTTACATAAAGGGTTCTTCCCGAATCGTGGAACTGTTCAACGAAAAAATTAAAGATAATCATCTGGAAGACGAAATAGTATTGACCGGGGCATTTTGCTCCGGTCGATGCAATCGTATAGGAGTTACGATAACCGTGGGCGACGACGTTTACAGCGGAATTACTCCGGAAGGCTTCGGAGAGTTCTGGAAAAAAACCGTTTTGCCCGCCGTTGAAAAGGCAAAGGAGGCGTGACGATGGCGGAATGTCTGACGTTAAAAAAATCAAACTGCAAAAACTGCTATAAATGTATTCGGCATTGCCCCGTCAAATCAATCCGTTTTTCGGGCAATCAGGCGCATATTATCGCCAACGAATGTATTTTGTGCGGACACTGCTTCGTGGTTTGCCCGCAAAACGCAAAACAAATCGTTGCCGAAACCGAAAAGGTTAAGGTGTTTATTCAATCCGGCGCGCCCGTTTACGCGAGCATTGCGCCGTCTTTTATAGCCAACTACCACGGCGCGGGAATAAACGGCATAAAAAAAGCTCTTAAACGGCTCGGATTTGCCGACGCGGAAGAAACTGCCGTCGGCGCGACTATCGTTAAAACCGAATACGAAAAAATGCTTGCCGAAGGCACGAAGGACGTCGTTATTTCCTCTTGTTGCCATTCGGTAAATTTGCTTATTCAGAAATACTACCCTTCTCTTTTGCCCCTTCTTGCGGACATTATGTCGCCGATGCAGGCGCATTGTTCGGAAATAAAAAAGAAGCACCCCGATGCAAAAACCGTATTTATCGGGCCTTGCGTGGCGAAAAAGGACGAGGCGCAGCTTTACGAAGGTATCGTGGACGCCGTTTTGACGTTTGAAGAACTGACCGAATGGTTAAGCGCAGAGCATATCGAAATCGAACCCGATATGGACGCAAGCGAAGAAAGCCGCGCGCGTTTCTTCCCCACCACGGGCGGAATTTTGAAAACGATGGCGCAAAGAGAAAAAGGTTACACTTATCTCGCAATCGACGGCGTTGAAAACTGCATAGCCACTTTAAAGGAAATAGAAAGCGGCAAGGTTCATAAGTGCTTCATCGAAATGTCGGCGTGCGTGGGCAGCTGCGTTGGCGGACCGGTTATGGAAAAATATCACCGCTCCCCCGTCATCGATTATCAATCCGTGGCGAATTACGCGGGCGAAAAGGATTTTAAAGTGGTTCAGCCGGACACGCTCGATTTGAAAAAACGCTTCGAGCCGATTGAACTGGAAACTAAAATTCCCACCGAGGAAGAAATCGTGGGGATTCTTAAAAAAATGGGCAAAAACAGGCCGGAGGACGAACTTAACTGCGGTTCTTGCGGATACGATACCTGCCGGGAAAAGGCTATCGCCATTTATAACGGCAAAGCGGAAATCTCGATGTGCCTGCCCTATCTCGAAGAAAAAGCCGTCAGCTTTTCCGATTGCATCGTTTCCAACACGCCCAACGCTTTAATCGTAGTCAACGAGGCGTTGGAAGTTCAGCAAATCAACCCGTCGGCTCGTAAAATATTGAATATTCGTTATAATTCCGACGTTTTGGGCGACCAAATCGTGAGAATTCTCGACCCGAAGCCGTTTTTGGAGGTTTTGGAAAAGAAACGCGCCGTGAGAAACCGCAGAACTTACCTTGCGGAATACGGCAAATTCGTTGAGCAAACGATTATTTACGACCCGAATTACCATATGCTTTTGTGCATAATGAGGGATATAACCGAACAGGAAAACGAAAGAGAAAAACGCGAAAAATTGCGTAATCAGACGGTTGAAACCGCCGATAACGTCGTTGATAAACAAATGCGTATCGTACAGGAAATCGCCTCCCTGCTCGGTGAAACCGCAGCCGAAACCAAAATCGCGCTGACGAAACTTAAAGAGAGTATCTCCGATGAATGACCTTTGCGCGGATATAGGATATAAAAGCATAAACCACGCCGGTGAACAGCTTTGCGGCGACCACGTCGACGTAGTGGGGCAAGGCGATGATTCCACGGTGGTCGTTCTGGCGGACGGACTCGGCAGCGGCGTTAAGGCGAGCATTTTATCGACTTTAACGAGCAAAATCATTTCCACGATGATGGCGGAAGGGCTTTCGATTGACGATTGCGTGGAAACCATAGCTCAAACTCTCCCGATTTGTTCCGTGAGAGGCGTAGCGTATTCCACGTTTACGATTATGCACATCGTGGAAAATCGCGAAATGGAGCTTATCCAGTACGATAACCCGTTGACCATTTTGCTCCGCAACGGTCAGAATTACAACTACCCTAAAACGGAACTTAACATCGGCGGAAAAAAGATTTATCATTCCACCATAAAATTGCAGGAGGACGACACGTTTATCGCTATGAGCGACGGTTGTCCGCACGCAGGCATAGGACTTGCTTATAACTTCGGCTGGAAACGCGACGAAATCATAGATTATATGGTTGCCGTTGCGGCGGGCGGTTACACGGCGAAAACGCTCTCCACCATTCTTCTCGACGAAGTTGACAGGCTTTACGAGCATACCCCCGGCGACGACGCCACCGCCTGCGTGG
The DNA here is from genome assembly GCA_937915565.1 of uncultured Clostridia bacterium. Taxonomy (GTDB): domain Bacteria; phylum Bacillota; class Clostridia; order Christensenellales; family Borkfalkiaceae; genus UBA10281. Next base: position 3,512 of record CALDMH010000073.1, on the reverse strand, counting down.
TAAAAATTAAAAAACGCGTTCCTATGAACCTGCTCTTCGGCCCGCCGAGGGACAGGGACGACGCAAACCGTATGATGGCGTTGTTCTTTTCAAAAGAGGGCAAGCATATCGTTTGCGGCGGAACGACTTCTTCCATTGCCGCCAAATATTTAGGCAAAAAAGTGGAAGTTGATATGAAGTTTACGCGTTCGGACGTTCCCCCGATTGCTAAAATCGAGGGCGTGGACCTCGTTACCGAAGGCGTTATCACGATAAACCGCGTTGTGGAATACGCTCACGACGCGCTCGGCGATAACGAGCTTTACGAAAAATGGGGCTACGGACAGGACGGAGCTTCGCTTATTTGCCGTATGCTCTTCGAGGAGGCTACGGACATAAACTTTTTCGTGGGAAGAGCCGTGAATCCCGCGCACCAGAATCCCGATTTACCTATCAACTTCAACATTAAAATGAATCTTGTGGAAGAACTGTCGGGCTGTCTTAAACAAATGGGTAAACGTATTAAAGTCAGTTACTTTTAAACGGAGATTTTTATGAGAAAATTCGATACGAAGGTTCAATACCTTAAATATAAAGTATTACGGGAAGTTGCAAAACAGGCGTGGGCGGATACCTTGCAGGATAATCTGCTCGATATTCCGAAAATGATAGTCCCGGGGAAAAAGCCCACTATGCGTTGTTGCGTTTATAAGGAACGCGCTATTTTGGCGGAAAGAGTTAAAATCGCTATGGGCGGAAACAAGCAAAACCCCAACGTTATCGAAGTTATCGATATAGCCTGCGACGAATGTCCTATGGGCGGCTACGAAGTTACGAACGCCTGCCGCGGTTGCCTTGCGCACCGTTGCGAGGACGCGTGCAAGTTCGGAGCTATCACTTTTGACGACAACCACGTTGCGCATATCGACAAAACGAAATGTAAGGAATGCGGTTGCTGCTCCAAGGTTTGCCCTTACAGCGCGATTCTTAACTACAAACGCCCCTGCGAAACCGCTTGCAAGGTTAAAGCTATTTCGATGGGCGAGGATAAGCAGGCCTGCATCAACAACGATAAGTGCATCGAATGCGGCGCGTGCGTTTACGCCTGCCCGTTCGGAGCGATAAGCGATAAATCGTTTATCCTCAACGTTATAGATATGCTTAAAGGCAGCCACGGCAATCAGAATTATAAGATTTACGCCGTCGTTGCGCCTTCCGTTTCCAGCCAGTTTACTTACGCCAAACTCGGACAGGTTATCACGGGACTCAGGAAACTCGGCTTCCACACCGTTATCGAGGCCGCGCTCGGCGCGGATATGGTTGCGCAGGCGGAATCCAAAGAACTTGCCGAAAAAGGATTTTTAACAAGTTCCTGCTGCCCTGCTTTCGTAAGTTACATAGAAAAGAACTTCCCCGATTTGTTGCCGTTCGTTTCGCATAATCTTTCGCCTATGGCGACGATTTCCAAGTATATCAAGGAACACGAAAAGAACTGCAAAATCGTTTTCATAGGACCTTGCACCGCGAAAAAAGGCGAAGCGCAGAGAGAAAAGGTTAAGCCTTACGTCGACGCCGTTTTGACGTTCGAGGAATTGCAGGCTTTGTTTGACAGCCGTGAAATCGACATTACGACCCTTGAAGAGGACGTTCTCGACAACGCGTCCTACTTCGGCAGAATCTTCGCCCGTAGCGGCGGACTTGCCGACGCTGTTGCGGAAGGAATAAGGGAACAAAATCTCGAATTCGTTTTAAAACCCTGCTCCTGCGACGGAATCGAACAATGCCGCGTTGCGCTTTTGCAAAAGAGAGCGGGCAAACTTCAAGCAAACTTCATCGAAGGTATGGCTTGCGTGGGCGGCTGTATCGGCGGCGCGGGTTGCCTCACTCACGGCGAAAAGAACAAAGCCGAAGTGGATAAATACGGCAGAGAGGCTCTTGAAAAAACTATTGCCGACGCCGTTTCGTTGTTAAAATAATATTTCGGCACTTGAAAAGTCGCGTAATTTCGGCATTTGAAAAGCCCGTAGTTTGAGCATTTGAAAAATTGCGTAATTTCGGCATTTGAAAAGCCGCGTAAAACGATTTAATCGTTTTACGCGGCTTATTTTATTCTCTGCCGGCGTTTCGGTCGTTTTTAAATCGGCTCTTCGTCGGCCGCAGGTTTATTTTATTTTCGTCCGCACTCGGAAACGAGATAATCGACAAGTTCCGCAAAATTGCAGGTTGCAAGCCCGATATAAGTATCGGCACAACCGTAATAAACGAAAAGCGTGCCGTCCTTAACAACCGTTCCCGTGGGGAAAACGCAACCCTCGTAAAGCCCCTGCAACTCAAAATCTTTATCGGGTTCCATAAGAAAATCCTTGGTTCTCGCAACGATTTTCCTCGGGTTTTCCAAATCGAGTAAAACCGCGCCTACGCGATAAACGCCCTTTTCGTCCACGCCGTGATAAAGCATAAACCAACCCTTTTCCGTCCTTATCGGCGGCGTTCCTCCGCCCATACGCTGGCTTTCCCACCACTGCTCACCCGTCATTAAAAGTTCGGGGTTGTTAAAATCGATAAGGTCGTCGCCGAAGGAAATCCACACGGACGGCATTTTCACGGCCGTATTTTTGAATTTCGGGCGGGAAATCATAACGTATTTGCCGTTTATCCTTTCGGGGAACAAATAAACGTCGCGGTCGTCAACGGCGGCTTCGGTTATCCTGCCGAACTTTTTGAACGTTTTAAAATCTTTGGTTGCGGCAAGGTAAGTAGCCGTTATATTGTCGTTTGCAAAGGACGGAAGCCCATCGCAAAAAAAGTCGGTTTCGTCGAGATACCTCGGGGCTTTCGTCACGCCTTCGACGTACGGCTCTAACCAATATCTCCCGGGGGCGTAAGCCCTTGCGGCGTAGGTGAGGAAGTAAACTCCGTCGATTTTCATAAGGCGCGGGTCTTCCACGCAACCGCCGTCCGGGTCGTCGTGATGCCCCTCGAACACGGGCTTATCGCTGCGCCGAGAGAAATTTATTCCGTCCTTGCTCGTGGCAAGCCCGAGTTTTATCTGGTGGCGAACGTCGTTACCCGCGGCGCGGTATAACATAACGAACTCCTCCCTCTCGTCGTCGTAAACTACGGCAGGGTTTAAAACGCATCTCTCTTCCCATTCGTTGTTCGGGTTAGGCTTTAAAATCGGGTTGGCGTGATATTTTTCAAATTTAAAACTCATAATTTACCTCTGTTATTGTAAGCAATAAGATAACAACATTCTGAAATCCGTCATACAGCTGCAATCGAGCGTTACGGGCGGATTGTAGTTAAGCGGAAGAATTCCGCCCTCCAATTCCTCTATTTTCTCGTCGTTTTCAACAAACGCGTTAAGCTTTTGAATCGTGTAATCGAGCCTTGCGAGTTGTCCGCCCATATACAACTGATGAACTTCAAGCCCGAAAGACTGATTATCGCGCAAATAATATTTCGCAAAAACCTTCATAAACGCCGAAACCCTGTTTTTCAGTTCGGCGACGGCTTCGCAGGCCTTAACCGCT
>CALDMH010000072.1 GCA_937915565.1 uncultured Clostridia bacterium | reverse complement strand
CTCATATTTCACTTAAAAAGCTAAAATTTACGTTTTTTACTTAAAAACTATTAGCGGAGAAACGAATGAAGATAAAATTATCCGACCATTTTACTTATAAAAAAATATTTGCTTTCGTGTTACCGCCCGTAATTATGATGGTCATAACTTCGATTTACGGGGTTGTAGACGGGTTTTTCATTTCTAATTGTGTCGGTAAACCGGAGTTTGCCGCAATAAATCTGGTTTATCCGTTTATAATGATTCTCGGCGGAACGGGCTTTATGATAGGCACGGGCGGAACGGCTCTCGTTTCCAAAACGCTTGGCGAAGGCGACGAAAAGCGCGCGAACGAACTTTTCACGATGATGATAACGTTCTGCGTTCTTTTAGGCGTTTTGCTCACCGTTTTCGGCATCGTTTTCATTCGTCCGATATGCAAAATCCTTAAAGCTACCGACGAGATGATGGGCGATTGCGTGCTTTACGGTTCTATCGTCATAGCGTTCACGCCTTTCTTTATGCTTCAAAGCAATTTCCACAGCTTTCTTTCGGCGGCGGAAAAGCCTCGTATGGGGCTTGTCGTAACGATTATAGCTGGCTGCACCAACGCCGTTTTGGACGCGCTTTTTATCGTCGTGTTCAAGTGGGAATTGGTCGGCGCTGCGTTAGCCACCGGCATAGGTCAGGTCGTAGGCGGGGTGATTCCGTTTCTTTACTTCGTAAAACCTAACAAGAGCAGGCTGAAATTCGTAAAACCGAAACTTGAATTCAAGCCTATATTGCAGGCCTGCACCAACGGTTCTTCGGAACTTCTCACCAACGTATCTTCGTCGATTGTGAGTATGCTTTACAACGTTCAGCTTATGCTTTTTTATAAGGAAGACGGCGTTGCGGCATACGGCGTTTTGATGTACGTTCAATTTATATTCGTTGCGATAGAGATAGGTTATTCGATAGGTATGGCGCCGGTTGTAGGATACAATTACGGCGCGCAAAACAAGCCTGAACTGCAAAACGTTTTCAAAAAGAGTATTACGACGATGTCGATTTGCGGAATAGTTCTCACGGGCGCGGCGGAACTTCTTGCCGTTCCTCTTGCGAAATTCTTCGTCGGTTACGACAAGGTTCTTTTCGATTTGACGGTCGACGCGTTCAGGATATATTCTTTCGTATTCATTTTTTCGGGAATCAATATATTCTCGTCGGGATTTTTCACGGCGTTGAACAACGGGCTCGTGTCCGCAATACTTTCGTTTTTGCGCGCGCTCGTCTTTCAAACGTTGTTCGTGTTTTTATTGCCTGCGCTTTTCGGCGCGGAAGGAATCTGGTATGCGTCGATAGCAACCGAATCCCTTGCTTTCATAACGTCGGTTATATTCCTTCTTGCTTTGAAGAATAAATACGAATACATCAAAACCCGCAAAAGCGCGGATTTGGGGAAAACGATGGAATTAAACGATTAACAGGTAATTTATGATATTCGGAAAATACATTAACAAATACTATCTGAAATTTTTAGCTATACTTCTTTTGGGATTAGCGGCTCTCACGGCGGTAGACTACGCGCAGCTCGAAATCCCGAAGTTGTATAAGTATATAATAAACGGAATTGCAGACGGTTATAACGTTATCGACGGAGAAACGGTTTTGTTCAACCTCGATTTTGTGCTGGACAAAATTTGTTTGCCGATGATAATAGTCATTCTCGTGCTTATAACCGGCAGGTTTTTATGGCGTATCTGCTTTCTCGGTTCGGGAGCAAAGGTCGAAGAGGATTTAAGATTGAGAATGTTCGACCGCTGCAAAAACCTTTCCGTGAGTTATTATCAAAAGAATAAAGTCGGCAATCTTATGTCGCTTTTCACAAACGACCTCGAAACCGTTCAGGATTGTTTCGGTTGGGGAATAATGATGTTTTGCGACGCCGCGCTTCTCGGCGGAATGTCGTTTTACAAAATGATTACGTTAAAAACGAACCTTGCCTTATTCTCGCTCATTCCGCTTGCGTGTATGTTCGTGGCAACCACGATTATCGGCGGATATATGGAAAAGAAATGGGATAAAAGGCAGGAGGCTTTTTCGGAACTTTCCGATTTTTCGCAGGAAAATTTCTCGGGTATAGCCGTAATAAAAGCGTTCGTAAAGGAAGCCAAAGAACTTTCGGCGTTCAAAAAACTCAACAAATACAATGAGGACGTAAACGTCGAATTCGTAAAAGCGTCAACGATTCTCGATATAACGATAACTCTTTTCATCGAATCGGTCGTGTGCATCATTTTGGGTTACGGCGGTTATCTCGTTTACAACGGGAAATTCAACGCCGGCGAATTGATGGAATTTATGGGATATTTCAGCTCCATAGTCTGGCCGATTATGGCAATTTCGCAGCTTATCGGAATGAAGGCCCGCGGACAAGCTTCGCTTAAAAGGGTGAGCGAACTTTTGTCGGCTTCGCAGGACGTGAAGGATAGAGAAGGGGTTGAACCTTTGGGCGAAGCCAGAGGCGAAATAGAATTCAAAAACCTTACCTTTGCTTATCCCGAATCGGAAGTGAACGCCTTAACGAACGTTTCGTTCAAAATCGAAGCGGGCGAAAACGTGGGAATTGCCGGAAGAACGGGTTCTGGCAAAACGACGATAGCCGATTTGATTTTAAGGGCTTATAACGTTCCGGACGGAACCGTGTTTATCGACGGAAAAGACGTGAACGCCGTCACAATCGAATCGGTGAGAAAAAACGCCGCTTACGTTCCGCAGGATAATTTCCTGTTCGGCGACACGATTGAAAACAACATAGCCTTCGCTTCGGACGAGTTTGACGAAGAAGCTATTAAAGAATCCGCAAAGCTTGCCGACGTGGACGGAAACATCGCGGAGTTCCGCGACGGCTACAAAACTATGCTCGGCGAAAGGGGCGTAACGGTTTCCGGCGGACAAAAGCAGAGAATATCCATTGCGCGAGCGTTGATGAAAAACGCGCCCGTGCTTATTCTGGACGACTCCGTGTCGGCCGTAGATACCGAAACGGAGAAGATTATTCTCGATAATCTTCGCAAAACGAGAAAGGGAAAAACGACCGTTCTCATCGCCCATAGAATTTCAACCGTAAAAGGAATGGATAAGATAATTTATCTCGAAGACGGCACCGTTGCGGCGGTAGGAACGCATAACGAGCTTATGGAAACCTGCCCCGAATACAAAAAAACGGTCGAACTTCAACTTATCGAAGAAAAGAGAAAACAAGAGGAGGAAAGAAACGATGCGTGAGTATTATCCTCTTCTCGTAGTAGGCGCGATAATCGGCGTGTTTACGGTCGCCGTAGTCGTTGCGTTTTTAGGCATAAAAGACAAAAAAGAAGCTATCGGATTCGATAGAAAAATGAAGGATAAAGAGCTTATACGCCGACTTATCGTTTATGCAAAGCCTTATTGGAAAAGCTTTATTCTGATAGGCGCGCTTATGCTTTTTTCCATTGCTTACGACGTCGTTTCGCCGCTTATCATCTCGAATATCGAAGAACTCGTTCAATCGGGCTTCGAGCTTAACGATTTGTTTATAAGAGTGGCGATTTACGCGAGCGTACTTATCGTTTCGATGGTTTGCTCCTATTTTCAGGCGATAATTCTTCAAAAGACGGGGCAAAAAATAGTTTCCAAACTTCGCGAGGATTTGTTCAATCATATCGAAAGTTTATCGCAGGCGCAGCTTAACTCCATTCCCGTCGGAACGCTGGTAACGAGGGTGACCAACGATACCAACGCGCTCTCGATGCTTTTCACGAATATTATCGTAAATCTTGCGAAAAACACGTTCGTGATAATAGGCGTCGTAGCGGCGATGCTGTTTTTGAACTTCGAGCTTACGCTTATGGTTTTATGCTTCGCGCCGTTTATCGTTCTTTTCACGGTGATTTTCAGGAAGTTTTCGAGAATGTCTTATCGTAAAATAAAGGACGGAACGACGTCGGTGAACACTTTCCTTTCGGAAAATCTTTCCGGAATGAAAATTATTCAGATGTTCAACCGCGAGGAGCGCAAAAAGGAAGAGTTCAGGGAGAAAAACTCAAAGCTTGCAAAAGCGAGATTTTCGGAAATATTCGTTTTCGGAATATTCCGTCCGTCGGTGTTTATGCTTTACGCCTCGTCGCTTCTTTGTTTGTTCTATCTTGGTGCGAAGGGCTATCTTGACGGAACTTCGTTTATGGGGCAAAAAATGACCGCGCCGATAATCGTCGCGTTCTATATGTATATCTCGAAGTTCTTCAACCCGATTCAGAACCTTGCCGAGCAGTTCAATTTCCTTCAATCGGCTTTTGCGTCTGCGGAAAAGATTTTCACGATAGCCGACATAGAGCCGGAGGTGAAAGACGAGCCCGACGCGATAGAACTCGATGAAGTTAAAGGCGAAATTGAGTTTAAAAACGTATGGTTTTCTTACGTCGAGGGCGAGTGGGTGCTTAAAGACGTTTCGTTTAAAGTGAAAGCGGGCGAAACGGTTGCGTTCGTCGGTGCGACGGGGTCCGGAAAAACCACGATACTGTCGCTTATTTGCAGAAATTACGATATTCAGAAAGGCGAAATCCTGCTTGACGGAATAAATATCCGTCATATAAAAAAGGCGTCGCTTCGCAAGCACTTCGGGCAGATGTTGCAGGACGTATTCCTGTTTTCCGGCACGATAAGAAGCAATATCGTTCTTCGCGAGGATTCGTTCACGGACGAGCAAATCAACGAGGCGTGCCGTTACGTCAACGCCGATAAATTTATCGATAAACTGCCGAAAAAACTCGACGAGGAAGTGCGCGAGCGCGGCAACAATTTCTCCGCGGGGCAACGCCAGCTTTTGTCGTTTGCAAGGACGATAATTCACCGTCCGGAGGTTATGATTCTGGACGAAGCCACTGCCAATATCGACACGGAAACCGAGATTCTCATTCAGGATTCTCTCGAAAAAATGATGAACGTCGGAACGATGCTTATCGTGGCGCACAGGTTGTCCACAATCCGCAACGCCGATAAAATCATCGTCATCAACAAAGGCGTTATCGAGGAAGAGGGCAGTCACGAAGAGCTTCTCGCAAAGAAAGGAAGGTATTACGGACTTTATTCTTTGCAATATGAGTCCGAAGAGAAAAATAAACAGTAGATATTTCATAGTTTTTGTGCTATAATTACATCGAGGTTTAAATATGCGCGATTTTGAGCAAAATAATTTTAACGAAGCCGAAACTTTAACCGAGAATACGGAAACAATCGGAAACGAACCGACGGAAACCGAAATTTCCGAAACGGCGAACGAGCCGAAAGAGGCCGAAACTCCCGAAACGGGAACGGAATCGACGGAAGAGAGCAATATCGAAACGGCGAACGAGCCGAAAGAAGATGCAATTTTCCAATCGGAAATCGTTCCGACGGAGGACGAAGTTTCCGAAGAAACAGCCGAAGATAACGCAAAATCCGACGAAATCCCGGAAACGCTCGGCGTAGAGGAAAACGGCGAAACCGTCGAAATCCCGGAAACGCTCGGTGGAGAAGAAAACGGCGAAACCGTCGAATCTGCCGAAAACGCAGAAAAAGACGGAAATGCGGAAAACGGCGAAGAAACGGAAAGTTTTTCGGGCGCGGCGAAAGTCGACGCGAGTCCCGAACGCTCGGTAGAGCAACCGTTCGGGGCGGCGGATTTTAATTCGGCAGAATACAGAGAATATCTTGCGAAAAGGAAGTATAACAGAAAACCGTTGATACTTGCTCTTCTCGGTTTAACGTTCACGCCGTTTTACGGTTCGGGAATTATTTTCGGCATACTCGCGCTCGTTTTGGGCGCGAGCAGGTATCGCGTTCACAAATCCGAGCCTTTGAAGTGGGCAATCGCTTTGTCGATAGTCTGCATAGCGTTGTCGCTCGCTTTCATTCTCGCATTATCCGGTTCGGCTTTGATTGCGTATATAAAAGAAATTGAACAGAAACAACAGGAAACGGAAAGCGTTTTAAACACGATTTTCTCGTTGTTCTGAAACGGAGTGGTTTGGAAGAAAAAGTCTATAATTTGTTGTCGAAAATAAGCGCGGAATGCAACGGAAAATACGTTTTGTTTTCCAAGAAAAAGCTTCTCGGCGCGTGCGGCGACGAAACTGTTACGGAAGAGGAATTGAACGCTTATATAGAGTCGCTTTCGGCGTCGGGTTATCTGGACAAAAAATACTCGGATAAGGACGTGGTATTGCTTAAACCGTTAAGCAAAAGCTTCACCGTAAAAAAAGACGAGAAACCCGAGAAATACGAACTTCGCGCGCCCGAAAATTCCGGCGCGAGCGATTTTTTGAAATTTATCATAGCTTTTCTGGGCGGATTTTCGGGCGCGCTTGCAGGAATAGCCGTTTTTGCCGCGCTATGCTGACGAGAGCGGAGCGGCGCGTGGTTAAAGCCGTAATCGATTTGTGCGGCGAAAAGGAAAGCAGTTTATTGCCCGAAAAAACTCTTCTTTCAACCTGTAAAATGTCGCGGAAGGACTTGCCGAAATTGAGAAAAACTCTCAATTCTCTTTCGCTCGACGGATATTTCGATTTGATAAGATGCTTAAACGGCGGCGAAGAAACGCTTTGCGTAATTCCCAAGCATAAGCTTCTTTGTTATAAGCGCGAAAAGCGCGAACTCGTGAACGGAATAGCGATAAAAGTGCTGCTTGCTGTGCTCGGCTCGATAACCGCGTTTATCGTAACGAAGATTCTTTACGGATTATTTTAACGAAAGATGGAACATAAGAAATTTATTTTACATTCAGAATATAAGCCGACCGGCGACCAGCCGGAAGCGATAAAAAGTCTTACGGAAGGGATAGAGGACGGGCTTCGCTCGCAGGTCCTCGTGGGCGTAACCGGCAGCGGAAAAACTTTCACTATGGCAAACGTCATTCAGAACGTTCAACGCCCTGCGCTCGTCATCGCTCACAACAAAACTCTCGCGGCGCAGCTTTGCAACGAATTCCGCGAGTTTTTTCCCGAAAACAGAGTTGAATATTTCGTTTCGTATTACGATTATTATCAGCCCGAATCATACATTCCCTCAACCGATACTTACATTGAAAAAGACCTTTCGATAAACGACGAAATCGATAAACTCCGTCACAGCGCGACTTGCAGTCTGGCGGAGCGCGGCGACGTAATAGTGGTTGCGTCCGTTTCCTGTATATACGGGCTCGGCGCGCCGGAGGAATATTTCGCTCTCGCCGTTTCCATTCGCGAGGGCGACACGCTCGACCGCGACGAGCTTATGCGTAAGCTCGTAAGCCGTCAGTACGAAAGGAAAGATATGGATTTCACGAGAGCTTCGTTCCGCGCCCGCGGCGACGTCGTGGAGATTTTTCCCGCGTCGACGGACAGCGTTTATATCAGAGTGGAGTTCTTTGGCGACGAGGTGGAAAAAATAAGCGAATGCGATTACGTCACGGGAAAAGTAATTTCCCGTCTTTCGCACGTCGCGATTTTCCCTGCCAGCCATTACGCCGTCGGCGACGAAAAAATGGAGGATTCCTTAAAACGCATCGAAAGAGATATGCGCGAAGAGGTGGACGCCTTGAAGCGGCAGGATAAACTTCTCGAAGCGCAAAGGCTTTTGCAGCGCACGAGCTACGATATTGAAATGATGCGCGAAATAGGCTATTGCAGCGGCGTGGAGAATTACAGCAGGTATTTCGACGGAAGAAAACCGGGAGAACCGCCTTTCACTCTTCTCGATTATTTCCCAAAGAATTTCATAACTTTCATCGACGAAAGTCATATGACTATTCCGCAGATACGCGCTATGTATAACGGCGACAGGGCGAGGAAGCAAAACCTCGTGGACTTCGGATTCAGGTTAAAGTCGGCTTACGACAATCGTCCTCTCACTTTTGCCGAGTTCGATTCGCGCGTGGGGCAAACGATATTTATTTCCGCAACGCCCGCGCAGTACGAACTTTCGATTTCGGACAATAACGCCGAGCAGGTCATTCGCCCCACGGGGCTTTTAGACCCGCTCGTTGAGGTTCGCCCGACGAAAGGGCAAATCGACGACCTTCAAAGCGAGATAAACAAAGTCATAAGCGAAAAGGGAAGAATTCTCGTCACCACACTCACCAAAAAAATGGCAGAAAGTTTAACCGATTATTTAAAAGAGCAGTCGGTTAAAGTGCGGTATATGCACAGCGACGTGGATACTCTCGAAAGAATAGATATAATTCAGGAACTTCGTCGCGGCGATATAGACGTGCTTGTGGGCATAAACCTTTTAAGAGAGGGCTTGGATTTGCCCGAAGTAAAGCTCGTTGCCATTCTCGACGCCGATAAGGAAGGTTTTTTAAGAAGCGACACAGCTCTTATTCAGACGATAGGCAGAACCGCGCGAAACGCGGAAGGCAGAGTTATAATGTACGCCGACGTAATAACCGATTCTATGCGACGCGCGATTGACGAAACGGCGAGAAGAAGAAAAATCCAGCAGGAATATAACGAAAAGCACGGAATAATTCCGAAAACGATAATAAAGAAGATAACCAACACGCTGGAAATATCCAAAAAGGTTGACCAGACGAAGGAAATCAACGCGAAGGATATTCCCGACGAAATAGAAAAATTACAGGCAATTATGAAAATCGCGTCCAAGAATCTCGATTTTGAAAAATGTATCGAACTTCGGGATACGATAGCAAAACTCAAACAAAGGCTGAGAGCAAGCCTCAAATAACTTATTATGCAGAATTACATCAGAATCAAAGGGGCAAAGGAGAACAATCTCAAAAATATAAGCCTCGATATACCGAGAGATAAACTCGTGGTTTTCACGGGGCTTTCGGGCAGCGGAAAATCCACGCTTGCGTTCGATACCATTTTCGCCGAGGGGCAAAGAAAGTATATGGAAAGCCTTTCA
>CALDMH010000071.1 GCA_937915565.1 uncultured Clostridia bacterium | reverse complement strand
AAGCACCTGACGCGAAAAAACGTTGTCTATTGTTACCCGAAAAGGCTATACGATGCATTTTTCGGCCGTAGAATTGCGATTTTTCGGCTCTACCGACGGTAGAATAAGCGTTTTTATAATAAAATACCCGCCTTTTGTTGCAGTTTTTTGCATAAAATGGTAAAATAAAACTATGTTATCCGAAATGCAGGCGAAAGCCGTAAACGAATTTAACAGAAACGTACTCTTGCTTGCAAGGGCTGGAACGGGCAAAACCTACACCGTCGCACAAAAAATCGTGAAAGCCGAACAACTCGGAATAGAGGCCGATAAAATCCTTTGCCTCACCTTCACGGTTAAAGCCGCCGAGGAAATGAGAAACGATATACTCGCCTACTGCGGCGATTACCGCCCCGAGGTTTTCACCATTCACGGGTTTTGTTACAGGCTTATGCGCGAATACGGACGGAAAACGGGCAAATTTTCGGATAAGCAAATCGCCGACGAAATAGACGACGGCGAAATGATAAAATCCATTTTAAACGAATATATCTCGTCGGGAGAATACAAAACCGCGGACGGAGTCGTGCCGGTTCAGACGAAAAATCTCGTTAAAGCCGTTTCTATGATTAAGCATCGCCGCGCCGAAATGGGATATAACTATTTTTCCGCAGGCGGCTACGGCGCGGCTATCGATTCTCTTTTTTCTTCGAGCGAGGAATTCAAATCGTGCTTCACGGTTAAAATCAAATCCGTGAAATACGAGGACGAAAATCTCATATCGCTTTTAAAACGCAAAGGCTCGGAATTTATGGAGAAATATCGCTTTAATTTAAACGCCTCCGCCTTGTGCGATTTTGACGATTTAATCTTCTCCGCCAAGGAAATAATTTCGGACATCAAGTATCAAAAGCCCGCCTATAAGTTGATTATCGTAGATGAAATGCAAGATACGAGCTTTTTTGAATACGAGATTATGAAGGCGTTTTTTTCGGGTGCGAACGTTATGCTTTGCGGCGACCAGTTTCAAACTATTTACGGCTGGCGCGGCTCGAAACCGTTTGAAATAATTGAAGACTTCAAGAAGGAATACGCTCCGCTCGTCGTTAATCTCGATAAAAACAGACGCTCGTCCGAAGTTCTTTCATACGTTTCGTCTTATTATCTCAACGCCGCCTTTAACGCGGGAATCGACGTATCCGAGCCTCAGAATTTCAGCGAAAAAGATATGATTAAAATCATCCCGTGCAACGGCGCGGAAGGCGAAGCGAAAGCTGTTTTCGACGAGATAAAAGCCTTTGACGGAGAGCGTAAGGATGTTTGCGTTATGGCACGCTCGAACAGGTATATAGCCGATTTATACCGCGAACTTCAAAAAATCAACGCCGAGCTTCCCGCTTCGGACAAAATAGATTTTTTCACCGCGGACACTCATTTTCAGTTCTATAAAAAACCGCTCATAAAGGATTACCTCGCTTTTTTGCGCCTTTTAATCAACCCCGACGACGAAGCTTCGTTTTTGCGGGTTGCCGGAAAATGCGTTGACGGCGTGACGGGCGAAATGATTGCCGCCATAAACGACTACTCTTCGCTCGGCCTTTCGGTCGGTCAGTTTTTGTCCGATTCGGTTTATCTTTTCGGGGATTATTACTCCCCGCTTCTTAAAGCGTTTTCCCGCGGCAAAGTCGTCGTTTACGACCTCGAAACCACGGGGCTCGACCTCGACGACGACCAAGCCATACAGATTTCTGCCGTTAAAACGGGGAAAAACGGCGTTACGGAAACTTTCAATCGCTTCGTTATTCCTACGATTCCCATAAAACAATCGGCGTTGTCCGTTCACGGCTACGACGAAAATTACGTTTTAAAGCACGGCGGCGCGCCTGCGGGCGAAGTTCTTCGGGATTTTTGCGAATTTGCAAAAGGTTGCGTTCTCGTGGGGCACAACAGTTCGTCGTTCGACGACGTTATTCTTGAAAGAGAACTTGGCGAAAACTCCGTTCAAAACGAGTTCAAATACCGTTTCGACACGCTTAAAATCGCTTCTCTTTTAAAGCCTCAAACGGGCGATTACAAACTTTCTACGCTTTGCGAAGCCTTCGGAATCGTGAACGAGCGCGCTCACGACGCATTTTCGGACGTTACGGCAACGGAAAGCGTATTGCGGGTTTTCATCGATAAATTTATCGCCCCGACGAGTTCTTCGAGAGAAAAAGTGACGAATAGATTTTCGGTTGTGTTCAAAGATTTTTACGAACTTTTGAAAAATTTAAAGGAAATGCTTTTGAAAGGCGACCTGCTTTCGCTCGTGAAAACGCTCGGTTCTATTCTCGGCGTAAATAAAGAAAAAAACGACCTCACGGACAAAGAATCCACCAACGATTTTTACCGCGCGCTTAAAGGTTACGCAGGCAAAAGTGAGCCTATAAGTTCGTTAAAGGCGTTTTTGCAGGACGTATCGCTTTCCGGAAGCCAGATGGACGTGCTCGTTAAAAAGTTCAACAAAGTGCCTCTCGTAACCATTCACCAATCGAAGGGGTGCGAGTTTAAAAAGGTGATTATCGCCGGCGCGGGAGAAAACGAATTCCCCTCCTTCGGCGCGGTTGCAAGCGGAAACGAAGAGGAGGAAAAAAGAGTTTTTTACGTTGCGCTGACGAGAGCCAAGGAAGAACTTACGATAACCTACCCCTGTTATAAAACCTTTTACGACGTAAGTTATCGCAGAGCCCCCTCCCCCTATTTATCTTACCTCCCGAAAAAATTCGTCAGACAATAAAAAGCGCTCGTTTCGTTTTAATCGCTTTTCGTTTAACGGTAATATAATAAGGTTTATTTGCCGAAACCGCGGCGCGGATAAACGCTTTAAATTTTTCTAAAAAATGCAAAAAAATCGGCTTCCAACGCTTGACAAACGAAAAGAATCGTAGTATGCTAAAACACGTTTTTTGAATATGTCTTTTCGGGGCGTTTTTTTAGGAACTTTTTACGGTTTCTAAAAAAAAACGCCCTTTTTCATTTTTTAGTACCCCGCAAAGCATATTTATACCCGTTTTTTTGATAAAAAGCGACAAAAAATTCCTAAATCGCAAAGGGCAAATTTAAGGCGAGGGAACGGAGAAAGATTATGACCAAATACGTATTCGTTACAGGCGGAGTCGTTTCGGGGCTCGGAAAAGGCATTGTCGCAGCGTCGCTGGGCAGACTGTTGAAACTTCGCGGCTATAAGGTCGCCGCGCAAAAATTTGACCCTTATATGAACGTAGACCCCGGGACTATGAACCCCATTCAACACGGCGAGGTTTACGTTACGGAGGACGGCGCGGAAACCGACCTCGACCTCGGACATTACGAGAGATTTATCGACGAGGACCTGAATAAATACTCCAACCTCACTTCCGGCAAGGTGTTTTCAAAGGTTCTCGAAAAGGAAAGACGCGGAGAATACCTCGGGCAAACCGTTCAGATAATTCCGCACGTCACCAACGAAACCAAAAAATTCATAAGGAAAAACGCCGAAGTTACCAAAGCCGACGTCGTTATCACGGAAATCGGCGGCACGATAGGCGACATCGAAAGCGCGCACTTCCTCGAAGCCATAAGACAATACGCTTCGGACGTGGGCAGAGAAAACTGTTTGTTTATTCACGTTTGCCTCGTTCCTTACGTTTCCGGCTCGGACGAATATAAATCCAAACCCACTCAACACAGCGTTAAGGAACTTCAATCGCTCGGCATTCATCCGGACGTTATCGTAACCCGTTCCGATTCCGACATCGGCGACGATTTGAGAAAGAAAATCGCTCTTTTCTGCAACGTTAAGCCCGATTGCGTAATTTCGGACGTAACGCTTAACTGCTTATATCAAACCCCCGTTATGCTCCACAAAAACGGACTTGACAAGGTCGTTTGCAGAGAACTTAAATTAAGAAGCAAACTCGACCTTAAACCGTGGAAAGAGCTTATAAAGCGCATCAACGGCAGGAAAAAGCACGTTACGGTCGCTTTGGTGGGAAAATACGTTAAACTTCACGATTCTTACCTTTCCGTCGTAGAGGCGCTTTACTCCGCCGGCTACGAAAACGGTTGCTTCGTGGATATTAAGTGGGTTGACAGCGAGGAAATTACTCCCGAAACCGTTGCGAGCGTTTTTGAAGGCGTGAACGGAATAATCGTCCCCGGAGGCTTCGGTTCGAGAGGCATCGAGGGTATGATTGAAACCTGCAAATACGCGAGAGAACACGATTTGCCTTATTTCGGCATATGTCTCGGTATGCAAATAATGGTTATGGAATACGCAAGGCACGTTTGCAATCTTCAAGGCGCAACGTCGGGCGAATTCGACGAAAACGCGAGATACAAGGTTATCGACCTTATGCCCGACCAGCAAGGCAATATCCCCAAGGGCGGAACGATGAGGCTCGGCGCGTATCCTTGCGTCATCAAGGACGGAACCTGGATGCGCGAATGTTACGGCGTCGGCGAAATTTCCGAACGTCACCGCCACAGATACGAATTCAACAACGATTACAGAAAAATCCTCGAAGACAACGGCCTCGTTCTTTCGGGAATTTCGCCGGACGGACGAATCGTCGAAACCGTCGAAATCGAGGGCGACAGATTCTTCGTCGGAGCGCAATTCCACCCCGAATTTAAATCAAGACCGAACAAAGCCCATCCGCTTTTCCGCGGATTTATCGCGAGTTGCCTTAAAACTCGTAACAAATGAAATTTTTACGGAGGTTACTTATGAAAAACACTACGCTTGAAAAAATCTTTGCCGAAAACGTGTTTACGGACGCCGAAATGGAAAAGAGAGTTTCAAAGGAAGCATACGAAAGTTATAGAAAAACCGTAGACGAAAACGTTCCTTTAAAGCGCGCTGCCGCCGACGAAATCGCTAAGGCTATGATGGCTTGGGCGATGGAAAAGGGCGCAACGCATTACACGCATTGGTTTCAACCGATGACGGGCGTAACCGCCGAAAAACACGAATCTTTTATCGAACCCGACGGAAAAGGCGGCGTTATAACCAAATTTTCGGGCAAAATGCTCGTAAAAGGCGAACCCGACGCTTCGAGTTTCCCCAGCGGCGGACTCCGCTCCACCTTTGAAGCGAGAGGTTACACCGCGTGGGACCCTTCTTCAAAAGCCTTCGTAAGAGACGGCTCGCTTTATATTCCCACCGTATTTTGCTCTTACGGCGGCGAATCGCTCGATAAAAAAACTCCGCTTTTAAAAAGCATCGAGGCCCTCAACAAGCAGGTGCTTCGCATAATGAGAATATTCGGCGACGAGGAAACGAAAAAGATAATTCCCACCGTCGGCGCGGAACAGGAATATTTCCTCGTGGATAAAGACGTTTACGAAAACAGGCTCGACCTTGCAACCTGCGGAAGAACGCTTTTCGGCGCGCATCCGCCCAAAGGACAGGAACTCGAAGACCATTATTTCGGAAAAATCAAGCAAAGAGTCTGGGATTATATGACGGACCTCGACGAAGAGCTTTGGAAGCTTGGCGTTTATGCAAAAACGAAGCATAACGAGGTTGCGCCCGCCCAGCACGAACTCGCTTGCGTTTACGCGCCCTCGAACGACGCCGTGGACCACAACCAAATCGTAATGTCGGTTATGAAGTCGGTTGCGAACCGTCACGGAATGGTTTGCCTTCTTCACGAAAAACCGTTTGACGGAATTAACGGAAGCGGCAAGCATAACAACTGGTCTATGGCGACCGACCGCGGCGAAAACCTGCTCGACCCGACCGACCACCCCGAAAACAACACGAGATTTTTGCTCTTCCTCGCGGCGGTTATAACTGCCGCGGATAAATATCAGGATTTGCTCCGCATTTCCGTCGCTTCCGCCGGAAACGACCACAGACTCGGCGCAAACGAAGCTCCGCCGGCAATCGTTTCGATGTTTATCGGCGAAGAACTGGAAGGAATTCTCTCCTCTTTGGAACGCGGCGCGAAATACAGCGAAATCAAAGCCGAAGTTCTTAAAATCACGAGCGGCCTTATCCCGAAATTCGACAAGGATAAAACCGACAGAAACAGAACGTCGCCTTTCGCCTTCACCGGAAACAAATTCGAGTTCCGTATGGTCGGCTCGGATATGTCCGTTTCGGCGGCAAACGTGGTTATTAACACCGCCGTTGCAGACGCGCTTAAAGATTTCGCCGACGAAATCGAAAATTCTTCCGATAAAAACGCCGCGATTATCGATATAATCAGAAAAAGTTACGCCGCACACAAACGCATAGTTTTCAACGGCAACAACTACTCCGACGAATGGGTTAAAGAAGCCGAAAAACGCGGACTTCTCAACCTTAAAACGACGGTTGACGCGCTTCCCTATTACCTTGAAAAGAAGAATATCGACCTCTTCGTTCGCCACGGAGTTCTCACGGAAACGGAAGTTAAATCGAGATACGAAATCCAGCTCGACACTTATATCAAGATAATCGACGTGGAAGCAAAGACGATGGCGAGAATGGCAAGAAGAGAAATTCTCCCCGCTTCGATAGGTTATTCCGACGAGCTCGCAAACGGACTTTCCGCCAAAGCCGCAATCGGAATTGATATTGAAAAAACTGCGGATAATCGACTTATAGCCCGCCTTATGAAGCTTAATGACAAACTTTTGAAAGCAATTGAAAAGCTTGAAAAGGCAATTACGGCTTCCGCAAAAATAAAGGAAGCTTTGCTTCTCGCGCAATATCACAGGGACGTTATGATTCCCGATATGGACGACCTCCGCAAAATTGCGGACGAGCTTGAAACGATTGTGGACAAGGCTTACTGGTCGTTCCCCACTTACACCGAAATTTTAACGAGCGTTATGTATTAAGCTAAACGCTTTAATATGAAAAGCGAGCCGCTTTTGATTTCCGTCAAAAGCGGCTCGCTTAATTTTTTCTTTTTCGATAGTCCGATTCAGTCGTTCTATTTACGTTTTTTAACAGCCGTGCGAACGCAATTATTTCAAAACCGAAATTACCTCTTTTCTGATAACGTTACATTCCGCGTCGACGATTTCTCTTTCAAAAACGTCGGAATAAATTTTTTTGCGATAAATCGCGCCGTAACTCCCGATAACGACGACTTCGTCCGCAAGCGTTAAAGCTTCGTCCACGTCGTGCGTGACGATTATCACCGTCTTTCCGGAAGCCTTGAAAAGCTTTTTCATAACCTCGAAAAGCTTGAATTTCAAGCCTAAATCGAGCGACGAAAGCGGCTCGTCAAGAAGCATAACTTCCCTGCCGCTCGCAAAAGCGCGAGCAAGCGCAGCTCTCTTTTTTTGTCCGCCGGATAGTTCGTCGGGATATTTGTTTGCCTCTTGCGATATTTCGGCAATTTCAAGAGCGTTTTCTACTATTTTTTTCCTTTCTTCCCTGTCCTTCGTGTTCAAAACGAATTCCACGTTTGCGTAAACCGTTTTGTCGTGTATCAGCCTGCTCTCCTGAAAAACGTAAGCGGGGTTTTCCGCGCCGTCGATTTCGCCGTCGTAATCGGTGAGATTTGCAATACAATTTAAAAGCGTCGTTTTTCCGACGCCCGACGCGCCCATTATCGCCGTAACTTTTCCGTTTTCAAACTCGGCGTTGAAGCCCTTGAAAACGACGGTTTCGCCCGAATCGGTTTTATAGCTTTTACACAGATTTTTTACGACCATTTTCGCGAATCCCCCTCCTTATCAAATTATAAACGAGCTTTGCCGCAAGTTCGATTATCACGGAAAGCAGAATTGCCAGAATCGTCCAGGCAATAACTCGGCCGGTGATAAGCAAACTGCTCGCCCTATACATTTCCCTGCCTATGCTGGCTTTCGTGTAAGCAAGAGCCTCGCCGCTGACCGTGAGTTTAACGCTGAAAGCAAGCGTGGAAATGAGTTCGGGAAAAAGCCTGTTAAAAACGTCCGGAAGGGTTACGCCGAAAAACCTCTTTGCGGGGCTTACGCCGAAAACTTTAAGCATCTCCGTTATTTTTTTATCGCGGTTTTTAAGCGCGTTAAGCGTTGCCGAATAAAGCATCGGGAAAACCACGATAAACGAAATCGCAACGGGACTACTCTCCGCTTTCAACCATATAAGACATAAAAATATTATGCTCATCGCGGGCGTAACGCGAACTATCGCCACGAGCGGATAAAACGCTTTTTCCGCATAAGACGAAAGCGAAGCAACCGAAGCAAACGCAATCGCGGCGACAAACGATATTAAAAAACTAATCGTTGAACGCCAAAAAGTGCCGATAATCGACTTATAGGTGGACTTTTCGCTTAAAATCGCTACGGTTTCCCTAACGACTTCCGAAGGCGACGGAACGAAAAGTTCGTCGTTTATCGCGCTTGCCGTGGCGTACCACGCGGCTATAATCACAGCCGCGCCGATAACGAATGCCAGCGAATTTTTCAAGTTTCTTTGCATTTTATCTCGCGTAGAAATCGCTTGCGGGAAGTTTCCCGCCGTAATCTTCGGGAGAAAGCGCGGACAAAAACGCTTCGACGTCCGCTTTTCTTATCGACGCTTTATCCGCGCCGATTAAGCATCTTTTGAGCGTATCTTCGCTAAGGCTCGGAAGCGACGCGCCGATTCCGTTCAAATCGCCGACGGCCTTTTCGGTGTTGGTTTTGAGATAGTTTTCGTTTTCGCTCATTTTTTCAAGCAACGCGTCGATATATCCGCCGTAAGCGTCGAGCACGGAGGATTTTACTATAAGTCCTGCTTGAACGAAGCCTACGTCGGGATGAACTTTTTTCCATTCGTCCTCTATTCCGAAAGCTATATGAGCTTCTGCGTTTGCCATTGCTTGCGAAACGACGGGTTCGCCGAGTACGGCAAAATCCGCTTCGCCCTTTTTAAGCGCGCCGATAACGAGTTTTGCGTCCGCCACGGCGTTGAAATATACCGTTTCGCTATCTCTTTTGCCGCTAGCGTCGTCCTTTTCATACTTTATTCCGTTTGCCGAAAGGATATTTTTAAACACGACGTCGGGAGTTCCGCCCTCGCCGATACTATAAACGACTTTACCTTTCAAATCGTCAAGGCTTTTATACTCGCCTTTCGTGATGACGTATAAAACGCTGAAAATATTGACAGAAACGAGTTTTACGCCGAGTTTTCCGGCGTTATAAAGCTTTGAAGCGACGTTAAGCGGCAAAATCGCCATATCGTAAGTTCCGGCAGTAAGCCCCGCGATAACGCCCGGGGCGTCTTTCTGAACCTCTACGCTCGTTTTTACCGTGTTTTTTTCATCGTCGACGTAGTCGAATCCTCCGGTGAGGTTTGCGACTGCCAAAGCCGGCGCGCCGTTTACGACGCCCATTTTTAAGGTTTTTGCCTCTTCCTTACCGCACGACGCAACCGCAAAAAGCGTTACGACGGCTAAAATTAAAGCTAATAATTTTTTCATATATATTCTCCTTTCGTTTTTTTCGATTTTCGTTAGTCTATTCAATCTATTTCGCACGACGTGACCGCAGATTTTACCTTCACGCCCGTTATTTTCCCGAGTTTTCCCGTCAGCGCCGAAATAATTTCGTTCGTACCTTTAACGATAACGCTTATGACGTAAACGTCGTTTTGCCTGTCCGGAACGCCCATTCTTCCGACGATATAATCGCCGTAAGCCGACAAAACCTCGTTGACCTGTCTCGCCGAACTCCTGTCCTTTTCGATAACGATTCCCACAACGGCTATTCTCATTATTTTGCGTTCACCTCCGTTTTACGTTAAATTTTTCCTGAATTTGACGACGTTTAAACTTCCCGAACCTTACGGCACAAAAAACGCATACCCCGAAGAGTATGCGTAAAAAACACTTTTATAACAAGACGAGCCGTGGCAAAGGATTCTTTATCCGTTGCAAAGGTCGCTTCTTTTAAAAACGCTTACTCTCCGAAAACTTCATCGATTCAGTATCTTTATTATATGCGATTTTTCGGTTTTTGTCAAGCTTTTATCAAGCTTTTGCAAGCGAAAGAAGAAAGCTTTTAAAATACTGCGCAGTTGGCCGCGGAAAATTTTACACGAGAAAAAATATAATTTTTATCAACAATCGCTTTACATACTTTTGCGTTCGGAATATACTATTTGGGTGATAAAATCGTATCTTCAATAAACGACGATTCCATTTCAAACAAAAAGGAGATATGCACGAATGAATAGGGATTTGACCGTCGGCAAACCGGAAAGCGCGCTTTGTAAGTTTTGCCTTCCTCTTTTCGGCAGCATCATTTTTCAGCAACTCTACAACATAGCCGATAGCTTCGTTGCAGGAAAATTCATAAACGACAACGCGCTTGCGGCCGTCGGAAACAGTTATGAAATTACTTTGATTTTCATTGCGTTTGCATTCGGTTGCAACATAGGCTGCTCGGTGCTTGCGGCGCAACTTTTCGGCGCAAAACGTTATAAAGATTTAAAAAGCGCAGTTTACACAGCACTGATTTCAAGTTGCGTGATTTGCCTGCTTCTGATGGTTGTCGGAATCGCCTTTTGCGACGGGCTTTTAAAACTGATAAAAACACCCGAAGAAGTTTTTGCGGACTCGAAGCTATACCTCGATATTTATATTTACGGATTGCCTTTCGTCTTTCTTTATAACGTGGCAACCGGAATTTTCTCCGCGCTCGGCGATTCAAAAACCCCGTTTATTTTCCTCGCCTGCTCGTCGATTTCCAATATCGGAGCGGATATTCTTTTCGTAACGGCGTTTAAAATGGGCGTTGCAGGCGTTGCGTGGGCAACGTTCATATGTCAGGGCGTAAGTTGCATACTTGCGCTGGTCGTCGTTTTCCTCAAATTTTCCAAAATAAAAACGGAAGGAAAATTTAAAATCTTCTCGTGGCAACACCTCGGCAGTTTCGCCGTCGTCGCCGTCCCGAGCACTCTTCAACAAAGTTTTATCTCCGTTGGAAACATCATAATTCAAAGCGTTATAAACACGTTCGGACCTGCGGTTATGGCGGGTTATTCTGCGGCTGTGAAACTGAACAATATGGTTATAACTTCGCTGACGACGCTCGGAAACGGGATTTCAAACTTCACGGCGCAAAACCTCGGCGCGGCTAAATTCGACCGTATCAAAGCCGGATTCCGCGCAGGGCTGAAACTCGTGTGGGCGATTTGCATACCTATCGTTTTAATTTACGAACTTGCGGGAAATTGGCTCGTTTACATATTCCTCGACAGCCCGACCGGCGCGGCTACGGAAACCGGCGTGACGTTTTTGCGCATAGTTTCGCCTTTCTATTTCGTCGTTGCGGCAAAGCTCGTTTCGGACGGAATTCTGCGCGGCGCGGGACTTATGAAGAAATTTATGATTGCAACTTTCACCGACCTTTCATTGCGTGTAATTTTAGCCGAAACGCTTTCGCGCACCGCCCTCGGTACAACCGGAATATGGCTTTCCTGGCCGATAGGCTGGACGATTGCAACCGTCCTGTCCGTCGTATTTTATTTGAAAATCAAATGGAAACAAAATGACGGACAACCGACGATTCCCAACGACTCCAAAGCCGATGCCGATGCCGAAGCCGCCGACGAATTAGACATTTAAAAATCGCGTTCTTACCGAAGCCTTTAACGCTTTCGTTTAGCCACAGTCGATTGCTTTAAATCGCAATTGCCTGTGACTAAGACAAAGCCTTCACCGAACGCTTCATCGTATGCCAGCCGAGAATAAAACGAACTCGAAATTTTCTTTCGGGTTCGTTTTACTTTTTACCGGAATAGCAAGGACGCGCCTTGTAAATTGACGCTCGACGGCAAACGAGTTTGCCGTGTAACACTGCGGCTAACGCGCCACGAAAAAGGACAGGCTATTCAACCTGTCCTTTTTCGTGGTGCACCTTCGGGGACTCGAACCCCGGACCCACTGATTAAGAGTCAGTTGCT
>CALDMH010000070.1 GCA_937915565.1 uncultured Clostridia bacterium | reverse complement strand
AGTGACCGTACTGACCTTTACCGCCGGACTGTCTCTTGTACATTCCTTCGGCGTCAACGGCTTTCCTGAACGTTTCTTTATAGGAAACTTGCGGTTTACCGACTGTTGCCTCAACCTTGAATTCGCGGAGCAATCTGTCTACGATTATTTCGAGGTGAAGCTCGCCCATTCCGGCGATTATCGTCTGTCCCGTTTCTTTATCGGTATAGAACTTGAAAGTGGGGTCTTCCTCGGCGAGTTTCAAAAGCGCGAGCGTCATTTTTTCCTGACCGGCTTTCGTCTTGGGCTCGATTGCAACCTGAATAACGGGTTCGGGGAATTCCATCTTTTCAAGAACGATGGGGTGGTCTTCGTCGCAGAGAGTGTCGCCCGTGGTGGTTTCTTTAAGGCCTACGATTGCGCAAATATCTCCGGAATAAATCCTGTCGATTTCCTCTCTGTGGTTTGCGTGCATCAAAACGAGCCTTCCGACTCTTTCTTTCTTGCCTTTCGTAGCGTTGTATACGTAAGAGCCTGCGGCTAACGTACCCGAATAAACTCTGAAATATGCGAGCTTACCTACGAACGGGTCCGCAACCATCTTGAACGCAAGACCTGCGAACGGCTCGTCGTCGTCCGTCTTTCTGACTTCTTCCTCGTCCGTATCCGGATTGATACCCTTAACGTGGTCTACGTCGATGGGGCTGGGAAGATAATCTACGATTGCGTCGAGAAGGTGCTGAACGCCTCTGTTCTTGTAGCTCGAACCGCAAAGAACGGGGTTCATCTTCATAGCAAGAGTACCTTTTCTTATGGCGGCCTTCATTTCGTCGGGAGTAAGTTCGCCCGTTTCAAAGAATTTCTCCATAAGTTCGTCGTCCTGCTCGGCGCACATCTCCATAAGAGCTTGTCTTGCTTCGGCGGCTTTGTCGGCGTATTCCGCGGGAATAGGACCGACCGTGAAATCTTTACCGAGGTCGTCGTGATAAATTATCGAATCGTTTGCAACGAGGTCGATAATTCCGCAGAACGTGTCCTCTTTACCGATGGGAAGGCAAATCGGAATAGCGTTTGCTTTCAATCTGTCTCTCATCATCTGTACGGCGTTATCGAAGTTTGCGCCGTTGATGTCCATTTTGTTTACGTAAGCGATACGCGGAACGTGATATTTATCCGCCTGACGCCATACCGTTTCGGACTGGGGCTCAACGCCGCCCTTCGCACAGAACGTAGCAACCGCTCCGTCGAGAACTCTGAGCGACCTTTCGACTTCAACCGTGAAGTCAACGTGTCCCGGAGTGTCGATAATATTGATTCTGTTACCTTTCCAGAAACAAGTGGTTGCGGCGGAACAAATGGTTATACCTCTTTCCTGTTCCTGAACCATAAAGTCCATCGTCGCGGCGCCGTCGTGTACTTCGCCGAGTTTATGAGTCTTTCCCGTATAGAAAAGGATACGTTCGGTCGTAGTAGTCTTACCGGCGTCGATATGCGCCATTATACCGATGTTTCTGGTATGTTGTAAGTCGTATTGTCTTGGCATATTGTAAAATTACTCCTTAATCTTAACAGATTCTTCTCGGGCGCGAAATCTGCGGGCTTTTATCAAGCCGCAAACGACAAACGCCCCGAAGAATTACCAGCGGTAATGAGCAAACGCCTTGTTTGCTTCCGCCATTCTGTGAGTATCTTCTTTCTTCTTTACGGCTCCGCCTGCGTTGTTATACGCGTCCATAAGCTCGGACGCGAGTTTGTTGCACATATCGCGGTCGCTTCTCTTTCTTGCGCTCGCCACTATCCAACGAATCGCGAGAGTTTGTCTTCTCTCCGGCCTGATTTCGATAGGAACTTGGTAGTTAGAACCGCCTACTCTTCTCGCTTTTACTTCGAGAACGGGCATAACGTTGTTCATCGCCTGATTGAAAATATCCATCGGAGCAACTCCGAGTTTTTCGGACGATTTGGTCAAAGCGTCGTATACGATTGTCTGCGCAGTGCCTTTCTTACCGTCAAGCATAACTTGATTGATAAGTTTGGTAAGCACCTTGTTGCCGTATATAGGATCCGGTAATACGTCCCTCTTGGGTACGCCACCTCTTCTTGGCATAATTGTTGTCCTCCTTTAAATTATTTAGGGTATATAAAATATAACCCGTGTACAGCTATCGCTCTTAAACCTGCGACTATCCTTGCGGATTGCCTTCGGGAGCGAACCTTCCGACGTCCGAGACGTCGTACTGCCTACTTTTCGGGCGTTTCAGAATCTCCGCCATAAGTAGGATTTGTGTTTAAGCGAGCAAATAACCTATTTAAAAATTATTTGGGGCGTTTTGCGCCGTATTTGCTTCTTGCCTGTTTTCTCTTTGCAACGCCTGCGGTATCGAGCGTGCCGCGGATGATGTGGTATCTTACGCCGGGCAAATCTCTAACTCTTCCGCCGCGGATAAGCACGGAACTGTGCTCTTGAAGGTTGTGACCTTCGCCGGGAATATACACCGTTCCTTCCTGCTTGTTCGTAAGACGAACTCTTGCAATCTTACGGAGCGCGGAGTTAGGCTTTTTGGGGGAAGTGGTCGTTACCGAAAGGCAAACGCCTCTCTTCTGCGGACAATGTCCCATAATAGGGGTTTTGCATTTGTCCTGCGCCGTTACTCTGCCCTGCTTGATAAGTTGGTTGATAGTTGGCATTTTTTACCTCCTTATAAATTTGGATATTCTGAAAACGGACCCTAACCCGTTTAAAGAAAGCATTTTAAAGGAATATCCGTAGAAATTGCATACCTTTACGGATAATCACTAAACGATTATAGCATCTTTTATTGTCCCCGTCAACTTTTTTTATGCGTTTTAGGGGAGTATTTTATAATAATTCGTAAAATTCGGCCTTAAACTCACGCTCGAAAGGCGGTTACTTTTTCGCGTATTCCTTCTCTATCGATTTCGCAACCGCCTCCGCAAGGCGTTCGCTTCCCCTTTCGTCGTAATGCACTCCGTCCTCCCACCTGAACTCGTTGGGAAGATTCGCGCTGACGGCGTAAAGGTCGTCTATCGCGTAACCGTTTCTTTCGGAAATCTTTTGCAAAACCTGATTTCTGCGAAGAATCACGCCCGTTTGGCGATAGTCTATCCTTGCGTTGCCGCTCTCTTTAACGAGCGTTGACGTGGCGAGAATGACTTTCCTGTTTTTACCGACGTCGGCAAGCAATTTTTCGATTCCCTCGCCGTAAACCTTGTCGGTGTTATGCCAGCCGTGCAAGCCGTGATTGAAATGAATCAGGGCGTAATCCGAATCCTTTGCGAAAGACGTTACGAAATTGACGAAAATCGGCTGGTCAATCGAATAGGACGCGGCGAGATAATCGACGTAAAATTTACCGCTTAAAATTTCCCTCACGCGCTCCTGATAAGCGCGGGTTATGCTATCGCCGACGAGCAGAACTCTCGGCAAGTCGTTTTTTTCGGTGTGGTCGCACCAAGTCTGAATCCACTCGAAAGTTTCCTTCATATTAACCTCGCATACCTTGTTCTCAGATTATTTCCATTCCTTTAAGGAGAACCTTGTAAGGACCGCCGTAATATCCGCGAACCTTCGTTTTATCGGAAAGCCTCAATTTTCCGAGAACTTCGGAAAGTTTTCCGCTCATAGAAATGCCGGTTACCGGCTCGGAAACGCCGTCGTGACGATAATAAGCGAGCCTGATTTCTCCGCCGATGTAATCGTTGTAAAGGTCGAGCTGCAAACCAGAGAGCGAAACGCATTCGAGATACGGCTTTTCTTCGAGTTCTTTATCCGTAAGGCTGCCTTTTCCGACGCTTACGCATTTAAGGTTGCCCGTGGGCTTTTCGCCGAGATAACTCGCGAACCTGTTCGAGCCGAAATACCCCGTAACCTTTCCGTTTTCGATTATCGTTTTATCGGTGAGCGTAACGCCGTCGCCGTCGAAAGCCGCCGAATACTCGCTGCCTTTCATCGCGCCCTTCATCGTAAGCGTTATCTCGTCACATTCGCCTTTTTGCAAATCGTCGCCGACGGAATGAAGGTTATAATGCGAATAAACCGCGCCCATATCGAGGTCGTAAGCAAGTTCGCTGAAAATCTCGCCGGCTTCCTTTACGTTTAAAACGACGTCCGCCGTGATTTTTTCGGCAGGCTTTTTCGCGTGCTTTCTGTCGCGAACCTCTTTCATTTTTCCGTCGATTTCGGCGGTGACGTCGGCAGCGTCGAACTCGGTGAAGCGATAAGCCTCGTAAAGCTCGACGGATTCCCCGCTCTCGTTCCAGGTGGGAATCGCTTCGACCATAGCGTCGTACTTAACTTCCGTAACGTCGATTCCCTTGCTGTTTACGACGGTTATTTCGAGTTTATTAACGAAAATTTCGAGAGCGTTTATCGCTCCGCCGTCGTAATCGTCGGCTTTAAACACGGCCTCGGCGATTTTTGCCGCGAGCTCCTTCGGCTCGTAATTTTTAAAGTTGGAAGGAACTTCCCTTCTCGCCTTTTCGCCGCTCGGAATTTCGTAAGGCTCGTTGAAAACGAGTTTCGCGCGTTCCGCCGCTGCGGAGATTTTTGCCTTCAACTCGGCGTTCGTCATAGATTCGTAAACCGAAAACGACGATTCGCCCTTCTTTCCGTCGTGGTCGTTATAAACGGTCACGGTCGTATCGCAGGTGTCGGTCGCTCTCGAAGTTTCGAGAGTTTTGTGAACGAAAAACAATTCGCTCGACGTTTTTTCCGTCCGATTGATTTTGTAATCGGAGACGTTTTTATTTTCTTTAAGCAGCTTTTTAAGCAATTCGATTCGATTATTCATCCAAGTTTAGCCCTCACTTTGAGCGCAGGACCGCCGTCGGTCACTTTCACCCATTCTTTATAACCCTTTCCGCACATTCCCGCGCCGATTATCTCCATTCCGTCCGAAACCATAGTGATAGACTTCAAAAGTTCCGGCACGCTGCCGCTTATAACCACGGGCGAAACGTAATTATCCGTAAGCTTTCCGTCGATAATCTCGATTCCGTATTCCGCAGTGCATTGTATCTGCCAGTTTTTCGGGTCTTCCATTCCGTTGTTCGTGTCGAAAAGCATATAACCGTGCTTTATCGAAGCAATCATATCTTCGAGCTTGTCCTCTCCCTTTTCAAAGAAAGTGTTGGTCATTCTCGTATACGCCTTTCTCTTGTAACTCTCTCTTCTGCCGTTCCCGGTGACTTCCGCGCCAAGCTGACTTGCCGAAACGGAATCGCACATTCCCGCAACGAGAATTCCGTCCTTGATTATCTGCGTGTCGCCGGCAAGCGAGCCTTCGTCGTCGAAGAAGAACGAAGCCGCAGAAAGAGTAGCCGCCGCGCCGTCGCGCATATTGGTAATCGGCGAAGCGACGTATTTGCCGACGTACCGTTTTGCCAAAGCTCTGTCCTTAACGAACTGGTCCATTTCAACGCCGTGCCCGAACGCCTCGTGCGCGATAAGCCCCGAAATGGAGCTGTCCGTTATCACGTCGTAAACCCCAGGGGTTATCGGTTTGGATTTGGTAAGTTTTGCCGCAAGCGTCACGAGCTTGTCGAGTTTTTTCGGAAGTTCCGCAAAAACGTCGGACATCTTCGTGGAATAAGCGTCCTCCCTTGCGCGGACGGTTTTCCCGTCGCTATAAATAACGATAGCCATTGCGTTCACCCAGCCGTAATTCTGGTCGAGCTCCCTGTTTTCCGAAACGAAAAGCTTGGAAACCTCGAAGGGCAGGATATAGCCCGAAGCGTTGACGGCCTTATCGGTTTTCGCCTTGATTGAATCTCTTATCTTCTTGCAGAAGCCGAGGATTTCGCCGTCCGAATATTCCGCAAAATCGTTTTCCCTGTGAAAGGATTTTACGAGCGGCTCGTCCACCGGCGCGCTCGGCTTAATCTCTTTATCGAAAAGGGGTTTCGAGGGCGTGGCCTCGTTTATAATCTTTTTCGCGAGCTTTTGAATATCGCCCGAAATATCGTCGAGCGAATATTCGAGAAACGCTCTTCCGTTCCACATTCTGACGACGAAACCGCATTCGCCCGCTCCGTCGCGCACGCCGGATGACTTGAAATCGGCAATGTAAACCGTCGCTCTCACGTCCGTGCCGAGAACGCTCGCGTAAGCAAAGCTTTTTCTCAGCTCCGCAACGAGTTCCTTCGCGGCGACGCGCCTGTCGTTGAGAAATTTTGAAAATGCCATAATTTACTCTCCCGTTTGAAATTTTATTATATAAACCATTATATAACACGCCTTTTGAAAAGTCAAACGGATTAACGGCGAAATTTGCGGGAAAATCAACGGTTTACGCCTTTTTTAAGTCGCTTTTCAAGCCGTTTTTTGAAACGAGCGTTTTAACCCGCCCGCCCCGCCGCCCGCAAGGAGCGGCGGGGCGGGCAAAAGAACGAGAAAAAAAGATAAGCGAAGAGGCGAACGGCAAAGTGAAGAGGCGAAAAAAGACAACGACAAATGCAATTTGTGTTGACTTTATCTCGGGGGCGTGATAGAATTGAGATACTTCTAAATAAAATAAAACGTAGAGGTAAAAAAATGGAGAGAAGTAGAAAAAGACTGTCACTTACCGTTATTCTCGGTATTTTGAGCGTAGTTATGGGTTTTGCGCTTTTCGCGCAAGGCGTTTCGTTCGCAAAAACGGCGCAGGCGGCAGACGACGCGGCGGCGCTGACGATAGACGGCGTTACGACGAATTATTCGTCGTATGAAGAACTCGGAAACAACATTCCGGATACTTCCACAGCCGAAAACACCACGATAAAAGTACTCAAAAATAAACAAATCGATTTCACAAGTTTAAACGGAAAGAAGTTTACTTTGGACTTGAACGGTATAGACCCTTATTTCGAGGGAGGGAGAAACCCGGGAAATTTGACTATGGTCGTTATCGATACCGTCGGAGGCGGCGCGATGCGATTCAGCTCCCCGCAATTTTCAAATT
>CALDMH010000069.1 GCA_937915565.1 uncultured Clostridia bacterium | reverse complement strand
TCAATCGAAAGGAGCGACTTTTGAAAATTTGTTTTGCCGTTTGCGAATATAACCCGCTTCACAACGGACACCTTCTTCATCTCGAATATATTAAAAAAGAAATAAAGCCGGACTACACGGTTATAGTTATGAGCGGCAATTTCACCCAGCGGGGCGAAATTGCCGCGATGAACAAATACACCCGGGCCGTTCACGCGATTAAAGCGGGCGCGGACGCCGTTATCGAACTCCCGACGGTTTTCGCAACCGCAAACGCCGAGATTTTCGCGAAAGGCGCGATAAAACTAATCGAACGTTGCGGCGGAGAAAAACACCTTTGCTTCGGCACGGAAAGCGGCGAAAAAACCAAAATTCTTTCCACGGCCGCAGCCCTTCTCGAAGAGAGCAAGGAGTTTAAAAAACTTTTCAAGGACGAGCTTAAAACGGGCGTTACGACTATCCGCGCAAAATGCAACGCGCTTGAAAAAATGAATATCGAAAACCTCGATTTCGAGCTTTTGAAAACCCCGAACAACATTCTCGGGATAGAATACGCAAAGGCGATTCTTTCCCGCAAAGCGGATATTGAAATTCACCCGATAATCAGGCAAGGCGCGGCTTATAACGACGATAAAATCTACAAAAATCTTTCCTCCGCCGCGGCTATCCGAAAGGCCGTTACCGAAGGAAAAACGAAAAAAATAAAGGACTGCGTTCCCGATTTCGTCTTTGAAGATTTGCCCGAAAAACTCCCTTGCGCCGACGACCTCGTTTTCTTCTCGGCGATAAAATCTTCGGCAAAGCAATTTGAAAAAATTCTCGATTGCTCCGAGGGGCTGGAAAACAGAATAAAAGCCCTCACGAGAGATTGCGGCTCGCCCGAATGTTTAGTTGATAAAATCAAAACGAAAAGATACACCAAGGCTCGGCTTGACAGGATTTTGCTCGCGAATATGCTCGGAATCGAGGAGAATTTCGTGAGAAAATGCTTATCTTCGGAGCTTTACCTTAAAATTCTTGCCGTAAACAAAAACAAAATCGACGTTTTATCGGCTCTTCAAGGCGAAAACGACGTTCCTTTGATAACGCGGAAAAGCGATTTCGGAAAGCTCTCCGGCGTTGCGAAAGATTGCTTTTTGAAGGACGTTACCGCTTTGGAAATTTTCGATTTTCTGGCAGGAACGAAATCTAACGAATTCGATATGAAAACGGTTTAAACTTTTAACGAAGCGCGCGGCGGATAACAAAGCGCGCGGCAAACAACGAAGCGTGTGACGGATAACGAAGCGCGCGGCGGATAGTAAATTTACTATCCGCCGCGCGCATATTTTTAACCAAAATCTCTTTTTTATTCCTTAAATACGTCGTCGAAAAGTTTCAGTTTCGACTTTTTCAAAACTTTTGAAATAAGCCTCACGGAAGTTTTCGGCATAAGTTTATACGAAAAGTCAAGCAGTTTCGCATCGAAACCGAAAATCATTCTTCTCTTCTTTTTAACTATTCCTTTAAAAATCTTACCCGCCATTTTTTCAGCCGGCATACTCATTTTTTTAATGAGTTTATTATCGTCGAAAGAGGTGTTTTGCAGGCGAAGAATATCCGTTCTCGCAAACCCGGGCATAACGAGCCCGACGTAAAATTTCCCTCGAAGTTCCTCGCCGAGAATTTCGGTGTAAGCCTTCAAAGCGGATTTGGAAGCGGAATATCCCGCAGTTCCCGCAATCGAAGAAAGAGCCGCCGCGCTCGACACGTTGACAATCGTAGGTTGCTCCGATTTTTTCAAAAGCGGAAGCAGATTTTCGATTCCGTAAACCGCCGCAAAAAAATTCGTTTTCATCACGTCGGATACGTCCGCCGAGGTGAAATCCACGGCCTTTTTGAACGGCGGAAAAATTCCGGCGCAGTTTATAAGCCCGTCTATCGCGGCGTATTTATCCGACAAATCGGCCGCAAGTTTTTTCCACTCGCCTTCTTCCGTCACGTCGAAAATAACCGCCTCGAACATATCGGATTTTTCGCCGAGATAGCTTTTTAAGGCGTTGAATTTTTCCTTGCTCCTGCCAATCCCGACGACCTTACAGCCCGATTGAACGAGTTTTTCGGAAAGAAGCCTGCCAAGCCCCGATGACGCGCCCGAAACGACGAACGTTTTGCCGTTTAAAACAAGCTTACCCATTATCCCCGCTCCGAAAAATCAATAAAGCTCGATATAACTGTCGCGTTCCGCACCGACGGAAACGTATTTGATTTTGCAACCGACCGCTTTTTCGAGATATTTAATGTATTTTATTGCGTTTTCGGGAAGCTCCTCGGCTTTTCTGCAAGCCGAAATATCCTCGCAGAAACCGTCGAGATATTCGTAAATCGGTTTGGCTTTGTTGAGTTCTTCGCCGAACGGGAATTTCTCCACTCTCTTTCCGTCTATTTCGTAAGCGACGCAAACGGGAATTTTTTTCATATAGGACAAAACGTCGATTTTCGTGAGAGCAATGCAGGTTGCGCCCTGAATTTTAACCCCGTAACGAGAAGCGACCACGTCGAAACCGCCAACTCTTCTCGGTCTGCCGGTTGCCGCGCCGTATTCTCCGCCCGCTTTGCGAAGTTCCTCGGCTTCCTCGCCGAACATTTCGCAGGTGAAAGGTCCTTCGCCCACGCAGGTGGAATAAGCCTTCATGATGCCCACGACGTCGTCGAGCCTGTATTCGGGAATACCCGCGCCGATGGGCGCGTAGGCCGCAATCGTGGAAGACGAGGACGTGTACGGGAATATGCCGAAATCAATATCGCGAAGCGCGCCGAGTTGCGCCTCGAACAAGAGGTTTTTACCGCTTTTAACGGCTTCGTCGAGATAATCTCCTAAATCGCAAACGTAATCTATAAACGGAGTTCCGAACTTTTCAAGCCACGCGTACATATCCTCGACTTTAACCGGCGGAACGCCGTAAGCCGTTACGAGAAGGTTTTTCCACTCCACGATTTCTTTAATCTTTTCTTTAAGGCTCGCAAGATGCTTCAAGTCGCCCATTCTGAAAGTCTTTTTCATATACTTATCGGAATAGACGGGCGCGATTCCGCGGCGCGTCGAACCAAATTTTTTATCTTTAAGTCTATCCTCTTCCAAGCCGTCAAGAAGTTTATCGTAAGGCATACAAATCGTTGCCTTATCGCTTATTTTAAGGTGCTTCGGCGTGATGTTTATCCCCGCCTTGCGAAGCTTTTCGATTTCTCCGCAAAGATGTTCTATATCGATAACCATTCCGGCACCCATAACGTTGACGGTTTCGTCTCTCAAAATTCCGGACGGTAAAAGATTGAGGGCAAATTTACCCTTTTCATTCACCACGGTGTGCCC
Organism: uncultured Clostridia bacterium; assembly: GCA_937915565.1. Classification (GTDB taxonomy): domain Bacteria; phylum Bacillota; class Clostridia; order Christensenellales; family Borkfalkiaceae; genus UBA10281. Next base: position 5,247 of record CALDMH010000069.1, on the reverse strand, counting down.
CGCGTTATTTCCGCCCTGATAACGGATTATAACGTCGTATTTCTCCGAAAGAAGGTCAACCATTCTGCCCTTTCCTTCATCGCCCCAGTTGATTCCGACAATTGCCGTAAGCATTTTTTCGTTTCTCCTTTTTTATTCATTCGCCGCGTTTTTCCGCGGCGTTTTATGCGCGTTTTTTATTAAACGTTTACCTCGGCTTTTACCCCGAGCAAGTCCGCGTTCGGCTTTATAACTTCGTTTTTAATTTGCGAAAGGAAGATTTCCGTCTGCTTTTTCGCAAGCCCGCAAAAGCCGTGAGCGTTCATAGTTTTGTCTATTTCTTCTTTCGTCAGATGAAGTTCATCATCATTCAAAAGTCGGGCTATAAGGTCATTATCGCCACCTTTTTCCTTTACGTTGCTCCCTGCGGCGATTGAATGAACGCGTATTTTTTCGTGCGCCCACTGACGGTCGAAGCCCTTTTCTTCAACGAGATACATAAGCACGTTTTCGGTTGCCATAAACGGAAGTTCGGCATTGAGATTTTTCTCTATCACCTTGGGATATACCTTTAAACCCGATATTACGTTTATATAAAGATTGAGAATTCCGCTCGTCGCCAGAAAAGCTTCTGGAACGGAAATGCGCTTGTTTGCCGAATCGTCCAAAGTGCGTTCGAGCCACTGCTGGGCTTCGGTTATCGCGGGGTTTAACGAATCGACTATGACGTATCTCGCAAGCGAAGCTATTCTCTCGCTCCTCATAGGATTCTTTTTGTAAGCCATCGCCGAAGAGCCGATTTGGTTCGTTTCAAAAGGCTCGTCCACCTCTTTCATATGGCACATAAGCCTTATATCCGACGAAAACTTCGCCGCAGATTGAGCTATCCCCGAAAGAACGTTTAAAGCGAAACTATCGATTTTCCTCGAATAGGTTTGCCCCGAAACGGGAACGACCTTTTCAAAACCGAATTTTTTCGCAATGAGCTTTTCAAGCTTGAAAACCTTTTCCTCGTCGTTGAAAAGTTGAAGGAAACTCGCGCCCGTGCCCGTCGTACCCTTACAACCGAAAAACGCGAGATTTGAAAGTTCGAAATCGAGCCTCTTCAAATCCTCCGCGAGGTCGTTTATCCAAAGCGTGGCTCTTTTGCCGAGCGTGGTGGGTTGCGCCGCCTGAAAATGCGTGTAAGCAAGAATCGGCAAATCCTTGTATTTATCCGCGAATTCCGCCGCCGCCGCAATAGCGTTCACGAGAAGCGTTTTTATTTCCGTCAGCCCCTCTCTTATAAGAAGAATATCGGCGTTATCCGTCACAAAACAAGAAGTCGCGCCCAAGTGAATGATAGGGCGCGCCTTAGGACAAAGCTCCCCGTACGCGTAAATGTGAGCCATTACGTCGTGACGGAGTTTTTTTTCGTATTCGTTTTCTTTTTCGTAATCTATATCGTAAACGTGTTCTTTCATCTCGGCGATTTGCTCGTCGGTTATGGAAAGCCCGAGTTCCTTTTCGCTTTCGGCAAGCGCAATCCAAAGTTTGCGCCAAACGGAATATCTGTTATCCGCCGAAAATATTTTCTGCATCTTTTCGTCCGCGTATCTTTCGCAAAGCGGACTAACGTATTTATCCTTCATTTCAACCTCAACCGAAAATTTCCAAAGCCTTGCGGCAATCGGGGAAAAATAAAACAAACAGGAGTTATTATATTACTTCCCCGAAAAAAACGCAACCGCTTTTCGCCGATTATCTCAATACATTTATTTATAGCTCGTATAAATTTCTCACTTGAATAACAGTTTGAAATATTTGAATATGAACTTATAAAGAAAGACGAAAATCGGGAATATAAGGAAAAATCCGACTAGAATCCCCGCCAAAGCGTAAGCCATATACGGGATAACGACTTCGGCTTTTTCGAGCACGAATTTCGCTTTCTTTTTGAGCGCGAAGTAAAGCGCGACGATAAGTCCGCCCGCAAGCGCGCCGAACAGAATATATTTATAATAGGGTGATTTGTATTTTATCGTGACGATATTTTCGCCTTTTTCAAGCTCGATAATCATAAAATCGAGGTCGTTCTCGACGAAATCGACTTTTTTGCCGTTCACCTTAACCTCGTAACCTTCGAGATTGACGTAATTGAGATATAAACTCTGCCCTTCCTCCGCGGTTATCGGCGGCAGAATTATTTCGTTTTTCGCCAGTTTGTAATCGACTTTTCTCTCTTCGAGATAAGCCTTCAAACGCGTTGCGTCGCCGCTTTGACTTACGCTCGTTTTCCCGGATTTTTTCCCGTAAAGAAAATCGTACGCCGCAACCTCGTAAAGCCTGCGCCTTTCGCTCGTCGTAGCCCCGTCTTTCACGTCGGCCTGAATGGTTTTTCCGTCCACGACGGCGCACGTAGGAAGCGCGGTTTCGTTTTCGTAAACGACGTACTTCGGGGTGTTGAGTTGAAGCGTGAGCCTTTCGCCGTTTTTAAAATAAACCCTTAACGCAACGAAAGCGTTGGAATTGCCGGACGAACGCCCGTAACTCACCGTTGCCTCCGCATTTGCAAAATCCGAAACTCCGAAAGTGACGTAAGCGGACGATTCGCCGAAAATTTTGTAAACGTCGCCTCTCCTCTTCCATTTTTCGGAGGTTATTTCCGAGAACTTATCCTCGTCGTTTATCTTCAACGTACTTAATTCCGCGGTTATTTTATGCCCGACGACCTCGACCTTGTTTACCTCCGAAGAGATTTCCGACGAATACAAAAGTTCGCCGCCGACAAAACAATCGTAACCGCTATCCGTCTTTTTAATCGACAAAACCACGTTTACGTTCGGCATCAGACCTTTGAAAACTTCGCCTTTAAGTTCGTTTGGAGATAAACGAGTTCCGTTTTTATCCGCAACCTCGACGCGCGGCTTTTCAAAGCCGTAAATCCTCGTGTTTTTATAATAAGGTTTATCCGACGCGTCGCTGTCGTCGCCGTCGTAAAGATTGTAAACGATATATTTATACCCGACGACCGCGTCCGAAAACGTATCGCCGTTTTGCGTTCTCGTACTGTTTTGCCCGTTGCCCGAATAACCGAAATTCTTTTGAACGGTAAGATTTTTCGCATCTGCCATCGAACTGAAAAGCGAATGAGAATAACTGTGAAGCACCAGCGGCGAATCGGACGAAATATCGTAATCGTAATTTTTATATCTGTAATAGTTTTCCCCGTAAACCTCGTTCACGCCGTCAACGATTTCGCTATACGCGGAATAATTTTCCATCGAGCCGCCCTGACGGTCGCCTTTAACGAGCGAGAAATTGAAAAACACCGTTTGCGAAAGCGACAACACGCATAAAACGCAAACGACGTCCCTGAACTTAACTTTGAGATATTTTATCGCAACGAGCGACAAAATAAACGCTATCGTCACGACGATAAAGAGTATGCCCGTCGTTTCGAGTCCGCCCTCGGAATGGGCGAAGCACGGGAAGTAATTTTTGAACGGCATATTGCTTTCGTTCATCGAAGTCCACTTCATAAACGCCGACACGATTCCGTTCGTTTTGTAATCGCCGTCGTAAATAAAATTAAAAAACCTGAACGTGAAGAACACGACCGAACAAACGATTAAACACACTATCCCCGCGCCGATAATCGGCTTTTTCGTCATCGTCTTTTCCTCGCCCGAAACCACTTCGCTCTCGTCGGCCTCGGCGGAGGTTTTTTCGAGCATCATCGTAAGCCCTTTCGCCGCGATTATAAGTCCGAATCCGTCCAGAAGGAAACCGAAACGAAGCGCGTAAGACATATACGAGCCCATATTAAGCAGCAACATACTCTCGTCAACCACGCACGGCAAAATAAGCACGAGAAACGCCGCCACGGAGAAGAATGCGAACTTATCCCCCCTTTCCGAACGCACGAAATAGTATGCGCCAAGGAAAATAAAGGTGGAATTACACAAAACGTAAGTGAATTTTTCGTAAAGATGCTCAACGAGCTTGCCTTGCTCCACCTGACTTTTGGAAAGCACCTCGAAAATTTCCGAAAACAGCCCCGTATTTCTACCCGCTTTCGTGTAAGCGTAAAGCGCGGGGAGCATAAGCGGAAGAGCTATGGCAACGGCTAAAACGAAGCCGAAACACATTCTCGTAAGTTTACGTTTTCTTTCGCTTTTATCCACGCAAAAAATAACGTACAAAACGAGAACGGGAAACAACAGGAAAAACGAAAAACAGGTTATCGAAAAGCACGCGTATATCATACACGCAAGGCTTATCGTAAACAATTTAAGTTTGTCCTCGCGTATGAGTTTGATAAATCCGCAAATAAAAATCGGAATATAAATCGAAATATCGAGCCACACGATGTAAGTGTTGGCAACGTACAAATAGCCGCCGTAAGCATACAAAAGCGCAAGCGTTACCGAAAGATAATCGGGTATCGCTTTGAAATATTTTCTCAAAAGATAAAATGCGGTTATTCCTGCGCAAGCCACTTTAAGCGGAAGCACGAAACTCACCATATGAAAGGAATAGCCTTCCCCGCCTAGCAGGAATAAAAACGTGAACGGACTTATCGTGCAATATGCGAGCGAGCCAAACATATCCATTCCGCCGCCGATATAGAACGTGTGGAAAAGCCCGCTTTCGCCTTTTAAAACCGAGAAAAAATGCTCGATGAACGGATTTTCCTGCGCGAGCATATCGTAACTCGACATAACGGCGTTGCCGAAAGGGAAAATTCCGAAGCTCGCCTGCGCAATCAAAAAGACGGCAAAAACGAAAACGGGAATAAAAAAGTACCCGTAATTATTCTTAAAAAAAGGATAAATCTTTTCCTTTAAGACGATTTTCATACTCATACCGACATTTTAACACATTTAATTATTTTTTACAATCGGTTTAAAAGAATATAGCGGCGGACGAATGTATTATTTAGGTGAAAATCGCATTTTTCGCAAAAAGAGGAAAAGCGGATAAAAAAACGCTTGCAAAAAAAATAAATTTATGTTATCATAAACATCGGCTTCGATAAGACGAATGCCGATATAATACCGTGGGGGTATAGCTCAGTTGGTAGAGCGCTTGAATGGCATTCAAGAGGTCGCCGGTTCGACCCCGACTATCTCCACCAAAGCGTATCGGTCGAAAGGCTCTGCCCTTTCGACCGATATAATTAAACCGCCAAAACTTTATATTTTTGCTTCCATAGTTAAATGGATATGTCGTGTTGCGCGACGGCGTTCGCAAGCCTTGCTTGCTCGGCTAAACGGAACCGTTACA
>CALDMH010000068.1 GCA_937915565.1 uncultured Clostridia bacterium | reverse complement strand
GCGGGGCTTAAACTCGTCGATTGCCCCATTCGCCATCTCGGAACGGAAAAGGCGCAGGACATTTATTACGCCATTGAGCAAAGCCTGCTCTCCTCGGGCGTTGAAATGATTTTTAACGCCGACTGCAAAAACGTGGTTATCGAAGGCAATGCGTGCAAAGGCGCAATCGTGGAATTCGGCGGAAAGGAAGAGATAATTTACGCTCAAAAAACGGTTGTTGCAACGGGCAGACGCGGCGCGGAATGGCTTGAAAGTATGTGCACCGCTCACGGCATCGAGCATCAACCCTCCACGGTTGACATCGGCGTGAGAGTTGAAGTTCGCAACGAAGTTATGGAAGAGGTGAACAAGGTTTTATACGAATCCAAACTCATCGGTTACCCCGCTCCTTTCAAAAACAAGGTGCGCACGTTCTGCCAGAACCCCGGTGGGTACGTTGCGCAGGAAAATTACGACGACAACCTCGCCGTTGTGAACGGACATTCGTTTAAGGACAAAAAATCGGACAACACCAATCTTTCCATTCTTTGCTCGCACAATTTCACTTATCCGTTCAACCAGCCAATCGAATACGCGAAGAAAATCGGCGAACTTACTAATATGCTCGCGAACGGACATATTCTCGTTCAGCGTTACGGCGACATACTCGAAGGAAAACGCACTTGGAGCGAAGAACTTTCGAGGTCGAACGTGAAGCCCACTTTGCCGGACGCAGTTGCGGGCGATATTACGGCGGCGATGCCTTATAGAACGCTCACGAACATTTTGCGTTTCATTGAACAGCTCGACGTGGTCGTTCCGGGATTTGCAAGCCCCGAAACGCTTTTGTATTCGCCCGAACTTAAATTTTATTCCAACAAGATAAAAATGGACGACGACTTTAACACGAACATTAAAAACCTCCATTGCCTCGGCGATTCGTCCGGTTGGACGAGGGGGCTTATGATGGCTTCCGTTATGGGCGTGCTTATGGCTCGTAAACTTAAATTTTAAGGGTTTTAACGCTTAAACGATTTTTAAAATTTGCATTCGTTATCAATGGCGGGCGGCTCTTTCGCCATAGCGAAAGAGCCGCCCGCTAATTTTATTTTTTACATAAACCGCTCTATAAGTCGATTATCGCAAGATTTTTAATTTAATCACAAAAAAAGGAACGCTTTTAAAAGCATTCCTTTTTATATAAAAGTATCAATAAGTTACAACTGAAAATCAATCGTTTTTCTCGCGCTTCTTCTTCGCGTTTTTCAAAGTTTTAACAACGACCACGCAGAACGCAACGACAAAACCGAGAACCGCAAACACGAGAGTGTATTTCACGATGCTGCCGAATCTTCCGTTCGTTTCGTCAAGACAAGGCTCGGACAAAACGGTTATCCTTCCCGAAAACGGTTTGAAAACCGATTCGCCCGTTTCGTCCTCTTCGTTTATCTTCGCAAGGAAGGACTCGATAATACATTTAAGCATTTTGTCGGGGTCGCTTGCGGTTGACGAATAAGAAACGAAAATTTGCGACGACTGGCTCGATACGCTGACCGATTTTCCTACGAAATCAACCTTAATCGGCGTGTGTTTTGCGTCGTTTTTATGCAACTCTTCGTATTTTTTTATCGCTTCGGAATAAATAACTTTATTATCGCGGTTGAAAAAAGCAAGCGAATTGCCCGCTATCCAGCACGCATACGAAGCCGCGGAATTCTCGGCGTTCAAAACGCTGTCGTCGGTTATCGTGTAAGTCTTTCCGTCGGACGAAACAATCGTTTTAACGGTAGGCTCGGGCTTAACCGTGACTATAAGCGAAGCGGACGCGGAATATTCTCTTTTTATAAAAAAGAACGAATACAACGCTCCGACGGCCGCAAACGCGACGATTATCGCCAAGACGAGCAAAATCGATTTTTTTACGGTTTCAAAAAGATTGCTAAGCGTCAGAATATCGGATTCGGACGTCATTTCACGCTCTTCCATACGCACCTTCCATACATTTTTTCGGATAGAACGGCGCGCCGCGCCGCACTATCTTCGTTATTATAACACAACCAAACGGCAATGTAAAGGGTTTTCTCGCCAAAGTTGCGAGCTTACTTCTTCATTCCCTTTTCTTTTCGTATTTCTTTTACTTTGTTTTCAAAACCGTTGTTCCCCGGCTTATAAAACACGCTTCCCGCAAGCGAATCGGGCAAATACTGCTGTTCGACGTAACCGCCGTAATCGTGCGGATATTTATATTGTCTGCTCATCGCCTTGGCTTCCTTATCGCCGAAAACGGCGTTTCTGACGTGCATAGGAACGGTATCGTCCTTATTGCTTTCCGCAGCTGCGCGCGCCGAATTCATAGCGACGACGACCGAATTCGATTTCGGAGCTTCGCAAACGTAAATTATCGCTTCCGAAAGAGGCAACAACCCCTCGGGATAACCCATATTCTGGAACGCAGTGAGCGCGCTCGAACAAACGACCAACGCGTTCGGGTCGGCCATACCCACGTCTTCCGCGGAATGAGCGAGCAAACGCCTGAAAATGAGCAAAGGGTCGCCCCCGCCGGAGATAATCCTGTGCGCGTAATAAAGCGCGGCGTCGCTGTCGCTTCCGCGAAGAGATTTGCAAAATGCGCTGAGCATATCGTAGTAAGAATTTTCGTCGTAAGAAAGAGCCTTTCTCTGTATGGACTGCTCCGCGTCTTTAAGCGTTACGGTTATCTTTCCGTCCTTATCGGCTTCCGTCGTAAGCACGGCGAGTTCAAGGGCGTTATAAGCCGTTCGCAAATCCCCGCCGCTCATCGACGCTATGTGACTCACGGCCTCGTCTTTAACGTCGAGATTAAGCCCGCCGTATCCGCGTTTTTTATCGTTAATCGCCCTATACAGGGCTTTTTTAACGGTTTCGTCGTCCAGACGCTTAAACTCGAACACCCTGCATCTCGAAACGATTGCGGGCGTCATCGAGGCGTAAGGATTCTCCGTCGTCGAGCCGATAAAAATAATCGTGCCTTGCTCTATGGCTGGCAAAAGACTGTCCGACTGAGTTTTGCTGAATCTATGACATTCGTCGAGCAAAAGGTAAGTTTTCTTCCCGTATAATTTCAGGCTTTCCTTCGCTTCGTCAACTGCTTTTTTAACGTCCGCAACGCCGCTCGAAACGGCGTTCAATTTAACGAAATTTCCGCTCGTGGAATTGGCGATGACGTTTGCGAGAGTGGTTTTTCCCGTACCGGGAGGGCCCCAGAAAATACAACTCCCCACTTTATCGAGCGAAATCGCTCTGCGAAGCAAGCTGTTGTCTTCGCAAATATGGCTTTGCCCCAAAAACTCGCGGAGAGATACGGGACGCATTCTCTCGGCAAGCGGAGCGTTCGCCTTATTTTTTTCTTCGTTTATAGCGTCAAATAAATCGTACATATTTCCTCATTTTTTACGATTTTCGCGAGTATGAATAAACTATGAAACAGTTTTTTTCTCGTAAATTTCCGGTTTCCCGTAAGCTTTTGAAAATCGTTCTTGCCGTATGCGTTTCGGCGTGTATGCTCATAATCCTTTTAAAACCGAGCGTTTACGTCGCTTCCGCGCTTAACGGCGTGAAACTTTGGGCGCTCGTGGTTTTGCCCGCGCTTTTGCCCTTCTTTTTCTTCACGGCGTTGCTTTCAAAAATCAGCGTGACCGAAAAATTAGCGAAAATCCTTGAAAAACCGTGCAAAAAACTCTTTAAAACGAGCGGTTTTGCCGCGTACGTTTTTTTGATGAGCGTCCTTTCCGGCTATCCCGTGGGCGCGAAAATAATCGGCGACCTCGGCGAAAACGGGCTGATTGACAGCGACGACGCGACGAGAACGTCTACTTTTTGCTCCACCTCCGGCCCGCTGTTTATCGTCGGGAGCGTGGGCGTGGGAATGTTCGGCTCGGCTTCGGTCGGCAAAACGCTTCTTTTAACGCACGTTTTGTCCGCGCTCGTCACAGGGCTTATTTTTCGCTTTTTCGGGAAAAGCAGTTGCGTTGAAACGGCGCGTAAACCGCTCCTCAAAGAGCCGCCTGAAAGCGACAACGTTTTATACGACTGCGTTTATTCTTCCGTCGTTTCAATCGCCACCGTGGGCGGGTTTATTTGCGTGTTTTACGTCGTTGCCGACATTCTTCAAAATCTCGACGCGCTTTACCCGCTTTGGAAGGCGATTTCCTTAATTACGAAAAACGAGGAAATTTCAAAGGCCTTCGCTTACGGCTTAATCGAATGTACGAGGGGGTGCAAAACGCTCGCTTTGTGCGGTTTATCGACTTATAGCCTCACTTTTGCCTCGGCATTGATTTCTTTCGGGGGCGTTTCCGTACTCGTTCAGTCAGTCGCTTTTTTAAAAAAAGCCAACGTTAAAATCTCGGTTTTTTTGCTTGCGAAAATCGTTCAGACGTCGCTCTCGTTCGTTTTGTTGTTTATATTTTAATAGCGCCTTAATATCGCATCACGTTTCGATTTTAAGCAACCCTTTCGGGTTTTGCGGTTCGGTTTATATGGTTTGAAGTTCGGGGGTTGCGGTTCATATCGTGTTCGGGTTGTGGCAACCGTTTTATCTTCGCAATCAGACTTTAAGCAGTCCTTTTATCTCGCCCGGAACGTAACTATCGGCGTTTATGCCGAATTTAAGAAGTTCTCTTACAACCGACGAGCTTATCTGGACGTTAAGGTCGCTGCAAGGCATATAAACGGTTACAATTTCGGGCATAAGCTCGGAATTTACGAAATTCATTTCGTTTTCGTATTCGTAATCTCTTCCGTTTCTCAAACCTCGCACGTTATACCTCGCGCCCTCCGCTTTGAGCAAATCCACGAGAAGCCCCTCGTGATACAAAACCTTGACGTTCGGGTATTTCGCGCACGTTCTTTTTAAAAAATCGAGCCTTTTTTCAACGGAAAACATCGTCGTTTTGTTTACGTTTACGCATATCGCGACGATAACTTCGTCAAAAAGCCCGCTGCATTTTGAAATAATTTCTTCGTGACCTTTCGTAACGGGGTCAAAAGTCCCCGCAAAAACACATTTTTTCATATTTTCGCTCACCGCTTCGCCTCTATTTTGCTTCGCTTGTTTCTCCAAAACCGTTTTTTACGGTTCGCCTCTATTTTGCTTCGCTCGTTTCTTCAAAAACCGCTCTTCGTTTTATTTTTTTACGCGTTGTTTTTATTCCGCTTCGTAAAAATCGAAAACGGCTATGCCGTAAACCCGAGTGTCAACGAGCCGCGCGCCGTCGATTTCGCCGACGGTTTTTCCCGAATGTTCGTAAATTATTCTGCCGCCGTCGTTTAAAACTCCGTTTTTCGCAATAGCTTCGACAACTCCGCGAGCGTCGTCAGCATAAGGCGGGTCGAGAAAAATAAAATCAAACTTCTCCCTCGTCGTCCCGACGTAAGCAAGCGCGTCGCTGTCGTAAACCTCGGCTTGCTCCTTTAAATAAGCGAGATTTTCTCTCAAAAGTTTAAGACTTTCCTTGGAATTGTCAACGAAAACGACTTTTTCCGCCCCGCGTGAAAGGGCTTCCAGTCCGATTCCTCCCGTTCCCGAATACAAGTCGAGAAACGAACAACCGGGAATATCGAACTGCAAAATATTGAAAATAGCTTCCTTCGCCCTGTCCGAAGTGGGGCGAATATCTCTGCCTTTAAATTCTTTAAGGGTTCTGCCCCTGTGTTTTCCCGCAATAACTCTCATTTTTTCAGCGCAGTTATCCTGCAATAATTCTCATTTTTCCGTGCGGCTCTCCCGCAACGTTTTTCCGTGCGGCTCTCCCGCAACTTTTCTTATTTTTCGCCGTCGCTCTCCTCCAATCCCGGAAGAGAAGTGTATTTTGAATAAATACAACCGCAATAATGCTGACGATAAAGCCCGTATTCGTTTGAAAGCTCCACCGAACGCTTATAGCCGTTTTCCTTTTTAAAATCGTTAGGAAGATATTTCATTCCGAAAAGCTCGCCTTCCGCTTCGCCGATGCGGTTTATAATTTCAGCGTTTTTGTGCGGACTGACCGTAAGCGTCGAGCAAAAATAGTCGTAGCCGCCGTCCTTTGCCGTTTTCGCGGTTTCTTTAAGGCGCATTTCAAAGCACGCTTCGCATCGTTTACCGCCCTCTGGTTCTTTTTCAAGCCCGCAAACCTTATCGAAAAACTCAATCGACTTATACCTGCCGTCGATAATTTTTATCTTGCCGTTATAAGCCTCGCTTAAAAAACGCTTTTGCTCGGAAAGCCTTAAATTATATTCCTCGCTCTCGGTTATATTCGGATTGAAGTAAAAAACGGTAAGCTCGAAATAAGGTTCGAGCCTCTCGATAACCGCCGTGGAGCAAGGCCCGCAACAACTGTGCAACAGTAGTTTTTTCTTTTCGCCGTTAAGCGTCGCAATAATCTTTTTCATCTCCGCGTCGTAATTAGTTTTGTTCATAAACCCCTCTATAAGTCGATTATCGGCACTTTTTCAAACCAATTAAACGTTCACTGCTTTCTTACGATTCTGATTCGCTTTAAAAGCTCTACGTTGCCGGCAACCATTCCTCCGCCCGTTGCGGCGGCAATTTCCGGCTCGTCGTCCACGTTGGCTTTTATCGCCATTCTATCCTTAAAATAGGCGTCGAGCCCCGGAATTTTGCTTGCTCCGCCCGCAAAATAAACGCCGTTTCTTCTTATTTCGGCGGATACTTCCGCAGGCAACTTCGCCATTACCATTTCCACGACTTCAAAAAGTTTATCGTAAAAAGACCTTATCGGGAAATAAATATCCTGCGAGCAAACCGAAACCGAACGGGGCTTTCCGCTCGTTAAATCTCTTCCGCTGGCAACGATTCTCGCGCCGTCGTTCTCGTAAAGACTGCCGATTTGCACTTTAATCGATTCCGCCGTAAGCGTGCCGATTTTGAGATTGAAATATTCTTCGATATGCTTCATTATCATAGCGTCGATATTTCTTCCGCCCATATTCACGCTCACACCCGCGATAACTCCGTCGAGCGAAACAGCCGCGATATTGGTTGAACCGCCGCCTATATCCACGATAAAACAAGGGCTGGATTCGCTTATGGGAACGCCGAGCCCAAGGGCCGTTAAAATGGGCGACTCGACAAGGTCGACCGAATAAACTCCCGCGCCTGCCAGAACGCGGAGATATTTTTTTATCTCGTCGTTATCGAGACCGCACGGTACGGAAAGAAGAACCTGCGGCCGAAGGCTCAACTTCTTCAACGTGATTTTATTCAAAAAGCTTTCAATCATCATCGTAGCCGTTTTTTCGTCTACGACGAGCCCTTCGCTTATCGGAAAATTCACCGAACTTTTGCCCGAGGTTTTTCCAATCAATCGTTTCGCTTCGCTTCCGACGGCTTTAACCTTTCTTCTTTGTTGTTCGTCGATAAGAACGACGCTCGGCTCGAACAGCACTACGCCCGCCCCGAGCTGATATATTACGGTGTTGACCGAGCCTATGTCAATCGCAATGACGTTTCCTCTCATTTTTCTCTCCTGTTTCGGGTTAAATTTAACCGATAAGAACCAAATCCAAAGTGGGCCTGATTGCCGCGATAGGCAACCCCACGACGTTATCTCTGTCGCCTTTATAAGCTTTGACAAGCGGAAATCCGTCCTGAATTCCGTAAGCTCCTGCTTTGCCTTGCCACAAACCGCTGTCAAGATAAGCCTTTAAAGTCTTTTCCGAAAGTTCCTCGAATTCGACTTCCGTACTCACGCTGCCGGTTTCCGAAAATTTCTCGGCGTATATCGCATAGCCCGTGGTGACGACGTGCTTTTTGCCCGAAAGTCTTTTCAGCATAGCTTCGGCCTCGTCTCTTCCGCCGGGTTTGCCGAGCAACTCGCCGTCTATCGACACGACCGTATCCGCGCCCAGAACCACGCACGGCTTTTCCGCGCGGGAATAAACGTCGGCGGCTTTACTTATCGCGCACCTTACGGAAAACTTTTCCGCCGGACAGGTTTTGTCGAACGCGTCCTCTTTATCGCTTTTCATTATCTCGAAAGAGTAGCCCTCGCGGAGCAAAATCTCTTTTCTGCGAGGCGAACCGCTCGCAAGAATAAATTTTTTCATAATTCTTTTACATTATATAATATTTTTCCGCTTTTGTAAAGTATTTATGCCCGACGAGCGATTGCACGGAAAACGCCTGCAAAACTCCCGTAAGATTGCGCGAGAAAGCTCCCGCCACGCCGTCCGAGAAAAGCTGTAAAACAAAAAACGCCGGACGAAAAAGAACGCAAAACAAAAAGCCGCGGAACGATTGAGATTCAAAACGAATCGCAATCGTTCCGCAGCGTCACTTCAAATAATGCCGAGAAGGTCTGTAAGCCGAGTTCTGTCATTTAATACGGTTATCTATCTAGCCTTGCCGTTGCCGACAAGTTCAAGCGACGTTTTGCAGGCAATCCCGACCGGCTATCTTACGGATTGCCCCTATCTTGCTCCGAATGGGGTTTACACAGCGCGCTGCGTCTCCGCAGCGCCGGTGAGCTCTTACCTCGCCTTTTCATCCTTACAAGGTTACCCTTGCGGTAATTTTCTGTTGCACTTTCCTTAAAGTCACCTTCACCGTCCGTTA